>NZ_JBVAXQ010000002.1:0-510209 GCF_055419425.1 Mycobacterium sp. IDUB_21 | reverse complement strand
CGGTAGATGTGTTGGCGGGAGATCTTGTAGGTGTCGGCTGCGGCGGCCACCGACAGGTCTCCGCTGAGGACTTCGAGAACGACCACTCGGGCTTTGGACATGGACCATGACTGTCACCCATGACGCGACTCATCGACCATCCCTACTGGTGTCACCCATGACGCGACTCACCTGTCACCTATGTCGTGAACTCACACACCCCCTCGGACACACTGAAAAACGTACAGATTACGGTCCGGCAAGCGTACAGTTCGCGGTGTGGATGTATCCGTCACCGAGTTGCGTGCGCAGCTCAGCGATTGGCTCGACCGAGTTCGGGCCGGTGGTGAGGTCGTCATCACCGACCGTGGCATTCCGGTCGCGCGCCTAACCGCGGTGGACAGCGCAGGCGCCCTGGCACGTCTCACAGCCGAAGGCGTGATTGGCAAGGCCACCGCGCCGCGGCCTGTCGCTGCGGGCCGGACCAGGCCCCGACCGCGACGGCCGCTGTCTGACCGGGTCAGCGACCAGCGGCGCTGACCGGTGCCGCTCGTCTACTTCGACGCCAGCGCCTTCGTCAAACTGCTCACCACCGAGACAGGAAGCTCGTTGGCGACAGCGTTATGGGACGGCTGCGACGCCGCATTGTCCAGCCGGCTGGCCTACCCCGAAGTCCGCGCCGCACTTGCTGCAGCGGCCCGGAATCACGACCTGACCGAGACCGAGCTCACCGCCGCTGAGCGTGACTGGCAGACCTTCTGGGCCGCGACCCGTCCCGTCGAACTCACCGCGAAGGTTGAACAGCACGCCGGCCACCTCGCCCGGGCCCATTCCTTGCGCGGAGCCGACGCAGTTCATCTGGCCAGTGCGCTGGCTGTCGGCGAACCCGACCTGATCGTCGCCGTCTGGGATCGCCACCTACACGCCGGAGCCCAAAGCGCCGGGTGCCGCGTCGCCCCCGCCCAACTCGACCCCTAGCGTCGTAGGCTCGATGGGGAGATGACTCGACCGGGCACTCCGAACCAGACGTCGACGCGCACATTCCGCGACCGCCGCGAGGCCGGCCGGGTGCTGGCCGGATACACCTCCGATTGCCTGTCCACTTTCCAAACCGCGCAGGATTTGTTGGTACTGGGTCTGGCCCGCGGCGGGGTGCCGGTCGCCTGGGAGGTCGCCGCCGCGCTGCACGCGCCGCTGGATGTGTTCCTGGTCCGCAAGCTGGGCGTGCCGCGGTGGCCCGAACTGGCGATGGGCGCACTGGCCAGCGGCGGGTACGTGGTGCTCAACGAGCACGTGATCGCCGACCTCGACATCAGCAGTGAGGTGCTGCAGTCGGTGATCGAAAGCGAAACGGCCGAATTGCACCGCCGTGAACGCGCTTACCGCGGCGATCGGCCGGCCGCCGACCTGCGCGGCCGGGTGGTGATCCTCGTCGACGACGGTATCGCCACCGGCGCGAGCATGCTGGCGGCGGTGCGGGCGGTGCAGTCGGCAGAACCGGCCAGCACCGTCGTCGCGGTACCGGTTGGCCCACACTCGGCGTGCCGCAAGATCGCCCAGGAAGCCGACGACGTCGTGTGCGCGACGATGCCCGCCGCTTTCGACGCGGTGGGACAGACCTATCTCGACTTTCGGCAGATCACCGACGACGAAGTCCGCGACCTACTGGCCACGCCGACCAGCACTGCGTGTTAGTCCGCAGGGTGTGCGACGGGCTCCTCAGCCGACTCGCCGTCGAAGTCCGCCACGGCTTCTTCGCCGCTCGTTTCAGCCGCGTCGGAAGTCTCGGCCACGTCTTCGGCAGCGTCGTCAGCGACGGCATCCGAATCTTCGGAATCCGCAACGGCCTCCGGCGCGGCCGGGCTGTTGCCGCGGCGTTCCCGCAGCGCGTCCATGATCAGCAACACCACGCCCAGCAAGCTCGCGCCGATACACACCCAGGCCACCAGCGCATTACTGGTGACCACGGCGAATACCAACGCAGCAAGTCCTATTGCCGCCAATACCAATGCGATGATCAGCATCGATTCACCTCCCGCCCGACGAGCAGACTACTCGACTGCATGCACCCCTGCGACGGTTCGATTCCGACGGTCAGTTCGTGCCCCGGTTGAAATGGTTGAACCCGCCGCCGTCGCTGGCAGCGCTGGTGTCGACCGGTGCCGCCGAGCCTCGGGAACCCAACTCCTCGAGCTGGGATTCCAGGTAAGTCTTGAGCCGGGTGCGGTACTCCCGCTCGAAGGTGCGCAACTGCTCGAGGCGACCTTCCAGCACGGTGCGCTGCTGGTTGATCGTGCCCATGATCTCCGAATGCTTGCGTTCCGCGTCGGCCTGGAGCGCGTCGGCCTTCTCCTGGGCCTGACGCAGCTGGGTCTCCGAGCGCGTCTGAGCGTCGGTCAACATGGCGTCGGCACGCTGGCGAGCCTCGGTGACCGTCGTCTCGGCGGTCTGGCGGGCCTCGGTGAGGATCTGGTCTGCGTTGGTGCGGGCGTCGGCCATCAGCTTCTCGGACTCGGCCCTGGCGGTGCCGGTCAGCCGGTCGGCGGTCTCCTGGGCCAGGCCCAGCACGCGGGCCGCCTTGAGGTGCTGGTCCTCGGTGACGGGCTCCGGCGCGGCCGACGGCGCGGCGACCACCGGCTGCGGCGGCGCCACCGGCTCGGGCGACGGCTCGTAGACCGGGATCGAGGCACTGGCCTGTTGACCGCCACCGGCGCGCGCGGCGGCCAGATCCTGGTCGAGCTCGCTGACCCGCTGGCGCAGGTCGGCGTTCTCTTCGATGAGCCGCGTCAGCTCGGTCTCCACCAGGTCGAGAAAGGCGTCGACCTCGTCCTCGTTGTAGCCGCGCTTCCCGATCGGCGGTTTGCTGAACGCGACATTGTGCACGTCTGCCGGTGTTAGTGGCATGGTCTGCCCCCTTGAGTCAAGTAGGTAGCACCGATCGGGCAGGTGTGGTCGACCGGGAATACGCTAGCCGTGTTGTAACTGCCGTCCATCCTGTCACATCAGGCGCTGTGCTCGGCAATGAGAATGATATTAAGAGTGAATTTCAAATTGCTGCCACAGAAATCACGCTTTGGCAAACACATCTGGTGACGACGATCACCGATCCCCGCCGGTGAGCGGTGCCGATCCAACCGCGGCCGGATCAGAGCAGCCGGAAACAACGGCGCCCGAGCCCGGCGACTTCCCGAACCGGTTGGGCCCATCCGGCCGCGAGCAGCAAAGTGTTAGGCAACCGAGCCGTGAAACGCCCCGTATTTCGCGGGCCTTCATGCTCGACGGCCCGGGGTTGCCCCCGGCCGACGCGGCGGTGGCGCCGGCCCCGCGGGGTACCGGGCCGGTCGCCCGGGCCGTATTATTCACAAGACTAACCCGTAAATATTGACGGCACGTGGCCGCAAGGCCGAAGCAAAATTACGCCCCATCGGAAGGACACTTGAGGATGACAACCAACGACGTGGTCATGGCGACCAGCGCGGCGGACTCGGCCGCGGTCGATGACGTACGGTCCCGCTACGCCGAACTGCTCGGCCGCCAGGCCGCGCTGGGGGCGGCGGTGTTCGCCGCGGTCGGTACGGCCGGGCCGGTCTTCGATGACGCCCACCGCGCGGTGCTGGACTTCCTCGATCAAGGAATGCGCCCGCAACTGCGGGCCGCGGTAGAGCTGATCTATCCGGCTTCGGCCGGCGTCGAGCGATCGCGGCTCCTGGTCGAGGGCCTGCTGGGCGAGACCCAGCTGGTCGAGCAGGCCGCGGCGCGGATCGCCCGCGACACCGACCGAGTGCAGATCGCCGCGCACACCGAGGCGCTCCGCGTGCTGCTGGAGGCGCTGCTGGGCAAGATCGCCGATCTGCTGCTGCCCGCGCTCGCCGAGGCCAGCGGAGTGTCGCTGGCCGATCTCGCCACCCAACTGCCGGGAGTCTCGTCCGAGCGGGCGCAGCCCGGGCCGGACACCCAAGGGCATGGCCACGGTCACGCCGGCTGCAACTGCGGCGAGGAGGACGAGGAGATGCCCGAGCTCGACGTACGCGAGATCCCACACGCGATCCGGCACGCGACGGTGTTCGGGGCCTTCGACGCGGTTCCGCCGGGCGGGTCGATGCTGCTGGTGGCCCCGCACGACCCGATTCCGCTGCTGCACCAGCTCGCCGAGCGCAGCGGCGGCCGGCTGGCCGTCGGTTATGAGGAGCGCGGCCCGGATGCGTGGCGGCTGCGCCTGACCCGGGTCTGAGCACGCTCGGGGTGGCCCGGCGCCCGGCGTCAGGTCACCCCGGCCCTCAGGCCGGGTGTTTTAAGCTGCGTATTTCAAGCGGCGTGCTGTAGCGCCAGTTCCATTCCGATGAATGCGATCAACAGCAGCACCATGATCGACAGGTCGATGCGCACCGCGCCGATGGTCAGCTGCGGTATCAGCCGCCGTAACAGCTTCACCGGTGGATCGGTGATGCTCATGATCAGTTCCAGGATCACCACGGTGGCACCGCGAGGGTGCCAGTCCCGGCTGAATGAGCGGATGAACTCGATGACGATCCGAGCGATCAGCAACAGCCAGAAAACGAACAGCGCGATACCGAGAATCGTGAAGAACAGCGCCAACGGAATGCGACCTTACTGACGAGGGTGGGCCCGCATCAGCACCGCGCTGACCGGCTCGACTGTCGTCCCAGCCTACCGATAGGCGTAGAAGCCGGTCTCGGCGATACGGCGACGCTCCTCCGGAGACACGTCGACGTCGGCCGGCGAAAGCAGGAACACCTTGGTCGCGACCTTGTCGAACGAGCCGCGCAGGGCGAAGGCGAGGCCCGCCGCGAAGTCGACCAGTCGCTTGGCGTCGGCGTTGTCCATCGACACCAGATCCATGATCACCGGGGTGCCATCCCGGAACCGCTCGCCGATGGTGCGCGCCTCGCCATAGTCCTTGGGACGCAACGTGGTGATCTTCGACAGCGGGCTGCTCTCGTCGAACATCATCGCCATCCGGCGCGGGTCCATCGCCAGGGCGCCGCGGGTCGAACCGCCGCGCAACGAGGCGAAACGCGAACGCTCGAATTCGCGGGGCCGGTCGAATTCGCGGGCCCGGTACCGCGGGTCCCGAGCCTCGTCGTCGTAGCCGCCCCGGTAACCGGGCGACGCCTCGTCCTCGAACCGCTCGTCGTAGCGGCCATCCGGGCGGCCCGCGACGCGATCGAAGACATCCTCGGAGAACCGCTCCGCCCGGGGTGCGTAGTCGCGCGACGAGGCGCGGTCATCGCCGTCGTCGTAGTAGTCGTCGTCGTAGTCCTCCATAGGAGCCATCCCGAAGTAGGCCTTGACCTTGTGGAGTGTGCTCATCCCTGGACCCTTCTAGGCTGATGACTGTGATGAAGATGTGACTGAAGTGACTAGTAATGGTGACGGTAACGGGCGAGTACGCGTTGGCGCGGCAACGACACGCGGGCAGGCGCAACCGGTTTCGTCCCGCTCCCCCGGCAACCCCACGTCGGACTCATTCCAGCCACACCAGCGAGGCGAACCGGCCGGTGCGTCCGTCGCGCCGGTGGCTGAACAGCTTCGGGTCGGCTGCCGTGCAGCGCGGGTCGACGTCGATCGATTCGACACCCAATTCCGTTAATTGCCGGGCGATTCCCGCTCGCAGGTCCAGTCCGGGCGTACCGGCCGTGGTGCGGGTTCGACTGCCCGGAAGGGCCGCCTCGACCTCGTCGGCCATCGCGGCGGGCACTTCGTAGTGCGGCCCGCTGACCGCTGGGCCCAGCAACACCGAGATGTCGCCGATCTGCGCGCCCACCGCGAGCATTCCCTCCAGCGCGCGAACGACCACGCCGTGCTGCGCCCCGACCCGGCCCGCGTGAACGGCGGCGACCAACCCCGCGCGCGCATCAGCCATCAGCACCGGCACGCAGTCAGCGGTCACCACCACCATCGCGAGCCGGGGAACGCCTGTGATCAGCGCGTCGGTCTCCTCGACGGCTGCCCGCTGCGGCCCGTCGACGAGCACCACGTGATCGCCGTGCACCTGATTCATCCACACCAGGCGGTCGGGACCGAGTCCGGTGGCCGATGCCAGCCGGGACCGGTTGGCCGCCACCGCGGCCGGATCGTCGCCGACGTGGTCACCGAGGTTGAAGCCGTCGAACGGAGCGGCCGAGACGCCGCCGGCCCGAGTGGTCGTCACCCGCCGGACGCGAAAACTCACCTGCTCAGGCTCAGTGGCGCATGAATGGCGGGACGTCGACGTCGTCATCGTCACAGCCGTCATCACCGTTCCGGCCGCCACCGACGCTGACCGTCGCACCGTTGGTGGGGGCGGGCACGCTGACCGCGTCGACCGGGTCGAAGAGCGACGAGGTGACCTTGCCGGCCTGTCCGGGGGCCACCGCGTGCCGGGCCTGGCCGGACGCCCCGGTGACCGGCTTGCGTCCCGAGCCGACCGAGTCGAAGCCCGCCGCGATCACCGTCACCCGGACCTCGTCGCCCAGCGAGTCGTCGATCACGGTGCCGAAGATGATGTTCGCCTCGGGGTGAGCGGCCTCCTGGACCAGCGACGCCGCCTCGTTGATCTCGAACAACCCCAGGTCACTGCCACCGGCGACCGACATCAGCACGCCCTGGGCGCCCTCCATCGAGGCTTCCAGCAGCGGCGAGTTGATCGCGATCTCGGCGGCCTTGAGCGCCCGCCCGTCGCCGCGGGACGACCCGATGCCCATCAGGGCGGTGCCCGCACCGCTCATGATGCCCTTGACGTCGGCGAAGTCGACGTTGATCAGCCCGGGGGTGGTGATCAGGTCGGTGATGCCCTGGACGCCGTTGAGCAGCACCTCGTCGGCGCTGCGGAACGCGTCCATCAGCGAGACCTGGGCATCGCCCATCTGCAGCAGTCGGTCGTTGGGGATCACGATCAGCGTGTCGCAGCTCTCGCGCAGCGAAGAGATGCCCAATTCCGCTTGGTTGCCGCGCCGCTTGCCCTCGAAGGAGAACGGCCGGGTGACCACGCCGACGGTCAGCGCCCCGAGCTTGCGTGCGATGGTGGCGACCACCGGTGCGCCGCCGGTGCCGGTGCCGCCGCCCTCGCCGGCGGTGACGAAGACCATATCGGCGCCGCGCAGCAGCTCCTCGATCTCATCCTTGGCGTCTTCGGCGGCTCGGCGGCCCACTTCGGGGTCGGCGCCGGCGCCGAGGCCGCGGGTGGACTCGCGGCCGACGTCGAGCTTGACGTCGGCGTCACTCATCAACAATGCCTGCGCGTCGGTGTTGATCGCGATGAACTCGACGCCCTTGAGCCCCTGCTCGATCATCCGGTTGACGGCATTGACGCCGCCACCACCGATACCCACGACTTTGATGACGGCCAGATAGTTGTGCGGTGGGGTCATCGTTCGTCTTCCTCCCTGGTGGGATTGGATTCCTCTTGGGGCCTGGCTTGCCGCAGAACTTCCCGAGCTGCCTTCCGGCAAACTCTCAACCTCAACCAAAGGCTTAGAGTTATGTCAAGTTGTTCCACGCAACCGCCACAGTAGGGCCGTGCCGCCTGTCATCGGCGCCGACGCGCCGAGACACGCCGGGCGAATTTTATTGGCCGACGCGGTGATCCCACTAGCGGACGGTCGGCAGATCCGGACTCGAAACGTCGTAGGTGTGGCCGGGCTGGGTGAGCAACGCCGCCAGCTTCTGGGCCTTCTCCGCGGTCCGATCCGTGTTACCCCAGATCACCACCCGGCCATCGGCCAAGGTCAGAGTGATCGAGGCGACCGATGGGGCGGCCACCCGACCGATCTGGCCGGCGACGTCGGGGGCCAGCGCGGTCATCACCTGCAGGGCGGCCCGGCTCGCCGGATCCGTCGGCCCGGGGTTGTCGACATCGAAGACCGGCAGCATCGCCGGCGGCGGCGCCGTCGCGAAGTCGACGCCGTCCCGGTCGAAAAGGTGGGGGCCGTCGGGAAAGTCCTTGAACACCACGGCAACCCGCTCGACCACTGCGATCCCCAACGCCGACGGATACTGGCGCTGCACCCGGGTGGTGGCCACCCGCCTGATCGCCGCGACACGCTCGGCGACACCGGCGGTGTCAACCTGCAGCAGCGGCGTTCCGAGCTGCACCTTTGCAGCATCGAGCACTTCTTCGCGGGTGATCGCCGCGATCCCGGTGACCTCTATGTCGCGCACCGACATCACCGGGGTGAAATACAGGATGAGCCCGAGCCCGACGACGAGCACCACCGCGAGAAATGTGGCCAGCGCCATCTTCAGACCCCGGATGGCGCCCCGCGGAACGCGTTTCGCGGGCTCGGCAGAGCCGGCCCGGAGCCGCCGCTTGGCCTCCCGCCGGGCCTGTTCGATCGCCTCGGCGCGCGCCTGTGCCGCACGGCGCTCGGCCCGCTCCCGCCGCGCCCGCCGCCGCGGGCCCTCGGCTTCCGCCGGTTCCTCGTCGTCACTGCCGGCTTCGGCGCCCCCGGCGTCCTCGATGTCCCCGGCGTCCTCAGCGTCCTCAACGTCGTCAGCGGCTTCGGGGTCTTCAGCTACCTCGATGCCCTCGAGAGCTTCGGTCTCGCCGCCGCCCACCGGCTCATCCGGTGGTACGTCCGGGGTTTCGGGCGGCATGCTCACAGCACGCCCGGGCGGCCGGGAAGGGTCCGGTCGGCTCGCACCCGCAGCGCGGTCACGATCTCCGGGCCCAGCACGGTCACGTCACCGGCGCCCATGGTGACGATCACGTCACCGGCACCGGCTGCCGCCGCCACCGCTTCGGGCACCACCGCGAAGTCCGGCAGGTAATGCACCGGAACGCTGACATGCTCGGCGACGCTCGCCCCGCTCACGCCGGGCAACGGTTGCTCACGCGCGCCGTAGACGTCGAGGACGAAGACCTCATCGGCGCCGTCCAGCGCGCGACCGAACTCGGTAGCGAAAGCCTTTGTCCGCGAGTACAAATGTGGCTGGAACACCACCAGGCTACGACCGGTCCCGCGTTCGGCGAGCAAGCCGCGGACCGCGGTCAGCGTCGCGGCGATCTCGGTGGGATGGTGCGCGTAGTCGTCGAACACCCGAACCGAGCCGGCCGTACCCGCCGATCCCACCAACTCGAACCTGCGACGTACGCCGTCGAACCCGGCCAGGCCGTCGAGGACCGCATCCAACGGCGCACCGACCTCGACGGCCGCCAGCAGCGCACCCAACGCGTTGAGCGCCATGTGCCGGCCCGGCACCGCCAGGCGCATCGCCTCGCGGTGAGTCGATCCGGCCAGCGTGATCTCCGCCACGGCGCCGGTGCCCTGCTGCTCCCAGCTCAACAGTGACCCGGCCAGCGCTTGCCGTCCGGGGACCTCGGAGCCATAGCGCAGCACCCGGATGCCTTGTGCCGCAGTACGGTCGGCCAACTCCGCGGCGCCCGGGTCGTCGACACACACCACCGCCGCCCCGCCCGGCGCGATGCGCTCCATGAATGAGTCGAACACCTGGGTGTAGGCCTCGGCGCTGCCGAAGAAGTCGAGGTGATCGGCTTCGACGTTGGTCACCACCGCGACGTTCGGGGTGTACTCCAACAGCGAGCCGTCGCTCTCGTCGGCCTCGGCGACGAAGAACGGTCCACTGCCGTGATGGGCGTTGGTGCCGGCTTCGGCACCGGCAGAACCCAACTCACCGCCGACCGCGAAAGACGGATCCAGTCCGCAGTGCTGCAGCGCAACCACCAGCATCGACGTGGTGGTCGTCTTTCCATGGGTGCCGGTGACCATCAAGGTGGTGCGTCCGGCCATCAGCTTGGCCAGCACCGCCGGCCGCAATACCACCGGGATGCCGCGGCGGCGGGCCTCGACCAGTTCGGGGTTGGTCTTGGGGATCGCAGCATGGGTGGTCACCACCGTGGTCACACCGCCCGGCAACAGATCCAGGGCCGAGGCGTCGTGGCCGATCCGGACCTGCGCGCCGCGGGCCCGCAGCGCGTGCGTCCCGCGTGACTCCTTGGCATCCGATCCCGACACCAGGCCGCCGCGGTCCAGCAGGATGCGGGCGATCCCGGACATGCCCGCTCCCCCGATGCCGACCATGTGCACCCGGCTCAGCTCCGGCGGCAGTTGCTCGGCGCTCATGCGCCGCTCCTCAGCATCGCTCCGCAAGCTCCGCTCTGCATCGTCGCCGGCGGGCTCATGCGCCACGCCCCGGCCGCCGAGCAGCCACTGCGACGTCGAGGGCCACCCTGCTCATGCCGCTCACTGGCCGTCCCTCGCTGCGCTCGCGACTTCCAGCGCGACGGAAGCCACCCGTCGCGCCGCCCCGGGGTGCCCGGCCAGGACGGCGGCGTTGGTCATCGCCGCCAGTCGCGCCTCGTCGGTGAGTAGTGCGGTGACCGTGCCGGCCACGAAATCCGGAGTCAGCGCAGCGTCGTCGACCAGCACCCCGCCGCCGGCGTTGACCACCGGCAGCGCGTTGAGTCGCTGCTCACCGTTGCCGATCGGCAATGGCACATATATCGCAGGCAACCCGACCGCCGACACCTCGGCGACGGTCATCGCTCCGGACCGGCAGATCGCCAGATCGGCGGCCGCATATGCCAGGTCCATCCGCTCCAGATAGGGCACCGTGACATACGGCGGATCGTCCTCGGCGGGCTGCGGCAGATCCAGGGTGTTCTTCGGCCCGTGCGCGTGCAACACCGAAACCCCTGCTGCAGCAAGATATTTGGCCGCCCCGGCGACGGCCTGGTTGATCGACCGGGCACCTTGCGAGCCACCGAATACCAACAGCACCCGGGCGTCGTCGGCGAAGCCGAAGTGAGCGCGGGCCTGCGCCCGCAGCGCCGCCCGGTCCAGTGTGGTGATCGCCGCCCGGACCGGCACCCCGACCACCTCCGGATGCGCCAGCCCGCAGTCGTCGACAGCCGAGAGCACCCGCCGTGCACCGCGGGCGCCGACCCGGTTGGCCAGCCCGGCGCGCGCATTGGCCTCGTGGATCACCACCGGGACCCGCCGCGCACCGATGCCGCGTGCGGCCAGGTACGCCGGCAGCGCCACGTAGCCGCCGAACCCGATCACCACGTCGGCCTGCACGGCGCGCAGCACCGCCCGGGTCTCCCGGATGGCCCGTAGCACCCGCAGCGGCAGCCGGGCCAAATCGGCGTTGATCTTGCGGGGCAGCGGCACCGGGGTGATCAGTTGCAGGTCGTAACCGCGGGCCGGCACCAGCGTGGTCTCCAGGCCGCGCGCGGTGCCCAGGGCGGTGATCCGCACGCCCGGTTCCAGTGCGCTCAGCGCGTCGGCGACGGCCATCGCGGGCTCGACGTGGCCTGCGGTACCGCCGCCGGCCAGGACCACCGATATCGGCGCAGCGCGGTCCGGCTTGATGACCGAATCGTTCACCGCCTAACGCTGACCTTCCGATGCTCGTGCGCGCCCGCCTGTCGGACGCCGCTGGCCGGACGCCGCTCGTCGGACGCCGCTCGTCGGACGCCGCCCGTGCGGCCTCGGCCGCCTCCATTTTGCCCTGCCCGGCCCGCACCCCGACTCGCCGCCTGGCTGCGCGCCGCACCGCCGCCGGCCGACCGGGCCGGCGCGCGCCCCTTGCCGCGCTGCTGTCCGGCCGGTTGCGGCCGGGACCGCAGCCGGTCGCGCAGCGCCTCGATCCGGGTCGGTGCGTACGGCTCCGGCAGCGGCAGCCGCAGGATCCGGTTCATCCGGTCCTCTCGACCGGCGCGCAGCGCGGCCACCGCCTCCGGCTCGTGCCGGGCCGCGTTGGCCATGATGCCGATCATGAACAGCGTTGTCGCCGTAGAGGTCCCACCCGCTGATATGAGCGGGAGCTGGATCCCGGTGACCGGCAGCAGCCCGATCACGTAGCCGACGTTGATGAACGACTGCCCGATCACCCACATCGTGGTGGTGGCGGTCAGCAGCCGCAGGAACGGGTCGGCGGAGCGCTTCGCGATGCGCATGCCGGTGTAGGCGAACAACCCGAACAGTGCCAGCAACCCGAACCCGCCGATGAACCCGAGTTCCTCGCCGATGATGGCGAAGATGAAGTCGTTGTGCGCGTTGGGCAGGTAGTTCCATTTGGCGGTGCCCTGGCCCAGGCCGTCGCCGAAGATTCCGCCGTTGGCCAGCGCGAACTTCGCTTGCCGTGCCTGGTAGCCGGCGTTCTGCGGGTCCGCGTCGGGATCGAGCCAGGACCGCACCCGGTCGGAACGGTAGCCCTCCGAGATGGCGAGCACTGCCGCGGCCGCGACGACCAGCGCCAGCGAGCTGGTGAACACCCGCAACGGCAGGCCGGCGTACCACAGCAGCGCCAGCAGGATGATGCCCAACGACACCGTCTGCCCCAGGTCGGGTTGGGCGACGATCAGCGTCAGCGCGACCACCGCGGCCGGCACCAGCGGGATCAGCATCTCGCGCAGCGTCGCGCGCTCCAAACGCCGGGCCGCCAACAAGTGCGCGCCCCAGATGGCGAACGCGATCTTGGCCAGCTCGGAGGGCTGCATGGAGAAGCCGGCGATGACGAACCAGCCTCGAGAACCGTTGGACAGGGTGCCGATACCGGGGATGAGCACCAGCACCAGCAGGACGATGGTGAAGGCGAAGCCGGGAAAAGCGATGCGGCGCATGAACCGCACCGGCATCCGCAGTGCCACGTAGCAGGCGAAGAGCCCGATCAAGGTCCAGAGCACCTGCTTGCCGAAAATCCGCCATGCCGAGCCGTCGACACCGTAGGACTCCACCCCCGATGCCGACAGCACCATGATCAGGCCGAGCGTGGTCAGCAGGGCGGCGATGGCGACGATGAGGTGAAACGACGTCATGGGCCGGCCCAGCCACGCGCCGAACCGGGTGCGCGGCTCGGTATTGGCGGGTTTCTCCGGTTCGTCGGCGGAGGCGGCGCCTGCAGCGAGCCGCAGCCGCAGCCGGGCCAGCACGCCGAGCACGCCGATCACACCGACCCTGCCGCGTAGCGCGCGGCGGCCGCGAACGCGTCGCCCCGGGCGGCATACCCGGAGAACTGGTCGAACGATGCCCCCGCCGGGGCCAGCAGCACGGTGTCGCCGGGCTGGGCCAGACTGCGGGCGGCGGCCACCACCGCTGTCATCACGCGGGAGCCCAGCAGCTCATCGGACCCATCAGCTACTTGTGTCACACGAGTAACTGGAGACACGGCAGTATCACCCATACCGATATCCTCGCCTGTCACAACGTGCACGACGGGGACATCCGGTGCGTGTCGTGATAACGCCTTGGCAACCGCGGCGCGGTCGCGGCCGATCAGCACCGCCCCGGCCAGGTGGCCGGCGATCCTGGCGACGGTCGCGTCGACCGAGGCGCCCTTGAGCAGCCCACCGGCCACCCAGACCACCCGCGGGTAGGCCAGCACCGAGGCCTCGGCCGCGTGCGGGTTGGTGGCCTTGGAATCGTCGACGTAGCTGACGCCGCCGGCGACGATGACCAGTTCGGCGCGGTGCCGGCCGACCTGGAACGACGCCAGCGCGTCCGCGATCGCCGCGGGCGGCACGTCCACGCTGCGGGCCAGTGCGGCTGCGGCCAGCGCGTCGAGCCTCCCGACCGGGCCGGGAACCGATATCGACGACACCGGCGCCAGCGCCAGGCCGTCGGCGAACGCGCGGTCGACCAGCATGCCGTCGACCACCCCGAGCTCGCCTGCCGTCGGCTCCCCGAGCCGAAAGCCCGCCTTGACCGCGGCGGGCGCCGAACCCAACAGTGCGGCCGCGCGGGCATCGTCCATGCCGACCACCGCCACCCGGCCGCCCAGTGCGCGCGCCTTGTCGGCGGTGTAGGCGGCCATGTCACCGTGCCAGTCCAGGTGGTCTTCGGCGATATTGAGCACCGCGCCGGCCTCCGGTCGCAGCGAAGGAGCCCAGTGCAGTTGGAAACTGGACAGCTCGACGGCCAGCAGTTCGGATTCATGCGGCGGTCCCAGCTTCCGCTCTCCTCCGTCGAGCCTCGCTGAACCGCCGGCCGGCTCGCCCAACACATCCAGCACGGGACTGCCGATGTTGCCGCACAACTGGGCGCGGCGGCCGTCGGCGCACAGCATGGCGTGCAGCATCGACGTCGTCGTCGTCTTGCCGTTGGTGCCGGTCACCACCAGCCAGCGCCGCGGCGGTCCGTAGTGGCCGGCCGCGTCCAGCCGCCACGCCAGTTCGACGTCGCCCCAGACCGGCACCCCGGCCGCGGCAGCCGCGGCCAGCACCGGCGTGCTCGGCGGAAATCCTGGGCTGGTGACCACCAGGGTGTAGTCGGTGATCCGCGCCGCGGCCGCAGCAGGGGTCAGCGTCGTGACGTCGGCGTGCGGGCGCAACGCGGCCGGGTCGTCGTCGCAGAGCGCCAGATCCAGCCCCAGCGGCGCCAACGCGCTCAGCACCGCCCGGCCGGTCACCCCGGCACCGGCGACGAGCACCCGAGCGCCGGCGGACAGCGCGCTCAGCACGTCAACCACCGACGGCGGTGAACCACTCGCCGTAGAACATGGAGACACCCAACCCGCAGGCGATGGCCGTGAGCAGCCAGAATCGGATGATCACGGTGGTCTCGGCCCAGCCGGCCAACTCGAAGTGATGATGGAACGGCGCCATCCGGAACACCCGGCGGCCGGTGCTGCGAAACGCCAGGATCTGCACGACGACCGAGGTGATCTCGGCGACGAAGAGCCCGCCGAGCACCACCGCGAGGATCTCGGTGCGGGTGGTGATCGACATCCCGGCGATCACCCCGCCCAGCGCCAGCGACCCGGTGTCGCCCATGAAGATCTTCGCCGGTGCGGCGTTCCACCAGAGGAACCCGACACAGGCGCCCGCGGTCGCGGCGGCGATCAGCGCCAAATCCAGCGGATCCCGCACGTTGTAGCAGCCCAGTCCGGGCGCGCTGGCGCAGGAGTTGCGGTGCTGCATCACGGTGATCAACACGTAAGCGGCACTGACCATAGCCATGGACCCGGCGGCCAGGCCGTCCAGGCCGTCGGTGAAGTTGACCGCGTTCGACCAGGCGCTGACGATCACGATGACGAACAGCACGAACACCACCGCGGGCAGTGTGACGGTGGCGATCTCGCGCACATAGGACAGCTGGGCACTTCCGGGAGTCAGTCCGGAGCCGTTGCGGAAGCCGAGCACCAGCAGACCGAACAGCGTCGCCGCGGTGACCTGCCCGACGGTTTTGGCGGTTTTGTTCAGGCCGAGGTTGCGCGACCGGCGGATCTTGATCAGGTCGTCGACGAAGCCGACGCCGCCCAGCGCGGTGGCCAACCCCAGCACCAGCAGCCCGGACGCTGACGGTCCGGTGCCGTAGAACACCAGGCCGGCCAGCTGAGCGGTCAGGTAACCCGCCCAGATCCCGGCCACGATCGCCACACCGCCCATCGACGGGGTGCCGCGTTTGCTCTGGTGGCTGGCCGGCCCGTCCTCACGGATCTCCTGCCCGAACCCCTGCTTGGTGAACAGCCGGATCAGTACCGGGGTCAGCAGGATCGCGACCAACAGCGCGACACCGGCGGCGACGAGGATCATTATCATCGGCGAACTCCGGGATCGTCGCTGATCAGGGCGTCGGCCAGGACGGTCAAGCCGGCGGAGTTCGACGCCTTGACCAGCACCACGTCACCGGGACGCAATTCGGCCCGCAGCAGGGCCAGGGCGGCGTCGACGTCGGCCACCGCGGTGGCCTCGGCGCCCCAGGATCCCTCCATGACTGCGCCGTGGTGCATCGCGCCCATCGATCTCCCTACTCCGACGACAATGAGACGAGACACATCTAAGCGCACCGCGAGCCGTCCGATGCGGTCATGCTCAGATATGGCGTCCTCGCCCAGCTCAGCCATCTCCCCTAGCACCGCCCAGCTGCGGCGCTTCGGCTCGCCCGGGCCCTCGCCGCGGGCGATCCAGGCCAGCGCCTGCAGCGCCGCCCGCATCGAGTCCGGGTTGGCGTTGTAGGCGTCGTCGATCACCCTCACTCCGTCGGCGCGGGTGCTGACGTGCATGCGGTGCTGCGACACCGGGCCCGCGTCGGCCAGCGCGGCGGCCAGCTGCTGCGGTGTGGCGCCGCATTCCAGCGCGACCGCGGCGGCGCACAGCGCGTTGCTCACCTGATGGTCGCCGTGCACCGCGAGGGTGATGTCGATGTCGACGTCGCCGGTGTGCAGGGTGAAGCGCGGGTGGGCCAGCGCGTCGAGCATCACCGCCTCAGCCCACAGGTCGGCGGGTCCGGTGCGGCTCACCTTGAGCACCCGCGCGGCGGTCTTGTCGGCCATCGCGGCCACCGCCGGATCGTCGACGTTGAGGATCACCACACCGGAATCCGGAACCGCTTGCACCAGTTCGGCTTTGGTTTCGGCGATCGCCTCGCGGGAGCCGAACTCGCCCAGGTGCGCGGTCCCGACGTTGAGCACCACCGCGACCTGCGGCGGGGCGATGGCCGCCAGCGCCGCGATGTTGCCGCGATGCCGCGCGGAAAGCTCCAGCACCAAAAAGTCGGTGTTCTCGTCGGCCCGCAGCACCGTCCAAGGGTGGCCCAGCTCGTTGTTGAACGACCCGGGCGGGGCCACCACCTGACCCAGCGGCGCCAGCACCGCGGCCAGCATGTCCTTGGTGGAGGTCTTGCCTGCCGAGCCCGTTACGCCGACGATCGTCAGTCCGTCGGCCACCAGGCTCGCGGCCACGGCGGCGGCCAGTCTGGCCAACGCCGCCAGCACCGCGGCGCCGGACCCGGCCGCGTCATCGTGCTCGAGGGCGCCGGATTGTCTGTCGGCGTGCGGATCGGGTTCGACCACGATGGCCGGCACCCCGACCGGACGGGCGGCCAGTACCGCCACCGCACCGGCGGCCACCGCCGATGCGGCGTGGTCGTGTCCGTCGGCCCGCGCCCCGGGCAATGCCAGGAACAACGAGCCGGCGGTGATGCGGCGGGAATCGAACTCGACGGTCCCGGTGACGGTGGTGCGTGCGGCCTGTTCCGGTGAGATGTCGGCGAGCCGGCCGCCGACGATCTCGGCGATCTCCGCGACGGTCAGCGCGATCATCGGTGCTGCTCGCGCGCTTCCAGCGCCTGGGCCAGCTCGACGCGGTCGTCGAACGGCTGGGTCAGTCCGCCGGCGGTCTGCCCGGTTTCGTGGCCTTTGCCGGCGATGAGCACCACGTCGCCCGGGCGCGCCCATGCCACCGCGTGCTCGATCGCCGCCCGCCGGTCACCGATCTCGACCACTTCGGCCGAACCGCCGGCGGCACCGGCCAGGATGGTCCGCCGGATCTCTGCCGGGTCCTCCCCGCGCGGGTTGTCGTCGGTGACGACGACCAGGTCGGCGGACTGGGCCGCGATCCGGCCCATCGGGTCGCGCTTGCCGTGGTCGCGGTCGCCGCCGGCGCCGAACACCACGGCCAGCCGACCGGTCGTGTCGCGCAGGTCCTGGCCCAGGGTCGCCAGCACCGCGGCCAGCGCGCCCGGCTTGTGCGCGTAGTCGACCAGCGCCAGAAAGCCCTGACCGCGGTCGACCGGCTCCATCCGGCCCGGCACCCGGGCATCACGCAGGCCGGGTGCCGCCTGCTCCGGAGACACCCCGATGACGTCGAGAATCGCCAGCGCCACAAGACAGTTGGCGACGTTGTAGTCGCCGGGCAATCCGATGCCGACCCGATGGTGCACCCCGGCCGGATCGACCGCCACGAACTCCCGACCACCGGGTGCAGCGGCACCGGCTGTGCTCAGCTTCTCCACGCCCCACTGCGCCGACCGGCCTGTCGCGCTGACGGTGACCGGTGCAACCGCGCGCGCCGCCATCGCCTCGCCGGCCTCGTCGTCCACGCAGACCACCGCGCGGGTGGCATGCAGGGGTGAGCCCGGGTCGAACAGCCGCGCCTTGGCCTCGAAGTAGTCCGCCATGGTCGGGTGGAAGTCCAGGTGATCACGGGACAGGTTGGTGAACGCTCCCACCGCGAACCGGGTCCCGTCGACCCGGCCCAGCGTCAGTGCGTGGCTGGACACCTCCATCACCACGGTGTCCACCCCGCGCTGGGCCATCACGGCCAGCAGCGCCTGCAGGGCCGGCGCCTCGGGGGTGGTCAGCGCGCTGGGCAGGTCGACGCCGTCGATACGGACGCCGACGGTGCCGATCAAGCCGGCGGTTCGGCCCGCGGCCCGCAGCCCCGCCTCGACCAGATAGGTGGTGGTGGTCTTCCCCGACGTCCCGGTGATCCCGATGACCGTGAGCCGCTCGCAGGGATGCCCGTAAACCTCCGCCGCCAGTTCGCCGAGCACGGCGCGGGGAGCCGGATGAACCAGCACCGGCGTCTCGGGCGCCGTTGCGCTGCCTGCGATCTCGGAGGCCCCCGGGCCGTCGGAGAGCACCGCGGCCGCACCGCGGGCGACCGCGTCGGCCACGAACCGCGCACCGTGGGTGGTGGCGCCGGGCAGCGCCGCGAACAGGTCTCCCGGCTGCACATCCTGGGCGCGCAGGGTCAGCCCGGTGATCGGCAGTTCCGGCACCACATCGCCGGTTGCCGCGACCGCCCCGATCCGGGCCGCCAGTGCCGGCAACGGCGTCCCGGCGCCGACGTCGGGGCGCATTGCGGCAGACACCGCCATCACCTCCATTCGCGGCCGAGTCCTCAGGATCGGACCTGAGACTACCTAGGCAGGCGGGGACAGCGGCGCAGCCGATCCGCATTCTGCCGACGGCAGCTCGAAACGGCAGATCGCCCCGCGGAGTAATCCGCTACATCGCCTGCAAGATCAGCGGAGGACCGGGGTCGGGCGACAGCGGTACGTTGTGCCGCTGCAACAGCCAGCTGGCGATGTCGTGGAACAGCGGCGCCGCCGAGGTGCCCGGCGATCCGTCGGCAGCGCGATGGGGGTTGTCCATCATCAGCCCGATGACGTAGCGCGGATTGTCCGCCGGCGCCACCCCGGCGAACGTGATCCAGTAGACGTCGTCGTAGTAGCAGCCGCAGGCGGAGTTGATCTGCTGTGCGGTGCCGGTCTTTCCGGCGATCTGGTAGCCGTCCACCGCGGCCTGCCATCCGGTGCCCTGCTGGACGCCGGTCGGGTCGCGTTGCACCACCGAGCGCAGCATGTTGCGCACGGTCGCCGCGGTCTGCTCCGAAACGACCCGCACGCCCGCCGGCTGAGGTTCCTCGGTACGACTGCCATCGGAGGCGATGGTCGCCTTGATGATCCGCGGCGGGATCCGCAACCCGCCGTTCGCGATGGCCTGGTACATGCCGGCCATCTGCAGCAGCGTCATCGAAAGGCCTTGGCCGATCGGAAGGTTGGCGAACGAGCTGCCCGACCATTGATCGACCGGCGGAACCAGCCCGGCGCTCTCGCCGGGAAGCGCCACGCCGGTGCGCTGGCCCAAACCGAACTTCTCCAGCATCTCGAACCAGCGCTCCGGCCCCACCCGCTGCGCCAGCATCAGGGTGCCCACGTTGGAAGACTTCCCGAAGATCCCGGTCGTGGTGTAGGGCGCGACGCCGTGCTCCCAGGCGTCGCTGACGGTGACATCGGCGACATTGATCGATCCGGGTACCTGCAACACCTCGTCGGGGTTGGACAGGCCGTACTCGATGACCGAGGCGGCCGTGATGATCTTGTTCACCGAGCCGGGCTCGAACGGCGAGGACACCGCCGGATTGCCGAGCTGCCGGTCCTCCTGACGCCCGATGTCCTGGGACGGGTCGAAGGTGTTATCGCCGGCCAGCGCCAGTATTTCCCCGCTCTTGGAGTCGAGCACCACCGCGCCGACGTTGCGGGCGCCCGAGGCGTTCTTGGCCTGCTGAACCTGCTGCTGGACGTAGAACTGGATGTCGTCGTCGAGGGTGAGCTGGATCGTCGACCCGTTGACCGCCCGGTGCCGGTTGCGGTAGCTGCCCGGGATGACCACGCCGTCAGAGCCGCGGTCATAGGTGACCGAACCGTCGGTGCCGGCCAGCACGGCGTCCATCGAGTCCTCCAGGCCCAGCAGGCCGTGGCCGTCCCAGTCGATGCCGCCGACGACGTTGGCCGCCAGCGACCCGCCGGGGTACTGCCGCAGGTCCTGACGTTCGCTGCCGACCTCCGGGCACTTGTCGCTGATCGCCTCGGCCAGCGCCGGGTCGACGGCACGGGCCAGGTAGACGAACGTCTCGTTGCTGCGCAGCTTCTTCAGCAGCGTCGCCGCGTCCGGCTTGTTGCCGAGCCGGACGGCGATCTCCTTGGCGATCTCCTGCAGCCGCCGCTGCGGATCGGGGGCGGCGGGATTCTTCTTCTTGGCCTCTTCGAGTTGCTTGCCGACCTTGATCGGCTGGAAGGTCAAAGCCCGGGCTTCGATGGTGAACGCCAACTTGTCGCCGGTGCGGTCGATGATGTCGCCGCGCATGGCTTGTTGGACATCGGTGACCTTGAGCTGTCCGGCGGCCTCGGCGCGCAATCCCGACGCCCGCGGGACCTGCAGATAGAACAGCTGGGCTGCCGACAGGGCCAGCACCAGGAAGATGACGGCGTTGCCGGTGCGGTGCCGGAAGACGAACGATGCACTGCGCAGGCCCACTTCGGTGGCGGGCCGGGTACGGCGGTCGCGGGCCGAATGCCCCGCCGGTTGAGCGCCTTTGGGCGACTTGCCCGACTTGGCCGGCTTGGCCGGTTTCGCGGTTCGGTCGGCGTTGCGCCTGCCGGCCTTGATCGAGCCGTCCGGGCGGCGCGCCGGACGGCCGGTCCCCCGCGCCGGCCGTCTCATCGCGTGGCTCCCGGCACCGCCGGCGAGGAGAGGGCTTCCGGCGGCAGCGCGGGCTGGGGTGGCAATGCAGGCTGGGGTGGCAAGGCGGCCTCGGGCGGGAGTACGGCTGCCGGGGGCAGCACCGCATCAGGCGGGAGCACCGCCGCCGGTGGCAACCCGGCCTGCGGTGGCAGGGCGGCGATCTCCGGCGGCAGCGGCGAGATGTTGAGCGCGGGACCAGGAGTCGGCCCGGACAGGGCCACCCCGGGTAGACCGGCCATGCCTGGCAGGCCGGGAATGATCAGCGGGGCACCGGGCGCAACCGGAACGGGCAGACCGGCATCCGGCAGATGCCGAGTGCCCAGCTTCGGCCCGGCAGGCGGCACCCGGACCGGCACCTCGGCCGGCGGCGTCACCGGCCGGTCGTCGGGCAACTTGGTGTTCAGCGGCGGCGGCGGCACACCTTCGGCCGGTTTCGGGACGCCGACGACCACCCAGTTGCCGGCGGGGTCCTGGACCAGATGCGCGGTGTCCCGGGTCGGGATCATGCCCAGTTCGCGGGCCGCCTCGGCGAGCGCCGGCGCGGACTCGGCGGTAAGCACGTCACGCTCGAGCGCCTCCTTCTGCTGCAACAGGACCCGGTTGTGTTCCTGGATGCTGCCCAGCTGGTAGGACCGCTCGGCGGCATCGGTGGACAGCCACAGCGTGATCCCGAGTCCGATGCCGAGCGAACCGATGATCAACACGACGAAAGGGACCTTGGCCGCCAAGGTGCGCGGCCGCAGGTCGACCGACGCCAGCCGGGCGATCAGGCGTTCGCGCAGTGGGACACGCACCACCTTGGGCGCCTTGGCCTTTCGCGCTTTCGCGCGCGCCTTGGCCTGCTTGGTGTTCTTCGGCGGCACCGGCCTTGCGCCGGGACGCGGCAACACCGCGTTCTGCGGCCCGGACCGCGACCGCGATTCACGCCCCGGTGCGGGTGCGGTCCCGTGCTGCCGGCGAGGACGCCGGGTCTGCGGTGCATCGCTCGTGCGGCGCGGCCCGGTACGGGTCCCGCCCTCCGGGTTCCGGCGGCGGTCGCCGTGCCGCGCCGCAGGTTTGCGCTTGGTCGCCATCAATCCCCCCTCGATGCCGCAATCGGGCCGGCTGCAACGCGCTGCACAGCCCGCAGGCGGACAGACCCCGCTCGCGGGTTGTGCTCGATCTCATCCGGTTGAGCCCGTTCGGCGCCCCGCGTCAATGTGCTGAACCTCGGTTTGTCGCCGGGCAACTCGACCGGTAGACCCACCGGCGTACGCGACGCGGTCAGCGCGGCGAACAACTGCTTGACGATGCGGTCCTCCAACGACTGGTAGGACATCACCGCGAGGCGCCCGCCCACCGCCAGGGCATTCAGCGCCGCCGGAAGGGCAGCGCGCAGCGAGTCCAGTTCGCCGTTGACCGCAATGCGCAGCGCCTGAAATGTGCGCTTGGCCGGATGCCCTCCGGTACGCCGCGCCGGTGCCGGAATCGCCTCGTAGAGCAGGGCTGTGAGCTCCCCCGTCGACGTGAACGGGGTCTGCGACCGCCGGCGGACGATACGCGCCGCGATTCGGGACGCGAAGCGTTCTTCGCCGAAGCGGCGCAGGATATCGGTCAGCGCGGCCGCGTCGTAGGTGTTGAGGATCTCGGCGGCCGTCAACTCGGCTTCCGGGTCCATCCGCATGTCCAGCGGGGCGTCCTGGGCGTAGGAGAATCCGCGCTCGGCCCGGTCGAGTTGCATCGACGAAACCCCGAGGTCGAACAGCACCCCGTCGACTGAACCGGTTGCGGCCAAACCTGTCTCGGCCAGCGCGGCGGTGATCCCGTCGTAGCGGGTGTGGACCGTGCTGAGGCGATCGGAGAAACGGGTCAACCGAGTGCCGGCGATGTCGAGTGCGGTGGTGTCCCGGTCGAGGCCGATGACCCGCAGTCCGGGGAACTCGGTCAGAAACCGTTCAGTGTGTCCGCCGGCCCCGAGGGTGGCGTCGACGAGGGTCGCACCGCTGCCGTCGGGTGATTCCCGGGTCAGCGCGGGGGCGAGCAGATCCACGCAACGCTCCAACAGCACCGGCACGTGCCCGAATTCGCCTTGCTCGGCCACCGCAACACCTCCCCTCGACTGGTGGCGCACCCGTTGGCGGCCGACCCGCCCGAGCGGGTGACGGTCGACCCGCTGCACCCGGCTCCGCCGGGCTTGCGATCGCCCGGCCCCTGCCTCGAGGTCCCTGCCCGACAGCGCGAACCTGACGTTGGGGAAGTACGTCAGGGTCGGTTCGGACAGAGGCCACGAGGCACGGGCGTGCGCCTCAGATGATGTCGCTGAGTGCTTCATCGCTGGCCGCGGAGAAGTTCTCTTCATGGGTCTGCTGGTAGTCGCTCCAGGCCTGCGCATCCCAGATCTCGAGGTAATCGACCGATCCGATGACCACACACTCCTTGGAGAGGTTGGCGTAGCGGCGATGGTCGGGTGACAGGGTGATCCGGCCCTGGCCGTCGGGATGCTGTTCGTCGGTGGCGGCGGCCAGGTTGCGCAGGAATGCCCGTGCCTCCGGGTTGCTCCGCGACGCCTTGGCCGCGCGGCGGGCAAGCTGCTCGAACTCTGTCCGCGGGTACACGGCCAGGCTGTGGTCCTGACTCTTGGTGACCATCAACCCTCCCGCCAGCGCGTCGCGGAACTTCGCGGGCAGTGTCAGCCGCCCCTTGTCGTCGAGCTTGGGCGTATAGGTGCCGAGGAACACCGGCCACCTCCCGCCAAGTCGACAACGTGAGCCCACAATACCCCACAATCACCCACTCTGCACCATTTAAAGGGCCGTCTTCACCCCCATTCCCCACTCGAGTGCCGTATTTTCGGTTCGATTGCGCCGACAGCGGCCAGCCAGGGTAGAAAACAGCCTGGTCACCGAGGCGAAATTGGGGTGGGGCAGAGTGGGGCCGATCGTCGGGCCGCGTCCAGCGGGCAGCTGGTGCAGGCCAGATTCGCCCATGAAAAAGGGCAGCCGATCGGCTGCCCTCTGACAATCAAACGCGCCGCGTTACGGCTCGAATCGGCGGCGGAACCGGTCCTCCATCCGGCTGGCGAACGTACCGCTGCCGCCCTTGACCCGGCGCTGCTGGGTCCCGCCCGTCTGGGTCGCGCCATCCCGGGCCGCTGCGGCATGGTTCCCGGTGATGGCGAACACCACCCCGGCGAACATGACCACGAATCCCAGCACGCTCAGGATCAGGAATCCGGGGTTGACGGTCGCGTAGAACGGGATTCCCGAGACCAGCATCACCAAGCCGGCCACGAACAGTGCCATGCCCTGCACCCGCCGCCGGGTGGTGGGGGTACGCAGGGCACCACCGCGAACGCTGGAAGCGAACTTGGGGTCCTCGGCGTAGAGGGCGCTCTCGATCTCGTCGAGCATGCGCTGTTCATGGTCGGAGAGTGGCATTCGTCCCTCCTTGCCGACGGCCGCTCAAATGGCTGCCCACGGCTGGTTACGGACTGTGCGGGCAACTAACACTGATAATACGAGGTCGACCTGCGGTGTACCACAGGCTTCGTCAGCTGATTGTAGCCGCGGTCCGGCGAAGCCGATCGACAACCGCCGACGTCCGGGAATTGAACCCGGATAATGGGTGCGGCGCGGCCCATCACTGACCGGGAGAGGAACCTGCACGTTGGCGAGTTTGCTCATCGACCTGTCGCCGCACGACATGGCCAACCGTCTCGCCGAGGCGTTGCGCGTGTACGTCACAGCGATGGACTACCCGCCGGGCACCGAGAACCAACGAGCCGCGATGTGGCTGGATCACACCCGCCGCCCCGGCTGGCAGGCGGTGGCCGCCGTGCAGGACGGGGCCACCGGGACCAGCGCTGAACTGCTGGGGGTCGCCTATGGCTACTGCGGAGCACCCGACCAGTGGTGGCAGCAGCAGGTGGTGGCCGGCCTGCAACGCCGCGGGCGGCCCCGCCCCGACATCGCGGGCCTGATGACCAGCTATTTCGAGTTGACCGAGTTGCATGTGATGCCACGCGCGCAGGGCAGCGGCCTGGGCGAGGCACTGGCACGGCGACTGCTGGCCCGACGGACCGAGGCCCACGTGCTGCTCTCGACGCCGGAGATCACCGGCGAAGGCAACCGCGCCTGGCGGCTGTACCGCCGGCTGGGCTTCTCCGACGTCATCCGCGGTCACCACTTCGCCGGCGACCCCCGGCCGTTCGCCATCCTGGGCCGACCGCTGCCCTTGGAGCAGTCAAACGCGGCGTCATCGGTGAATCGGCCCACGGATCTGGCACGATGACCTCCGTGCATCTTCGGCGTTCACTACCGTCTCTCCGACGTCCGGCTCGCCGGTTCACCACATACCGTCGACCGCTGGCGCTGGTGGCGCTGCTGCTGATCACCGCGCCCATCACGGTCGGGTGCGTGCGCATCAAGGCCACCATCACGGTCTCCCCCAACGACCAGGTCTCCGGTCAGATCATCGCGGCGGCCAAACCCCGCAACGACAACGACAACGGCCCCAAGCTCAGCGCCGACCTGCCGTTCGCCCAGAAGATCGCAATCTCCGGCTACAACAGGGACGGCTACATCGGTTCCCAGGCGGTGTTCTCCGACCTGACCTTCGCCGAACTGCCACAGCTGGCCGAGATGAACCGCGACGCAGCCGGGGTGAACCTGGCGCTGCGTCGCGCCGGGAACCTGGTGATCCTGGAGGGCCGGGTAGATCTCACCTCGCTCAGCGACCCGGGGGCCGACGTCGAATTGAGCGTCGCGTTCCCAGGCGAGGTGACCTCCACCAACGGCGAACGCATCGGCGACGACACGGTGCAGTGGCGACTCAAGCCGGGCGTGGTGAGCACCATGACCGCCCAGGCCCGTTACACCGATCCCAGCACCCGATCGTTCGCCCACGCCGCCATCTGGCTGGTGCTGTCGACGTTCGCCGCCGCCGGAGCTGTGGCGCTGATCGCCTGGCTCGGCCGGGACCGCTCACCCCGCGTCAGCTCCCCCCGCGACGACGCGGCCTAAGGCTCAGCGCGTCTCCGGCGACCAGTAGTCGAGCATCTGGGCGAAGGTCGTGAACGCAGCGGCGGACACTCCGTAAGTCGCCTCCAGATGGATGCTCAGCGGAAAGCCCAGATCCGCGACACCGTCGATGACCCGCTTGTACAGGTCGAGCATCAGCTTGCGCCGCTGGTCGGGTTCGCTGTCGGCAAGCGTCTTGACGAAGGCCTGTTCGGCTGCCACGGCCGCGTTGCCCGGATCCTGGATCAGCCAGTTGATCAGGCCGACCCGGTTCTCGAAGGTCGGCACGAAGCCGAAGGACAGCAAGATCTCCGGGCGTGCGTCGCTGTGCTGCGCGAACTCGGTCAGAAATGGCACGATCGCGTCCGAGTACAGCAGCTGGGTCAGCCCGAACGTCGCCCCGCGCTCGCATTTGAAGTTGAACCGGCTGATCTCGTCGGCCCGGGTGGGAATCAGGATGACGCCGCGGTTGGGCACGTCGTCCCGGAAGGTCGCCAGCGCATCGGTCGGCGGCACGCCCGAGCCCTCGCCGTCGGCCATGGTGCGGGGCACTCCGACGAAGACGACGCCCTCGATACCGGCTGCGGTCAGATCGTTGAGGCGATTCCGCAGGCCCGCCTCGTCGGAAAAGGCGGTGACCTGGGTGCACAACCCGGCCATGCCCGGCAACTCGGGCCTGAGGGTCTTCCAGAAGTCCAGCACGTCGAGCTTGGGCTTCATCTCGATCGGGCGGTCATCGTCCTCGGCGATCATCCCGGGCATCAGAATGTGGCGAATCCGGCCTTCGATACCGCACTCGGCCGCGAACCGCAGAACCTTGCGCGCGTCCTCGCAAGCCTTTTCGTGGGTCTGCTGCTCCTCACGCTCCAGGTTCGGCGGGACAAGCTCGAGTGCGACGGTGTTCAAGGTCACGAGTTTGCTCCTGATCGAAGGTGGTCAACGTTGCCGCGGGGGCGGGTCCGCGGACCGGCTTCGCCGGCTCGCCTCGCCAGAAGCAGGAGCGGCACCGCGGCCGACACGGACGCAAGACGCTGAGCCTATCGAAGCAACCGGCGTCTGCGGGCAGCCGGTGTGACCGCGCGCCGCCACGGTCTGAGTCCCCCCGGACGTGGTGGCACACTCTACGCTGAACGCACGCCGGGGGTCCCCGGGCCGGGCTGAGCGAGAAAGGGGCGCCCCGCTGAGCTTTAAGGCAACAGCAGCAACCGCACCGTCGGCCGCCGAGTTGGCCGGCGCGGTAACCGAGCAGTTGCGCTCCTACCTGCGCACCCGCCGTACCGACACCGCCTACATGGGCGACGACTACCAGGGCCTCATCACCGGCCTGGAGGAGTTCGTCCTCAGCGGCGGCAAGCGGCTCCGTCCGGCGTTCGCCTACTGGGGCTGGCGAGCCATCACGGGCCGCGACGCCGTCGACGGCGAGCTCCTGCTGTTCTCGGCTCTGGAACTGCTGCACGCCTGCGCGCTGGTGCATGACGACGTGATCGACGCCTCCGCAACCCGCCGGGGCAGCCCGACCACCCACCACAAGTTCGCCGATTTGCACCGCACCCGCGGATGGCGGGGCCCGGCCGAACAGTTCGGGATATCGGCCGCCATTCTGCTCGGTGACCTCGCGCTGGTCTGGGCCGACGACATCGTCGCCGGCGCCGACCTGCCGGCCGATGCGCAGCGCCGGGTGCGGCGGGTCTGGTCGGACATCCGCACCGAGGTGTTGGGCGGGCAGTACCTCGACATCGTCGCCGAGGCCAGCGGTGTCGAGTCGATCGCGTCGGCGATGGCGGTCAACACCTACAAAACCGCCTCCTACACGGTGGTGCGCCCGCTGCAACTGGGGGTCGCCGCCGCCGCCGACCGGCCCGACATCCAGACCCTCTTCCACGAGCTCGGCACCGACCTCGGCCTGGCTTTCCAGCTGCGCGACGACGTGCTGGGCGTGTTCGGCGATCCCGCGGTGACCGGCAAACCCTCCGGCGACGACCTGCGCTCGGGCAAGCGCACTGTGCTGGTCGCCGAAGCGCATGCGCTGGCCGATAAGTCGGATCCGGTGGCCGCCAAGCGGTTACGCGCATCACTTGGCACCGCGCTGACCGATGCGCAGGTCCGCGAACTGTGCGACGTGATCGAGACGGTGGGCGCACTGTCCGCCGTCGAGGACCGTATCGACGTGCTGACCCGCCGCGCCATGACCGCTTTGGCGGCCGCACCGATCGACGAGGTTGCCAAAGCCGGCCTGACCGACCTGGCCCGCCTGGTCGCCGACCGGTCCGCCTGACCGCCCATGTCTATCCCCAGCCCATCGACACGTCCGGCGGCTCCGACCCGCTCCCTGACCCGACTGCGCGAGTTCGCCACCAGCGAGCAGGCCGGAGCGGCGTGGCTCGGCTGCCTGGGCGCGATGCTGATCACGGTGGGCGGCCTGGGCGCCGGCAGCACCCGCATCCAGGATCCGGTGCTGGAGTCGGTGCACCTTTCCTGGCTGCGCTTCGGCCACGGCCTGGTGCTGTCAACGGCGCTGCTGTGGATCGGGGTCGCAGTAATGCTGGTGGCCTGGTTGGGTCTGGGCCGACGGGTGATCGAAGGCGCCGCAACCGAATACACGTTGATAGCCACCACCGGCTTCTGGCTGGCGCCGCTGCTGCTGTCGGTTCCGGTGTTCAGCCGCGACACCTACTCCTATCTGGCCCAGGGCGCCCTGCTGCGCGACGGTTTCGACCCGTACCAGGTCGGTCCGGTCGACAACCCCAACCCGCTGCTCGACGACGTCAGCCCGATCTGGTCGGCAACGACGGCGCCCTACGGACCGGCGTTCATCCTGGTCGCCAAGCTCGTGACGATGCTGGTGGGCAACAACGTGGTGGTCGGAACCATGGTGTTGCGCTTGTGCATGCTGCCCGGCCTGGCGCTGTTGATCTGGGCCGCCCCGCGGGTGGCCCACCGGGTCGGGGGCCGTGCTCCGGCGGCGTTGTTCCTGGCGGTGCTCAACCCGCTGGTGATCATCCACCTGATGGGTGGGGTCCACAACGAGATGCTGATGGTCGGCCTGGTGATCGCCGGGATCGCCTTGACGCTGGATCGCCACCCCCTGGCCGGGATCACGCTGGTAGCCCTGGCCGCGGCGGTAAAGGCGACCGCCGCAATCGCATTGCCGTTTCTGGTGTGGGTGTGGATGCGCCGACTGAGGGAACGACGCGGCTACCCGGCGGTCAACGCGTTCGCCGCAGCGGCCACCATCTCCGCGGTGATCGTCGTCGCCGTCTTCGCGGTGCTGTCAACGCTGGCCGGGGTGGGCCTGGGCTGGCTGACCGCACTGCTGGCCGGCAACGTCAAGATCATCAACTGGCTCACCGTGCCGACCGCGGCCGCCAACCTGATCCACGCCTTCGGTGGACTGTTCGCACCGGTCAACTTCTACGCGGCGCTGCATATCACCCGAATCAGCGGGATCGTGGTGATTGCTCTGCTGCTGCCGGTGATCTGGTGGCGCTCCCGTCGCGACGACCGCACGGCGGTGTCGGGAATCGCCTGGGCGATGCTCATCGTGGTGCTGTTCGTGCCGGCGGCACTGCCCTGGTACTACACCTGGCCATTGGCGGTGGCGGCCACCCTGGTCCGCTCACCGACCTCGATCGCCGCGATCGCCGCGGCCTCGACCTGGATCATGGTGATCTTCAAGCCCGACGGCTCGCACGGCATGTACTCCTGGCTGCATGTGATCGGTGCGACGGCCTGCGCGCTGTTCGCCTGGCACCGATTGTCCAAAGCTGTTGAGGCACCGGCGCCCCAAGCGGCCGCCTGAGGTCAGTAGGCCATGGCCTGCGCCCGGCGCATCACCTCACGGGCCTGGTGGGCGTGCAGGGCGTCGATCGGGCGGGCGTTGGCGACCGGCTCCCGCGTTCCGTCGCGGGTCAACGACAGCGACGGGTCCGGGGTGAACAACCACCGCACGGCCTCGGTCTGCTGATAGCCGCCGTCGTGCAGCACGGCCAGCAGCCCCGGCAGACTTTTCACGACGTCGCCGTCTTCGGTGAAGAACACCTGCGGGAACAGCAGCACACCGTCGCGCCGCACCGCGATGAGCTGCTGGTCGCGCAGGTACTGGAGCACCTTGGTGACCGGCACCGCCAGTAGTTCGGCGACCCGGGGCAGGTCGAATGTCGGTTCGTCGGGGTCAAGTACGTCTTCGGCGGCCGGAATGCTACTCACGACATGAGTTTAGAACCGCCGAGCCGGTCCCCGGTCCACATACCATGACCAGGTGAGCACAGCGTGGGGCCCGGACGCTCTTCAAGGCGCCCTGCTGGACGGTCGATACCGGGTCGGCACCCGCATCGCCACCGGTGGCACGTCCACGGTGTACCGCGGACTCGACGAGCGACTGGACCGCCCGGTCGCTTGCAAGGTGATGGATCTGCGCTATGCCGGCGATCAGCAGTTCCTGACCCGATTCCAGCTCGAGGCGCGGGCGGTCGCCCGCCTGAAGGACCCGGGTCTGGTGGCGGTCTACGACCAGGGTTTCGGCACGCCGCACGATGCCGGCCAGCCGTTTCTGGTGATGGAACTCGTCGAAGGTGGCACCCTGCGCGAACTGCTCAACGAACGCGGTCCGATGCCCCCGCATGCCGTCGCGGCGGTGCTCCGGCCGGTGCTGGGAGCGCTGGGGATCGCGCACCGTGCCGGCCTGGTGCACCGCGACGTCAAACCGGAGAACATCTTGATCTCCGACGACGGCGACGTGAAGGTGGTCGACTTCGGGCTGGTTCGTGCCATCGCGGCGGCGGGGATCACCTCGACCAATGTGATTCTGGGCACTGCGGCCTACCTGTCACCCGAGCAGGTCCGCGACGGGAACGCCGGTCCGGCCAGCGACGTGTACGGGGTCGGCGTACTCGCCTACGAGCTGCTGACCGGGCGCACGCCGTTCTCCGGTGACTCCGCATTGACGGTGGCCTATCAACGGCTGGATCACGACGTCCCGCCACCCAGCTCCGCGATCGACGGTGTCCCAAGAGAATTCGATGAACTGGTCGCGCGCGCCACCGCGCTGGACCCGGCCGACCGGTACGCCGACGGTCTCGAGATGGCCCGCGACGTGGATGCGATCGCCCAGCGGTTGGCGCTGCCGGCGTTTCGGGTACCCGCCCCGCGCAACTCCGCCCAGCACGTCTCGGCGCCACACCAGCGGGGCGGGGGGCACAACGCACCGCCGCAGCGCCCGACGCTGCACATGACCCGCGCGCCGCAGGATTGGGTGACCGACACCGATACCCAATATCAGCTTGTGACAGGGCAATTCGCCGGGATCGAGTTGAGTCAGTTCGTGCTGGAACGCCAGCACGCACGCCGGATGGTGGTGATCTGGCTGGCGGTGGTGTTCGCACTCACCGGGCTGGTTGCCGCGGTTGCATGGACGCTGGGCAACAGCGTCGGCGCGCTGCTGTAGTCGCTCAGCCGCGGAGCATCTCGGCGACCAGGAAGGACAACTCCAGGCTCTGCTGGGTGTTGAGCCTCGGGTCGCACGCCGTCTCGTAGCGGCCGCCCAGGTCCGCATCCGAAATGTCTTGGGCGCCACCGAGACATTCGGTGACATCCTCACCGGTGAACTCGAGGTGGATGCCGCCGGGATGGGTGCCCAGCGCACGATGCACCTCGAAGAACCCCTGCACCTCGTCGACGATCCGGTCGAAGTGCCGGGTCTTGTGGCCGGTGGAGGCCTCGTGGGTGTTGCCGTGCATCGGGTCACACTGCCAGATCACCTGGTGGCCGGTGGCCTGCACCTTCTCGATGATGCCCGGCAGCAGGTCGCGCACGTGGGAGTTGCCCATCCGGCTGACCAGCGTCAGCCTGCCGGGCACGTTGTTGGGGTCGAGCCGTTCGACGTATTCGACGGCCAGGTCCGGGGAGGTGGTCGGCCCGAGCTTGATACCGATCGGGTTGGCGATCACCTCGGCCAACCCGACGTGCGCGCCGTCGAGTTGGCGAGTCCGCTCCCCGATCCAGACGTAGTGCGCCGAGAGGTCGTAGAGCTGCGGTTCGCCTTCGATATCGGCCATCCGGAGCATGGCGCGCTCGTAGTCGAGCACCAGCGCCTCGTGGCTGGCGTAGATCTCCGCGGTCTGCAATTCCCGGTCGGCGACCCCGCAGGCGTTCATGAACTTCAGTCCGCGGTCGATCTCACCGGCCAGTGCCTCGTAGCGCGCGCCCGCCGGCGAGGTGCGGACGAACTCCCGGTTCCAGTCGTGCACCAGTTCCAGCGACGCCAGCCCGGACGAGGTCAATGCCCGCACCAGGTTCATCGCCGCGCTGGCGTTGGCGTAGGCCCGCACCAGCCGGGACGGGTCGTGTTGACGCACCGCGGCATCGGGCGCCAGGCCGTTGACCATGTCTCCGCGGTAGGACTTCAACCCCAATGCGTCGGTGTCGGCCGAGCGGGGTTTGGCGTACTGGCCGGCGATGCGGGCCACCTTGACCACCGGCATCGACGCCCCGTAGGTCAGCACCACCGCCATCTGCAGCAGGGTGCGGATGTTGCCCTTGATGTGCGGCTCGGTGTTGTCGGTGAAGGTCTCGGCGCAGTCGCCGCCCTGCAGCAGGAAGGCCTCCCCGCGGGCCACCTGGGCCAGCAGCGCCTTGAGCCGCACGATCTCGGATGCCACCGTGATCGGCGGGACGCTCTCCAACACCGTGCGCATCGCCTTGGCCTGGTCAGCGGGCCAGCTCGGCTGCTGAACGGCCGGCCGGGCCAGCGCCGCGTCGAGACGCTCGCGCAGTTCCGCAGGCAGCGGCGGCAGCGCCGGCAGCTGGTCGATCGGTACGTCAACGGTCCAGTTCACCCGACCATGGTAGCCGGGCGCCGACCTACGCTGATCAGGCCAGTTCGGTCTGGGTGATCACCTGGAACCGGCGCAACTGGTCGCGAGCGTCCACCAGTGCGTCGTGGCTGCCCGGCGACCGCGGTGGCAGGTGCGGCCGGCCCCGGTCCTCCCACAGTTGGCGCAGCTCGTGGGTGAAGCGCGGGATCGGCGCCGGCAGGTCGGGCATCGTGCCCCACAGCTGGCAGAACACCACGTGGTCATAGGCCGCGACCCAGGCCCACAACTCGATCGGCTCACCGCTGCCGACACCCAGGAACGCCTCGAGGTCGGCGCGGATCCGGCTGCGCGAGCGCCACGCCTGCGACGCCGGAGAGGGCAGCTTGGGCAGCACGTGGGCGCGGACCCACGGCCCCGCCCGGCCCGGGTCGAATTCGCTTGACACCGCGTAGAATTCCCGCCCATCTTCGGCGACCACGCCGATCGAGATCAGCTCGATGGTGCGGCCGTCCTCGATGAACTCGGTGTCGTAGAAGTACCTCACCGCCCTATCGTCTCCCGGGCCCGTCGGGTCGGTGTATTCGTGGTTGACCCGCCAACGGCACGGAGAAAGGCCTGGTCGGCGCCGACGCGTCGGCGACTGCGCGGTTGGGGGCCGGCCGAGCGGGCGCTCGTCCGGCGGGCGCCGGCCTGGCGGGTGGTCTGCCGATGGGTACCTGCCGTCGGGGGACCATGAACTGCACCGTGGGCGCCGAGGCCGCCCGCACCTCACGGTCGAGTTCGGCGTCCACGACCCGATCGTCGGGCACCTGGGGCCGGCCCGCGATGGCGTCCTGCAGCCAGAGCTTGGCCTGCACCACCGGGCGCCGCAGCCGACGTTCCCGCTCCAGCGCCCGGCGCATCCGCTCGTGGTCGGGCAGGTAGCGCCAGCGGGCCCAGGGCGCGTGCGGCCGGGACAGCCGGATCGCGCCGATCACCAGCAGCGGAAAGAAGAACATCCCGATCAGCCCGGTCCACACCTTGCCCTTCAACAGCACCGCCACGCCCAGCGGCAGCGCCATCACCAGCCCGGCGATCACGCCGATGTGGATCACCGGCGAGGAGGTGTCGTGCCACACCGACAGCAGAAACGTCAGGGGGTGAAAGCCCAGCAGCAGCAGGCCGGCCACGGCGGTGGCCGCGAACACCGCATCCACCGAGGCACGTCCGTCCTCTTCCCAATACACGTCGGACAGGTGCAGGATCAGCGCGTACTCGTCGAGCACCAACGCCGCCCCTACCCCGAACGTGGTCGCGGCCAGGCTGAACGCCGGCTCGTGCCCGTTGGCGCCCGCCGCCACCAGGGTCACCCCGGCGACCATCACCAGGACGACCCCGAAGACCACGTGGTGAATGTGCTTCGACCCGATGTGCACATTGCGCGGCTGCCACCAGCGGGGCTCGCCCACGCGGCCGGCGTTACCGCGGATGTAGCGGGCCACGGAGCGGGTCACCACAAACGTCACCAGGAACGCGAGCAGGCAGCACAACAGCGGCAGTCTGCCGCGATCGATGATGTCGTCGCGGAACCATTCGAGCACCTAAGAGAACGTACGCCCTCACGGCACACCACGCCCGGATCACCGCCGGCATAGCCCGGTAAAACCTGGCCACCCGATAGGCTGTGTTGCGACATGACTACATCGCGGCCGCCCGACCCGGGCCGTCGGCACGGGGGCGGCGCCGTTTGGTGGATCTTCGCCCTGCTGACGATCGGGACCCTGGGCTACACGACGTGGCGGGCGCTCGGCAGCACGCCGTACCACATCGACGTCGACGTCTACCGGATGGCCGCGCAGGCGTGGCGTGACGGGCAGCCGCTCTACGGGGACGACTGGTTTGCCACCCAGATCGACGGAACGGTGCTCCCGTTCACCTATCCCCCGATCGCCGCGGTGTTGTTCGCCCCGCTCACCTGGGTGTCGCTGGGTTCCGGCACTGCAGCGTTGACGATCCTCTCGACGCTGCTGCTGGTGGTGTCGATCACCATCGTGCTCACCGGTCTGGGTGTCGAGGTCGCCCGCGGGAGCGGCCCGGCGTGGTGGCGGCGGGGTGTCGTGGCAGCGGCGATCGTCGCGGCGGCCATCTGGTTCGGCGCCGAACCGATCTGGGCCAACTTCGACTTCGGTCAGGTCAATGCCGTGCTGATGACGTTGGTGATCGCCGACTGCGTGCCGCGCCGCACCTACTGGCCGCGTGGCGCGCTACTGGGGGTCGCGGTGGCGCTGAAGCTGACGCCGGCCGTGTTCCTGCTGTATTTCCTGCTGCGCCGCGACGGGCGCGCCGCGGCGACCACCGTCGCGGCGTTTCTGGCGGCGACCCTGGCGGGCGTCGCGATGGCCTGGAGCGACTCCTGGCAGTACTGGACCCACACGGTCCGCAACACCGACCGCATCGGCGGCGCAACGCTGAACACCAACCAGAACCTGGCCGGCGCGCTGGCCCGGCTGCCGCTGAGCGAACATCAGCGCTCCGCGCTGTGGGTGCTGGGATGCCTACTGGTACTGGCGCTGACGGTCTGGGCGGCCCGCCGGGTACTGAGCGCACACTTCACCGGAGGGCCGATCCTGGCGCTCATCTGCGTGGCACTGTTCGGGTTGGTGGTGTCGCCGGTGTCGTGGTCCCACCATTGGGTGTGGATGCTGCCGACCGCGGTGGTGACCGGCGTACTGGCGTACCGGCACCGGGCGATCACGCTGGGCGTACTCAGCGCGCTGGGGGTGGCGCTGATGATGCGCAGTCCGATCGAGCTGCTGCCCGAGCATCACGAGGCGGGCGCGGCGTGGTGGCGCCAATTGGCCGGGACGTCGTATGTGTGGTGGGCACTGGCGGTGATCGTCACGGCCGGTGCGACTCTGAATCCGGGCCGTTGGACGAACCCGGATCAGCCTGCGGCGGTCTCCGGAAACCTGGCGACCGGCTGAGCCGTTGCCCCATCTTGTTGGGGGGCACCGTTTTTGAGGTTGGCCGCGTAGATGTCGACGTACTCCTGGCCGGACAGCCGCATCAACTCGTAGATCACCTCGTCGGTGACGGCCCGCTCGATGAAGCGGTTGTCGGCCATCCCTTCGAAGCGGGAGAATTCCATCGGCTTGCCGAACCGGACGGTGACCCGGCCGAACCGCAGCATCTTGGTGCCCGGCGGGTTCACGATGTCTGTTCCACCCATGACGACCGGGATCACCGGGACACCGGTGCGCAGCGTCATTCGGGCCAGGCCGGTCTTGCCCTTGTAGAGCCGGCCGTCGGGCGAGCGGGTGCCCTCCGGGTAGATACCGAGCACTTTGCCGTCCGACAGCAACCGCTCCGCGGTGGTCAGCGCGGCCTGCGCGGCGTCGGAGTCGGCGCGGTCGATGGGAACCTGCCCCACGGCGGTGTAGAACCAGCGGGTGAACCAGCCCTTGATCCCGGTGCCGGTGAAATACTCCGACTTGGCCAGGAAGGTGACCCGGCGCCGCACCACCAGACACAGGTAGAAGCTGTCCATCACCGCCAGGTGATTACTGGCCAAGATCACCGCACCGTCGTCGGGGATGTTCTCCATACCCTCGACTTTCGGACGGCCGAGCAGGGCCAGCACGGGCCCCAGGAGTACGTACTTGAACAGCCAGAACCACATGGCGCCTCCCTCCTGCCCCGAACACCCCGCCGTGTTCGCGCCAACATTACCGACCCGCCGTGGCTACGGCCACACGGTGATTCGTCACACCGGAGATTCCGCGGAATTCCTCAGTTTTCAGTGTTCGATGGTGACCGGAATGTGCTGGTAGCCCGACCCGGCCGGCGCGCCCCCATCTCCGCCGGGGGGCGGTCCGTCGGGCGGAGCCGGCGCCTCGCCGGTCTCACCGACCACCGTGCGGATCACCTCGAACAACGCGACGCTGTGCTCGGCGACGACGGTGAGCAACGGATGCTCCTCCCCGGTCACCAATGCCGCCAGCGCACACACCGGGCACCACACCTGCTGACACTTGCCCGGACCGTCACCGGACGCCGCCAGCATCGCCGCCGCCCGCACCGCCGGGTCGAGGCGGTCCAGGATCGCCTGGGCGAGCTTGCGCAACTCAGGTCCCAGCTCACCCAGATCGGGGTGCGCGCCAGCACTCAACGTCGCACCTCCTCGTCACTACTCACTCGTCACTGCTCACCGGCCACACCGCCGGATCCGGCCGGAAGCGCACCGTCAATTCGCTGCCGCGCAGCGTCGCATCCAAAACCGTGCATCGCCGCAACACCGACGCCAGCCGGACCCGGCGCCTGGTGCCACCGGCACCGATGATCAAGTCGTCGCCGGACCGCCCCAGACTGAGTGCAGCGGAATCGACCTGGGGCAACTCTAGCCGCAATCGGTACACCGCCCCCAGTCCGGAACCCGACTCCCGGTCCACCACCGGCCGCACCGGTCCCGGCGGCGCCGACCCGTCTCGGCGGCGGCTGCCCTCGAGCAGTTCGCCCAGCGCCTTGGGGCCGATCGGCTCCCCCGCCAGGTGCGGGACCAGCACCATCGCCACATCACCGATGGCGCGGTCCAAGTCCTCGAGGACGCCGCGCTGTTCGCGGATCCGCTCGGCGTACCAGTCGAACGCCGGATGAGCGGGCAGATTGGTGTAGACGTACGAATCATCCTGCAACAAAATCTGATTGACGATCAGCTCGTCGACGCGCACACCCGTCAGGGCCAGCGTCCCCAGGGTCCGGACCGCTTCGGCGGCCACCACGCGCTCGGCGGTCAGCACCAGGTGCGCCCCGACCAGCGTCTCATCGGTCAGCAGGACGGCAAGTCGCTCGGCGGCGTCGCTGATCCGCTCGATCAACTCGACCAATGCGGCCGATCTGTCCTCGGTCCCGCTGAGCCTGCGATGTCGCGGCCAGGACCGCTCGGCATACAGCGCCACCGTGGCGGGCAGCGTCAGCATCCGCATCGCATCGGCGGTGGACGCGCAGTCGACGACGACCCGGTCCCACCGACCGCTGCCGGCCAACTCGCCGACCTCGTGCAGACCGAGCACTTCCTGGACACCGGGAAGCGCCGAAAGTTCTTCGGGGGCAACGCTGCCCAGCTCAGACTCGGGGAATCGCCCGGCCAGCACATCGACCACCTCGGCCCAGCGCGCCTCGAGCAGCGCGAGCGTGTCCAGTGCCAGCACGTCGAGCCTGCCTGGACCGGCGTCGTCGAGCACCACCGCAACGGGATCACGGCCACCGCCGGGCGTCACCGCCACGCCGAGCACGTCACCGACCGAGTGCGCCTGGTCGGTGGAGATCAGCAGCACCCGGTCACCGGCGCGCGCTTCCGCGACGGCGGTCGCCGCCGCCAGCGTGGACTTACCTACGCCGCCCTTGCCGACGAACAGACGAATCGGCGCCGCAGCGGGCTGTCGCGACTCACTCAGCCTCGACTCGTTTCTTCAGGTCCTTCAACGCGGTGTCGGTGATCCTGCGTTCCGCCTTGCGTTTGAGCAGCCCGATCATCGGCATCATCAGGTCGACCGACAGCTCATAGGTGACGTCGGTGCCGGATCCCTTGGGTGTCAGCCGGTATTCACCGTGCAGAGCCTTCAGCAGCGAGCCGGACACCAGCGACCAGCGCACCGAGCGGCGGTCGGCCGGCCAGTCGTAGGAGAACACCATGGTGTCCTTGAGGACAGCGGCATCCAGCACCAACCGAGCCACCTTCGGGTACCCGTCGGAATCGGTTTCGAGCACTTCGGCCTCGGTGTACTCCGAGACCCAATCGGGGTAGGCGCCGATGTCGGCGATCACCTTCATCACCGTGCTCGGATCCGCCGCGATAAATATGGTCTGAGCTGTCTTGTCCGCCACGTGGTTACTTCCCTAACTCGTTCGCGCCTGCCACCGGCCCTCGGCAGAGACGGTACCTCGCCGCGCCGGGCATCCGCCCGTTCAGCCCGTTCAGCTCACGGCGACCGGCGCGACACCCACCGGACGGGCTCGCTCGAGACGTGCTTTCACCTCGAAGGCCATCCGCTTGCCGGCCACCCGGCGGCGGTGGATCAATTTCGGTAGGTCCATCCGGGCCAGCTGGCGGCCGGTCACCCCGGTGGGTTCCGCGTGCAGGAAATAGTGCAGCAACACCCCGTCGAGCATCGGATCCAGCCAGATCTCCATCGTTCCGGTCAGCGGCCCGCTCACCGTCCATCGGACGCCCTTGTCGGCACGGTCCTCCACCACTTCGAGCTGCAGGTCCGGCCACCACCGCCGCCAGCTCGACCGGTCGGCGACGACGGCACCGACCTGCGCGCCGGGTGCGGCGATGAACGTCTGGTCGGCAACCTGGATACTGTTCATCACCTCAGCTTCACATATGACGCCCCCGACGCGGAACGCCCGGGTGCGCCGATGCCCCCGGCTGCCCCGGCAGTGAACACCGTCACACCCGCCGGGGGGTGCCTACTAGGCTGGGCGGACAGACACCCAGGCTGCCAAGAGAGGTCATCGCATGCGTGAGTTCAGTGTTCCGGCGTCTTTCACCGTCGAGGAGCACGACAATGTCGCCGCAGTCGTCTTCGAGCACGAGCGCGACAATCCCGACGATGTCATCTACCAGCGCCTCATCGACGGGGCGTGGACCGACGTCAGCTGCGCCACGGCGGCCGCGCAGATCCGGTCGGCCGCACTGGGGCTGATCGCGCAGGGCGTGGCGGCCGGCGACCGGGTGGTGATTTTCTCGGCGACCCGCTACGAGTGGGCCATCCTGGACTTCGCGATCCTGTCCGTCGGCGCGGTCACCGTGCCGATCTATGAGACGTCGTCGGCCGAGCAGGTGCGCTGGGTCATGGAGGACTCCAGCGCGGTGCTGGCCTTCCCCGAAACCGACGCCCACGCCCAGATGGTCAATGAGATCGCCGGTGACCTGCCCGCGCTGCGACGGGTGCTGACCATCGACGGGTCGGGCGCCAAGGCGCTCGACGAGCTCGCCGAGGCCGGCGCCGGCGAAGACCCCGCCCAGATCACCGCGCGCCTGGCCGCGCTGAAGGTCACCGACCCGGCGACCCTGATCTACACCTCGGGTACCACCGGGCGCCCCAAGGGCTGCGAGCTCACCCACTCCAACCTGATCTACGAAGTGCGCGGCACCAAAGCAGCGCTGCCGACCCTGCTGAGCCCCGGCCAGCGCCTGCTCGTCTTCCTGCCGCTGGCCCACGTGCTGGCCCGCGGCCTGACCCTGGCGGCCTTCACCAACCGGGTCACCGTCGGATTCACCAGCGACATCAAGAATCTGGTGCCGATGTTCTCGGTGTTCAAGCCGACCGTGGTGGTGTCGGTGCCGCGGGTGTTCGAGAAGGTCTACAACACCGCGGCCCAAAACGCCGCCAGCGATGGCAAGGGCCGGATCTTCGAGATGGCAGCCCAGACCGCGGTGGACTGGAGCGAGGCCGTCGATCGCGGCGGCCCCGGACTGCTGCTGCGCGCCAAGCACGCGCTCTTCGACAAACTCGTCTATCACAAGCTGCGCGCAGCGCTGGGCGGCGACTGCCGCGCGTCGGTGTCCGGCGGTGCGCCGCTGGGCGAACGGCTGGGCCACTTCTACCGGGGTGTCGGCCTGTGCATCTACGAGGGCTACGGCCTGACCGAGACCACCGCCGCCGTCACGGTCAACCCGGTGGGTGCCATGAAGGTCGGGACCGTCGGAAAACTGGTGCCCGGCAACAGCATGCGCATCGCCGAGGACGGTGAGCTGCTGGTTCGCGGCGGTGTGGTGTTCGGCGGCTACTGGCGCAACGAGCAGGCCACCGCCGAGGCGTTCTCCGACGGCTGGTTCAAGACCGGCGACCTGGCCGACATCGATGCCGACGGCTACCTGAAGATCACCGGTCGCAAGAAGGAGATCATCGTCACCGCCGGCGGCAAGAACGTCGCTCCCGCGGTGCTCGAGGACCAGTTGCGCGCCCACCCGCTGATCAGCCAGGCGATGGTCGTCGGCGACGCCAAGCCGTTCATCGGGGCGCTGATCACCATCGACCCGGAAGCCATCGAGGGCTGGAAGCAGCGCAACAGCAAAGCCAGCAGCGCCACCACCGCGGACCTGGTGACCGACCCGGACCTGCTGGCCGAGGTGGACGCCGCGGTCAAGCAGGCCAACCTCGCGGTGTCGCACGCCGAGTCGATCCGCAAGTTCGCGATCCTGCCCGTCGACTTCACCGAGGCCACCGGTGAGCTGACCCCGACGATGAAGGTCAAGCGCAAGGTGGTCGCCGAGAAGTTCGCCGACTCGATCGAGGCGATCTACACCAAGGGCTGACCCCTCTCAGGCCTGCAGCAGCTCGGCCATGCGTCCGGCCAGCGTCTCCCAAGACCAGTGACCCGTCACCCAGTCGCGCCCCGCGGCGCCCATCGCGGCGGCACGGTCGCGATCGGCGAGCAATCCGCTGACGGCGTCACCGATCGCCTCGACGGACCGGCCGTCGACCACCCGCCCGGTCCGGTTGTCCAGCACGGTTTCCGGTGCCCCACCCGAGCGACCGGCGACCACCGGGATACCCGCCGCCGACGCCTCCAGGAACACGATGCCCAGCCCCTCGACGTCAAGCCCGGCACCGCGGGTCCGGCACGGCATCGCGAAGACGTCGCCGAGCAGGTAGTAGGCGGGCAGCTCGGCGGCCGGCACGCCGCCGGTGAACGTCACCGCATCGGCCACCTCGCACTCGACGGCCAGCTTGTGCAGGGTCTCGGCGTAGGGGCCGCCGCCCACGATCACCAGCGCGGCCCCCTCGACCCGGCGCCGAATCGTGGGTAACGCCCTGATCAGCATGTCCTGGCCTTTGCGCGGCACCAGCCGCGAAACGCACACCACCGTCGGCCGCCCGCCCAGCCCGTACCGGACGCGCATTTCGGCCCGGGCGCCGGGGTCGGGGCGGAACCGGTCGGTGTCCACCCCCGGCGGCAGGTGCTCCAGCGCGGCGCCGGGGCCGAATGCCGATGCGAACCGGCCGCGGGTGTAGTGGCTGACGAAGGTGACCGTGTCGCAGGATTCGCCGATCCGGCGCAGCACCGAGCGGGCCACCGGCAGCATCGACCACCCGACCTCGTGCCCGTGTGTGCTGGCCAGCACCCGGGTGGCGCCGGCGGTGCGCGCCCGCTGCGCCAGCAACGCCAGCGGGGCGGCCGCGCCGAACCACACGGTCTCGATGGCCTGTTCGGCGATGAGCCGGCGCATCCGGGTGTCGACGGCCGGGCCCGGCAACATCAGCGTGCCCGGGTGGCGAACCACCTGATAGCCGTCGGATTCTGCCGCCTCGTCGAAGGCGTCGGCGCCCTTCCACTGCGGCGCGTACACGGTCACGTCATGGCGTCCAGAACCGGCGATGCGGCGCACCAGCTCTTCCAGGTAGCACTGGATGCCGCCGGGACGCGGCGGAAAATCATTGGTCACCAGCAGGACCCGACTCACCCGTGGGATGCTAACGGCCGATGACGACTGGCGCCGAATTCTGTGCCGGCGACAAGGGGGGTCGAAGGGGTGCAGCCGTGAGCAACCGCACGATTGATGCTCAGATCACCCCGCGATCCCGGGTGGCGGCCTGGGCGCTGTGGGACTGCGGCGCGACAGGCGTCAACGCCGTCGTCGGCACCTTCGTCTTCTCCGTCTACCTCACCGGGCAGGTCGGTGCGGGGCTGCCCGGCTCCACGACACCCGCGAGCTGGCTGGGCAGGGCGCTGACGATCGCAGGACTGCTCGTCGCGCTGTTGGCGCCGGCCACCGGTGTCCTGGTCAACGCGCCGCAACGTCGACGTGCCGCACTCTCGGTGTTCACCGGCCTGGTCGTCGTAATGACCGCGGCGATGAGCCTCATCAAGACCGACTACCGCTACCTGGGGCCCGGTCTGATCCTCCTGGCGTGCACCGCGGCCTGCAGCGACCTGGCGACGGTGCCCTACAACGCCGTGCTGGGCCAGATCTCCACACCGCGGAACATGGGACGGATCTCGGGAATCGGTTCGGCCTCAGGGTTTTTCGGCAGTGTGCTGTTGCTCCTGATTCTGTATGTCGGGTTCATCGCCGGTGATGGCGAGACCCGGGGCATCTTCGGCCTGGCGGCAACCGACGGCCAGTACATCCGGGTGGCGATGCTGGTGGCCGCCGCATGGCTGGTCGTGTTCGCCTGCCCGCTGCTTTTCCTGACGCGCACCCCGCCGACCACCGAGCCGCTGCCGACGGTCGGCCTCGGCGGCGCCTACCGCGCACTGTGGCAGGAAATAAAGTCCGAGTGGCGACGCGATCACAACGTCGTCTACTACCTTGCGGCCAGCGCGGTCTTTCGAGACGGACTGACCGGGATCTTCGCGTTCGGCGCCGTGCTCGGTGTCAGCGTGTACGGGATATCGCAGGCCGACGTGCTCATCTTCGGTGTGTGCGTCAGCATCGTCGCGGCGGTCGGCGCGGTGGCGGGTGGTCTGCTCGCCGACCGCGTCGGCGCCAAACACGTCATCACCGCCTCGCTCGCCGCCATGGTCGCGGTCGGGCTGGCCCTGCTGAGCGCCTCCGGGCCGGTGGCGTTCTGGATCTGCGGGCTGCTGCTGTGCCTGTTCATCGGGCCGATCCTGGCGTCCGCCAGAGCACTGATGCTGCGCATGTCGGCACCGGGCAAGGAAGGGGTGGCCTTCGGCCTCTACACCACCGCCGGACGCACCGCGTCATTCCTGGCGCCGTGGATGTTCTTCACCTTTGTCGATCTGTTCGGCGCCGACCGGGCCGGGATGGGCGGGCTGTGTGTGGTCCTGGCGGCAGGTCTGATCGCCATGCTCGCCGTTCGGGTACCCCGCGAAGCGAGCTAGCCCATGTTGCTGACCGTCCTGGTGATGGCTTTTGCCGTGAGCCTCGAACCGTTCCGGATCGGTATGACGGTCCTCATGTTGAACCGGCAGCGACCGGTGCTGCAACTGCTGGCGTTCCTGGCCGGCGGTTTCGCGATGGGGATGACCGTGGGTCTGGTGGTGTTGTTCGTCCTTCGACGCCGACTACTCGATTCGGCCTATTTCACCTTGCCCCATGTTCAAATCCTGATCGGCGCGCTGGCGCTGCTGGCCGCTGCCCTGGTGGCCACCAACGACCGGTGGTTGAGCCCACGCCGGGCAGCGCTGGCGACGCCCGCTCGACACCTGCTGAACGGCAGCTCGCTCTGGCTGGCGGCGGCGGCCGGCTTGGGGATCGCATTGCCGTCGGTGGACTATCTGGCCACCCTCGCAGTCATTCTGGCCTCCGGCGCCGCCGCCAGCACACAAGTCGGGGCGTTGGTGATGTTCCACGTCGTGGCGTTCGCCCTCGTCGAGATTCCCCTCCTCGGGTATGTTTTCGCTCCCCAGGCAACGCACACGGCGATCGTTGCGGTGAACGACTGGATCCGATCACGGCGCCGCGTCGAGGTCGCCACCCTGCTCGCCGTCGTCGGCGGCCTGTTGCTCGCCGCCGGCATCCTGGGGCGCTGACGGCGCTTCGGAAGCACCTGATTGCGACTCCGCCTCCGGCAGCTGACCGGCCAGGTACTCGCCGAGCCCCCCGATCGTCGGATAGTCGAACACCGCCGTCGCGTTGATCGTGAACGCCCCACCGAACTGGCTGTGCAGCCGGTTTCGAAGTTCAACCGCCATCAACGAGTCCGTGCCCAAGTCCAGGAACCGACTGGTTGCGGCAGGCGGTTGCGCCAGGCGCAGGAAACCCTGCACTTCGCGCTGCAGGAATTCGGTGATGAAATCGGCGCGCTGCGCCACAGGTATCTCCTGCAGTTGCCGGAGCAACTCGGCATCGCCGGTTGTCTCGCCCATGGCACTGGGCAACACCAGATCGAGAATCGGTGGGCGAGAACTGCCCAACACCTTCGCCGCACGCTGCCAGTTCGCCTTGAGGACGGTTGCCGCGGCCGTGCCGTTGGCCACGGCCTCGGCCAGCGCGCCGAGAGCGGCCGACGGTTCCAGCGGAACCAGGCCCTGCGCAGCGATATTGGCGCGAGCCGCCTCCGAGGAGGCCATACCGCCCTGCCCCCACGGTCCGAAGTTGATCCCGGTCGCCGGCAGCCCTCGCGACTGTCGCTGCGCAACCAGCCCGTCGAGCAGCGCATTGGCCGTCGAGTAGTTGGCCTGGCCGGGTGAACCGAGCAGGCTGGACACCGACGAGGACAGGATGAAGAAGTCGAGCTCGTCGTCCTCGGTCAGCTTGTCCAGGTGGATCGCACCGTATGCCTTGGGCACCAACGCCGTACGGAAGTGCTCCAGGTTCTGACTCGACAGCAGCGCGTCGTCGAGCACACCTGCGAGATGCACCACCCCGGACAGCGGAGGCAGATCCACCCGAATCTGCTCCAGCAACTTCTCGACCTCGGCCTCGTCGCCGACATCGGCAGCGAAGGTATGGATCCGGCACTTGTGCCGCTCGGTGATCTCCTCGATCACCCGCTGCGCCTCGGCATCCGGCGCACGACGGCTGGTCAGGACGATGTCACCGGCACCGAGCTGCGCCAGGTATGCCGCCGTGTGCAGACCGATCGCACCGAGACCGCCGGTGATCAGGTAGGTACGATCGGCGCGCGGCTGCAGCGGTTTCGGCATCTTCAGCACGATCTTCCCGATATGCCTCGCCTGCTGCATGCGACGGAACGCCGTCTTCGCCTCGGTGACCGGGTAGATCTCGGCGGGCAGCGGCATCCATTCGCCCTTGGCCAGGCCGTCGGACACCTCACCGAGCAAGGTGCGAATGCGGTCGGGTTCGGTGAACATCACCGTGTCCAACGCGACGATCTCGTAGGCGATGTCGGGGCGAGCCTGCGCCATCTGTTCGGCAGTCCAGATATCCCGCTTGGCGATCTCCGCGAAACGCCCGTTGCGCGCAGTCGCCCGCAGGGTCGCCTCGATGAAACCTTCGTTGGTGAGGCTGTTGAGCACCACATCAACGCCGGCACCGTCGGTATCCGCCAGGACCTGATCAGCGAAATCGGTTGTCCGCGAGTCATAGACATGCTTCACGCCGAGCTTGCGCAGCGTGGCACGCTTGAAGGTGCTCGCCGTCGCGTACACCTGCGCACCGTGCTGCAGCGCCATCTGGATGGCGGCCAACCCGACACCACCACTGGCGGCGTGAATGAGCACCTTGTCACCGGGATTCAGCTTCGCCCAGTCGAACGAGAGCCGAACCGTGAGCGCCGCGGCCGGAATGGTCGCGGCCTCCACCGCGCTGACCCCGTCCGGGATCGGCGCCACGAACTGGGCCGGCACGTTGAACCGGCTGGCGAAAGCACCCTGCATGGAGCCGTAAACCCGCTGGCCGACCTCGAGTTGCGTCACTCCCTCGCCCAATTCGGTGACGGTGCCGGCGAAGTCGCCACCGACCGGCCCCGGGTCGCCCGGGTAGAGACCCAGCACATTGAGCACATCCCGGAAGTTCAACCCGGCAGCCTCGACCCGGACCTGCACGTAGCCCGCATTCGGCGACAGCACCTCCGCCTCGGTCAGACGCAGGTTGTCGATCGCACCGCGCTCGGTGGGCGCCAGGGCGTAATCGGCTGCGCGCGGCATCACCAGATGACCACTGCGCGACCACTGCAGCAGCCGCGATGCCAACAACTTCCCTTGCCGTACTGCGATTTCCGGCTCGTCGACGGGCGTACCGAGCAGACCTGCCAGCGCCTTCACGGCCTCGGGTGAACCGTCGCAGTCCACCAGCTTGGAACGCAGCCCCGGTTCCTCGTTGACAATGGTGCGCCCGAGTCCCCACAGTGCCGCCTGCACCGGGTCGACCGGCTCACCGGATTCGGTCGCCACCGCGCGCTGCGTGACGATCCACAGTCCACCGGGAAGCTTCATCGACGTGTCGGCCTGCACGGTGTGCACGGCGCTGAGCAGGTGGGTGATCTCGGCTTCCAGCCGCGCGGCGGTTTGCGCACTCGACTCCTGATCCTGCGGACCGCTGCTGCGCCAGACGATCCCGGCGAACGGCATACCGCGCTCCTGGGCCTGCGCCATCAGCCGGCCCAGGGGCTCCGGGTCGGTGTTCCGGTCGAACGAGACACAGCCCGGCAGTTCAGCCGCCAGCTCGTCGAACCCGGCGATCAGCCAGGTGCCCGCGACACCGGCAGCCTCGTCGGCCGGTGGCGGTGCCGGCACCTCGTGCCAGCCGAGGCTGTACAGCAGCCGGGTGGCATCGCCACCGAGTCCGCGCAACAACGCTTCACGGGGCGCGCGTTTGACCGTGAACTCGCGAATCCCGCCGAGGCGCCGGTTGTCTCGGTCGACGAAGTCGAGATCGAAGACCTGGGTTTCGCTGTCGAGGGCGCTGGCGTGCCACCTGGCGCGGCAATAGAACCGCCGGGGCATCTTCTGCGCCAGCTCCACCTGCCCGTACCGCAACGGCAGGAACAGATCGTGCACGCCCTGCTCGGCCGCCAGCAGCGCCGGGAACGCCGGGAAGGCCACGCCGGTGCACAGGTCGAGCAGCACCGGATGCATCGGCTCTGTTCCGAGGTGTTCGGCGAGTTCCTCGCCCACGGTGATGTCGCCGATCGCCTCACCCTCGCCGAGCCACAGCGATTTCAGGCAACCGGACCAGCTGGGTCCCCACGCCAGCTCCATGTCGGCGAAGGTCTCGAACAGTTCCTGCGGCCGCATGCGTTCCAGCCGCTCGATGGCCTCGTCGACGGGGTCGCGCTCGGGCGCCGCGTCCGCCTCGGCATCAACCTCGGCGATACCACTGCGCAGCGTTCCGTCGGCGTTGAACGCCCATTCGGCATCGCTGACCCCGTAGGGACGGCTGTCGATCCGGAACTTCCAGCCGCCGCCCTCCTCCAGCGGGTGCAAGGTCAGCTGCACCTCACGAGAGCTCTTCTCCGGCAGGATGATCGGCTCATAGAAGAAGACGTCCTGCACCCGTGCCGGCGCTCCGACGGCCGCCAGTGCCATCGCCGCGTATGTTGCGCCCGGAACAACGACGGTGCCGTAGATGACGTGGTCGGATAGCCAAGGCTGGGATTTGACCGACAACCTGCTGGTGTACACCGAGTCGCCGGAAGCGAGATCCTTTGCGCTGCCGAGGATTCCCGACACCGCTGGGCCGTCCACAGTGATGCCGGACGACCTGGGCCAGAAGCGCCGACGCTGGAACGGATAGGTGGGCAGTTCGAGCCGGCGGCCGGGCCGGTGTGCCAAAGCGTCGAACTTCGGCCGGTGGCCGCTGACATAGGCCGCGGCCAGCGCCTCGGCGATCTGACGACGATCGCCGACGCCCTTGCGCAGCGACACGATCGCACGCGGTGCGGCCAGGTGTTCCGGCCAGACCTGCACGGCGTTGCCGGTCAGAACCGGTTGCGGCCCGATCTCCATCAACACCGAACATCCCAGCCCGGCCACGGTCCGAACGCTTTCGGCGAACTGCACCGGCTGGCGGGAATGCCGGCGCCAATACTGGGCATCAAGTGGCGTTTCGGCCATGAGCACCGTGCCGGTGCGGTTGCAGACCAACGGCAGCGTCGGCACAGCGAACTGCAACTGGGCCGCATACGACTCGAATTCGCCGAGCACCGGCTCCAGCAGCTCTGAGTGGAACGCGTGGCTGGTCTGCAGCCAGCTGCACCGGACTCCATCGTCGCCGAAGGCGGCGACTACCCGCTCGAGGTCCTCCCCCGGTCCCGAGAGCACCGTGTTGGGCCCGTTGTAGGCGGCAACCGACATCCGAGGAAATCCCTTGGCCACATCTTCGACGCGCTTGGCGTCGGCGAACACCGCCACCATCCGTCCGCCCTCGGGCAGGCTGCCGAACAGCCTGCCGCGCTCGGCCATCAGCCGTGCCCCGTCCTCGAGGCTGAAGACTCCGGCCACACACGCCGCCGCGTACTGGCCGACGCTGTGCCCCAGCACGACATCGGGCTCGATGCCCCAGGACTGCCACAGCCGGGCCAAGCCCATCTCGACCGCAAACAGTGCCGGCTGAGCAAACGACGTGTGCCGCAACAATTCCGCCGTGTCCCTATCGGTGGCGAACAGCACCTCCAGCAATGGCCGCGGCAGCATTGCGTCGACTGCCTCGGCACAACGTGTCACGGTGTCAGCGAAGACCGGCTCGGCGCCGAACAATTCGCGCGCCATCCCCGGATGCTGGCTGCCCTGCCCGGTGAACAGCCACGCCGTCGTGGGCCGGTCTCCGCACTCGCCGCGCACCACACCGGGCCGCAGCCGGTCCTCGGCCAACTCGGCCAGGCCGTCGTCGGCGCCGCGAACCGAATCCACGACCAGCGCCGCCCGGTGTTCGAAGTGCGAACGCCCCGTCCCGGCCGTGAGGCACAGATCGGCGATGTCGACGTCGGGGTGGGTGCTCAACCAGTGGCGATAACGCTGAGCCACCTCCACCAGCGCCTCGGGTGAGCGCGCCGACAGCGTCAGCACGCTGACATCGCTCGACTCGTCCCGGGTCTCGGGCTCCGGCGCCACCGTGGGGTCCTCGTCGGCGATCGGCGGTGGGGCCGGCGCCTCCTCGATCAACACGTGCGCGTTCGTCCCGGTGAATCCGAAGGAGCTCACGCCCGCGCGCCGGGGACGGCCGTTGGCCTGCCACGGTGTGGACTTCTCCACGACCTGCACCGGCAACGAATCCCACGGGATGTGCGGCGACGGTTTGTCGAAGTGCAGGCTCTGCGGCAGCATCCCGTGCTGCAGCGACAACACGACCTTGATCAGGCCGGCGGCCCCCGATGCCGACTCGAGGTGACCGATGTTGGTCTTCACCGATCCCATCAGCAACGGCCGGTCCGCATCACGGCCGGCGCCATAGACGGCTCCGGCCGCCTGCACCTCGATCGGATCGCCCAGCGGGGTACCGGTTCCGTGCGCCTCGAGGTAGTCGACGTCTCCTCCGGTCAGACCGGCTCGCGACAGCGCGGTGCCGATAAGTCGCTGCTGCGCACCGCCATTGGGAACTGTCAGACCGCTGGAGGCGCCGTCCTGGTTGACCGCGCTACTCGGGATGACCGCGGCAACCCGATCGCCGTCGCGCACCGCATCGCTCAGCCGCTTGAGCATCAGGATCCCGCAGCCTTCGCTGCGCACATAACCGTCGGCGGAGGCATCGAAGGTCTTGCACCGCCCGACGGGGGAAAGCATCCGCGCCCGCGAGGCCGCGATGACGGTCACCGGACTCAGCAACACGTTCACACCACCGGCAACCGCCAAATCGCAGTCGCCGGTGCGCAATGCCAGGCAGGCCTGATGAACGGCCACCAATGACGAGCTGCAGGCGGTGTCGACCGCCACCGCAGGACCTTCCAAGCCGAGCGCAAAGGCGACCCGCCCGGAGATGGCGTTGAGCGCATTGCCGGTGATGAAGTAGGGCTCGATCTTGTCGACCGGCTCGGCGGACAACAGGTGCGCATATTCATTGGCGGCCACTCCGACGAAGACGCCGGTTCGACTGCCGCGCAATGCCGACGGCGCGTACCCGGCCCGTTCGATACCCTCCCAGACCGTTTCGAGCATCAGCCGCTGCTGCGGCTCGATCCACACCGCCTCGCGCGGGGAGATACCGAAGAACTCCGGGTCGAATCCGTCGATTCCGTCGAGGAATCCGCCGAAGCGGCTGTAGATCTTGCCCGGGGTCTCTGGATCGGGGTCGTAGAACTCGTCGATGTCGAATCGGTCTTCCGGGACTTCCCGGATCGTGTCGACACCTCCGGACAGCACCTCCCAGAAGGCTTCCGGGTCGGGGGCGCCCGGGAAGCGACACGACACCGCGATGATCGCGATCGGCTCGTCGGTGCGTGTCGTCACCGAGGTCAACTCAGGCCGTGCTTTGGCCGATGCCTGCTCGCCGAGTTCCAACACGTCGCCGAGCAGGTAATCCACCACGTCGGACAGACGTGGGTGATCCATGGCCAGGGTGGCCGGAATCTCCTTGCCCACACCCTGTTCGATACGTCCCCGCAATTCGACCGCCATCAGCGAGTCCATGCCCAGATCGAAGAATCCCGCATCCTCGCGGATCTCCGCCGGATCGACGCGCGTCACCTCGGCTACCGCGTCGCGGAGGAAATTCGACAGCAGCCTTCTGCGCTGTTGCACCGGAGCGTTCGTCAGCCGCTCGACCAATTCGGTCTTTCCCGAGCCGGACGCGGACACCACCGCCCCAGTCAGTTGGCTGGGCACCTCGCGCTGCATATCCGCCAGGAATGGGCGCCGTCCCGCCTGCTGGTAAAGCGGCAGGAATCGGGCCCAGTCGACCCGCGCCACGATGCCCTGTGCCGGGCCCGGTACTGCCCCCCGCCCGGACGACGCAGCGATCACATCGGCCATACCCGCGAGTGCGTCGGCCGGCGACAGCGTCGCGATGCCACGTTTGCCCAGCCGTGCGCGAGCCTCCTCGTCGGCCATGCCCAGCGACCAGGGCCCGAAGTTGACGCTGATCCCCGGAACACCCCGCTCACGCAGCTGCCAGGCCAGTCCGTCGAGGAAGGCGTTGGCCGCCCCGTAGGCGGTCTGGCCGAATCCGCCCCATACCGAGGCGATTGAAGACGTAGAGACGAAGAAGTCCAGCTGGAGATCCGCAGCTGCCTCGCTCAGATGCCAAGCACCCCAGACCTTTCCGGCGAAGACACGATCCACTTCGGCTTGGTGGGATTCGAAGTCCAGGGCGCTCAGCGGGCTCGTGCCGATCTCACCCGCCGCATGGACGATGCCGGCCAACGGAGGTGATTCGGCCTGCACGGTTGCCAACAGGCTCGTGACGTCGTGCGCATCGGCGACATCGGCCGCGATGACCCGCACCGCGCAGCCGTATTGTTCGCGTATCGCGTCGATGCGCTGTTGCGCAGCATCACCGGGCGGGCGCCGGCCGGTCAGCACCAGTTGGCGCGCGCCGTGGGCGGCCAGGTATCCGGCGATTTCCAGTCCGATCGAGCCCAGTCCACCGCTCACGAGATACGTTGCGTCGTCACGCAATGTCAGCGGTGCTGAGATCGGCTCCCCGACCCGTCGAACCAACCGCGGGACATAGACGGTTGCATCACGCAGCGCCAGCTGGTCTTCTCGGAGGGCAGGATCACCCGGCCGCGCGATCTGGTCGATCAACCTCGACCACTCGTCGGGGCCGTTCTCGCTCAGGTCCGCCAGCCCGCCCCATACCTGCGGATGTTCCAGCGAGGCGGCCCGGCAGAAACCCCAGAGGCAACTCTGATCCGGTGACACGGTGTCGGTATCCGCGACTCGTTGAGCACCACTGGTCACCACCCAAATGGGTCGGCGCGTCTCAGCGCCGACCGCGGCCCGGAAGATCCGCCGTGTGCCACCCAGCACCTGGTGCTGCATCCGCGTCAGCGAGCGCGTCGACGATGCGGTGGCTTCAGCCTCCAGGGCCGCGACATGCAGGATGCGCAGGTCGGGTTCCCCGGTCGTCGCAGCGCGCAGCGCCGCCTCGAGCTCTTGTTCGTCGGCGTCCGATCCGGGCAACCCGAGCACCTGATGCCGGCATCCGCGCCTGGTCAGCGCCTCCACCAATGGCTCGATGACGTCGGCGTCATCGCCGATGATGAGCCAGGCGGATCCGCCTGCTTCCTCGGCGGCCGAGACCGGTGAGGTGGACTTCTCCCAGTGAATCTCGTAACGCGCGTCCGAGATCGACTGCGTATTGCGCTGCTGATTGTGTTGCGCGGCAAGCTTCGTCAATACCTTGCGCGTCTGCTGATCATCGCTCGCCTCGCCGAGCAGTGCCGCCAGTTCTTCGACCCGGCCCTCCTCGAGCAGCCGGACGGCTTGAGTGCCGACGAAGACGTGCTGCTGCTGGTTGGGCCGTTCCCGTCGATCGCGATACCAGTATTCGCGGTGTTCGAAGGGATAGCCGGGCAGGTCGACCTTGTGGGCGTGCGATGGCCGAACGGCGCCGAAGTCGGGCAGGTGGCCCAGAACGTAGGCGTCTGCGAGGGCCTCGGTGATCTGTCGCTGGTCGGCGGTGTTTCGGCGCAGTGATGCGATCGCCCGCGGTGCAGCGGCCGGGTCGGGCCATGCCCGCAGGGCTGCGGCGGTGAGCACGGGTTGCGGACCGATCTCCAGCAGCACCTTGCAGCCCAGATCGGCAAGGGTCCGAACGCTTTTGGCGAATTCCACCGGCTGTCGCGCGTGACGACGCCAGTAGTTGCCGTCCAGTTTCACGCTCCTGCCGAGCGCGGAACCGGTGCGGTTGCAGATCAACATCCGTTGGGGAGGGCGGTAGTCGAACTGATCGGCGTACGACTCGAACTCGTCGAGGATGGGATCCAACAGCGCCGAGTGGAAAGCATGGCTGGTCTCGAGCCAGTCACACCGGACGCCATCGCCGCTCAACCGGGCCACAGCCTGGTCCAGATCCTGCGCGGGCCCGGACAGCACGGTGTTGGCACCGTTGTAGGCGGCGATGGACAGGCTTGGGAATTGGTCGGTCAGGCCCTCGACCCGCTCGGCCGCGGTGAACACCGCGACCATCCGGCCGCCCGCGGGCAGAGTGCCGAACAGGCGCCCGCGTTCGGCCATCAGCCGTGCGCCGTCCTCGAGGCTCAAGACGCCCGCCACACACGCCGCCGAATACTGGCCGACACTGTGGCCGGCAACCACGTCAGGCTCGAATCCCCACGACTGCCAGAGGCGCGCCAGGCCCATCTCGACCGCGAACAAAGCCGGCTGGGCATAAGAAGTCTGCCGCAGTGTCGCTTCGGCATCTGGGCTGTCCACGTCGAAGACCACGTCCAGCAACGGTTTTTCGAGCACATCGGACAGCACTTCCGCACAGCGGGTCAGCGTCTCGGCGAACACCGGCTCGGTCTCGAACAGTTCACGAGCCATGCCCGGGTACTGGCTGCCCTGACCGGTGAACAACCAGGCCGTCTTCGGTGTGTCGCCGGATACTCCGCGGACCAGGCCCGGTGCCGGGCGGTCGTCGGCGAGCGCACTCAGCAACTCGGCGGCAGCTTCCTTGGAGTCCACCACCAGCGCAGCCCGGTGCTCGAGGTGCGCCCGCCCCACCCCGGCGGTGAAACACACGTCCGCCAGGGTGGCTTCGGGGTGCGCACTCAACCAGGTGCGGTACTGATCGGCGATCTTCACCAGTGCGGTGGGCGTGCGCGCAGACAGCGGAAGAATGCCGAACCTGGGTACGCCGGGCGTCTCAACCGGCTTCGGCGCCATCGCCCGTTCCGCGGACGCCAATGGAGCCTCTTCGATGATGACGTGCGCGTTGGTCCCGGCAAACCCGAATGAGCTGATGCCGGCGATCCGGGGGCGACCGTCGCGTTCCCAGGCGGTGGCCTCCTGAACAACCTGCACGGCAAGCCGGTCCCAGGGAATGTGCGGCGACGGATTGCGAAAATGCAGGTGCTGCGGCAGCAACTCGTGCTCAAGCGACAGGATGACCTTGATGACACCCGCGATGCCTGCGGCCGCCTCAAGATGCCCGATGTTGGTTTTAGCCGAGCCGATCAGTAGCGGCCGGCTGGCCTCGCGTCCTTCACCGAGCACCGCGCCGGCGGCCTGTGCCTCGATCGGGTCGCCCAGCGACGTGCCGGTCCCGTGTGCCTCCAGGTATCCGACGTCACCGGGCGCGATGCCGGCGCGCTTCAGGGCCTCGCTGATAACCCGTTGCTGAGCAACGCCGTTCGGTACCGTCAAGCCACCTGATGCGCCGTCCTGGTTGATCGCACTGCCCCGGATGACAGCGCGGATCCGGTCGCCGTCGCGGATCGCGTCCTCGAGCCGCTTGATGACGATGACGCCGCAGCCCTCGCCACGCACGTAGCCGTCTGCGGCCGCGTCGAAGGTTTTGCACCGACCGTCAGGCGCCAGCATGTGCGCGTGCGAGAACGTGATCATGGTCGCCGGGGTGAGCAGGACGTTTGCGCCACCGGCCAGCGCGAGGTCGCATTCGCCCAGACGCAGCGCCTGGCAGGCCTGATGGATGGCCACCAATGACGAACTGCATGCCGTGTCGACGGCGACCGACGGGCCCTGCAGACCCAACCGGTAGCTGATCCGGCCGGCCGCTGCGGCATTGGACGTCCCGATGGCCATATAGGCCTCGATCTCGGGATATGTCAGCTCATCGGATGCCATTCCCAGGTAGTCATGGGTCGCCAGACCCACGAATACACCGGTGTTGGTATTGGCCAAAGCCGTTGGTGCGGTACCCGAATGCTCCACCGCCCGCCACGCCGTCTCCAGCAGCAGCCGATGCTGCGGGTCCAGCAACCTGGCCTCGCGCGTCGAGATGCCGAAGAACGGCGCGTCGAATCCCGTCACATCATCGACGAAACCTGCCCGCCGGGTCACGACCTTGCCGGGTGTACCGGGCTCGGGGTCGAAGAATTCATCGACATCCCAACGGTCCGCGGGCACCTCCGACACCGCATCACGGCCCTGGCGCAACACCTGCCAGAACCCATCTGCATCTTCAGCACCGGGAAAACGCGCCGCGTAGCCGACGATCGCAAACCCCGATGACGACGACTTCTGATCCTCGAGGGATGCCATAGCGTTGTCCTCCCTGGCTCGGTCGGTCAAGATTCGAACTCCCCCCCCACAGACGGCCGATTTCAGAACAGACTTCCCGCCGTCGGCCGGCATTGCAAGGGCCGGGCCCGCAGCGACAACTGTTTGCCAGATGTAGCCCTTGATCGCCGCCCCATGCCGGGAAGTTACATCTCTAGCACGGACCACGGACTCCGCGCGCGGACGACGGGGCATCGCCCGCGACAGTGTCCATCCAGCGGGCTATCCTGACGGTCGCCGGCAGCATGGCCGGGGCGTCCAAGCCGAGGAGGGGCAGTTTGCGGATCGGGAAGATTACGGTCGGTTCACTCGATGAATGGACCTTGACCTCCGGCTCCGTCATCTCCTGGCACCCGACGGCCGCCGCTGTCGAAAAGGCTCAGCAGGCTCCGATCAGCGCTGTTCCGGTCAGTTACATGCAGGGCCAACATCTTCGTAATTACTGCGAACGGACGGCCGCCGGCCTGAGCTTTTCGCGTCAGATCATCGCAAGCTGCGAAGTGCCAGGTCAGTGCGATGTTTCGGCCATGGATCACGCGCTGAACACCTACCTTCGTCGGCACGACACCTTCCGCAGCTGGTTCGAGCAATCCGGCGATGGCGAGTTCATCAGACATGTCATCGACGATCCGGCTGATATCGAGTTTGCGCCCGTCGACCACGGAAACATGACGGCTGAGGGGATACGCGCTCATGTCGTGGCGATCCCCACGCCCCTGGAGTGGGGCTGCTTCACCTTCGGCATCGTCCAATGTGAGAACCACTTCACCTTCTTCGCCGCCATGGATCATGTCCACGGAGACGCGACGCTGATCGGCACCACGATGCTGGAGGCCAACGGAATGTATTCGGCGTTGAGCGGCGGGGGTAGTGCCCTGACGCTTCCCGATGCCGGTAGCTACGGCGACTTCTGCGTCCGCGAGCGGGAATACACTTCAGCACTGTCCGTGGATTCACCCGGAGTGCAGGCGTGGATTGATTTCGCCGAGAACAGCGGCAATGGCTTTCCCGAATTTCCGCTGCCATTGGGTGATCCATCGGAGTCAAGCGCCAGTGACATGTCCTCCGAACTTCTGATGGACACCGGCCAGACCGAGCGGTTCGAGGCAGCCTGCGCTACGGCGGGCGCGCGCTTCGTCGGCGGGTTGTTTGCCTGCTTGGCACTGGTGGAACACGAGTTCACCGGCGCTCTCACCTACTACGGGCTCACTCCCAGAGACTCCCGTACCGCTGCCGACAATTTCATGACTCAGGGCTGGTTCACCGGGCTGATCCCGATCACCGTGCCAATAGCTGCGGCCTCATTCGGCGACGCGGCGTGGGCGGCGCAGACATCCTTCGATTCAGGCCTGGACATGGCGAGGGTGCCCTATTACCGGGTGCTGGAACTGGCGCCGTGGCTGGACTGGCCACGACCAAACTTTCCGGTGTCGAACTTCCTGCACGGCGGAGCTGCTCCGCTCAACGCCATTCTCGCAGCAGGTGAGATGGGCCTCGCCAACAATATCGGCATCTACCCCGATGGCCGATACTCGTACCAGCTGACCATCTACATCTTTCGGTACGGCGAAGGTACGGTCATGGCGATCATGCATCCCGACAACCCGATCGCCCAGAAATCAGCTACGCGCTACATGGAGGCGATGAGGTCCGTCTGCGTGCGGGTCGCTGACAGCGGGCATTGGGGACGCGTCGCATAACAGGGGGTTAGGGCGATATGCGGCGGTTAGCCGATCTGGTGGTGCGATGGCCCTTGGTGGTGATAGGGGTCTGGGTCGCGATCGCGGCCGCGCTGCCACTGACTTTCCCCTCCCTCACCGAGATGGCCCAGCAACATCCGCTCCAGTTGCTGCCCAGAGATGCGCCCTCGAGCGTCAGTGCTCGAGAGATGGCCGAATCGTTTCAGGAATCGGGCTCCGAGGATCTGCTGCTGGTGGTCCTGACCAACGACGACGGTCTCGGTCGCGCCGACGAGGCCGTCTACCGCAACCTGGTCAAGGCCCTGCGCAGCGATACCGACAACGTCGTGATGCTGCAGGATTTCATCACCACCCCGCCGCTGCGTCCCGTCCTGACCAGCGAGGACAACAAAGCCTGGGTCGTGCCGGTCGGCGTCGCCGGTGAGCTGGGCACGCCCCAGTCGTTCACGGCCTTCAACCGCATCGCCGACATCGTCGATCACACCGTGGAACAGGCCCCGGACGGATCGTCGCTGACAGCACACCTGACCGGTCCGGCGGCTACCGTTGCCGACCTGACGGTCGCCGGCGATCATGATCGCCTCCCCATTGAACTGGCGATCGCCGTCCTGGTGCTCCTCGTCCTGCTGGTGGTCTACCGCAGCCCCATCACCATGCTGCTGCCGTTGATATCGATCGGGCTATCCCTGATGATCGCCCAGTCGCTGGTGGCCGCATACTCCCACGTGACCAGCTCGGGTGTTTCCAACCAGTCCATCGTGTTCCTGAGCGCGATCATGGCCGGCGCCGGAACCGACTACGCGGTCTTTCTGATCAGCCGCTATCACGACCAATTGCGGTCGGGGGCGGACTCCGACCAGGCGGTCAAGGGCGCGATGAGCTCAATCGGCAAGGTGATCGCCGCATCCGCCGCCACCGTCGGACTCACCTTTCTGGTCATCAGCTTCGCCAAGATGGGCGTGTTCAAGACGGTCGGAACCTCGGCGGCGATCGGGATCGGCGTGGCCTTCCTCGCCGCGCTGACGTTACTGCCGGCAATCCTGGTGCTGGCCGGTCGGCGGGGCTGGGTCAAACCCCGACGCGAGCTGACCGCCCGGATGTGGCGCAAGTCGGGCATCCGCATTGTGCGCCGGCCAACGACCCACCTGGTGGCCAGTCTGCTGGTGTTGGCCGCCCTGGCCAGCTGCGCCGGCTTCGTGCGCTACAACTACGACGACCGCAAGGCGTTGCGGGCTTCGGCACCGAGCTCGCTCGGGTACACCGCGTTGGAGCAGCATTTCCCGGTCAACCAGTCGATTCCGCAATACCTGCTCATCCAATCGCCGGATGACCTTCGCACGCCCGAAGCGCTGGCAGACCTGGAGCAGATGGCCCAGCGGGTCAGCCAGCTTCCGCACGTCGCCGCCGTCAGCGGTATCACCCGGCCCACCGGAGCCGTGCCCGAAGAATTCCGGGCTACTTATCAGGCGGGCGCCATCGGTGGCTTTCTGGCCGACGGGTCCGCCGAGATCAGCGGTCGCACCGGCGACCTGAACCGACTCGCCGACGGCGCCCAGACCCTGGCCACGAACCTCCGTGATGTACGTGGCCAGGTCAAGCGCCTCTCGGCCAGCGTCCAGGACGTGGTCAACTCCTTCTCGTCGATGAAGAACCAGTACGGTGGCGACACCCTGGTCCAGGAGGTCGACACCGCGGCCAAACTCGTCGACCATGTCAACGCCATCAGCAATTCCATGGGCTGGAATTTCTCCGCCGGTAGAAACATGTTCGGCTGGATAGGCCCGGTGCTGGCGGCGCTGCAGGGCAACCCGGTCTGTGATCTGGATACGTCCTGCAGCGCCACCCGCGGGGCGTTCGAACAGCTGCTCGGCGGACGCAATCAAGAAGACCTCGACGCGATCAGCGAGCTCGCACAGCAAATGCAGTCAATCCCGGACCAGCAGTCCCTGAACACCTCGATCAACCGCGTGCGCACAGCGCTCTCCAACCTCACCAACGTGATGCACTCCATGGGCATGGACAAGCCCGGTGGCCTGCAGACCAACCTGAGGTCGATGCAAGACGGGGCAGACCTCGTCGCCGGCGGAAGCCGGCAGATCGCTGACGGCGTCGCCGAATTGGTGAAGCAGGTCAAACAGATGGGCACCGAGCTGGACGCGGCCGCGGCGTTCCTGCTGACACTGAAAACCGGTGCAACTCAGCCGGCCCAGGCCGGCTTCAACATCCCGCCCCAGATCCTGAAGCTGGACGAGTTCACCGAGGCCGCCAAGATATTCATGTCGCCGGACGGCCACACCGTGCGGTACCTGGTGCAAACCGAACTCAATCCGTTCAGCACCGAAGCGATGGACCAGGTCAACGCCATCAGCCAGACCGCTCGAGAAGCCCAGCCCAACACCGCACTGGCGGACGCCACGGTATCGATGGCCGGGTACACCGCGAGCCTGCGGGATACCCGCGACTATTACGAACACGACATCCGGTTCATCATCGCGGCGACCCTGCTCGTGGTGCTGTTGACCTTGATCGCGCTGTTGCGCGCCGTCATCGCACCACTTTATCTGGTTGCTTCCGTGGTGATTTCGTACTTTGCAGCGCTGGGAATAGGCGTACTGATCATTCAGTTCCTCCTCGGCCAACAGTTGCATTGGAGCGTGCCCCCGCTGGCATTCGTGGTGCTGGTCGCAGTGGGAGCCGACTACAACATGCTGCTCGTGTCGCGAATGCGGGACGAGTCGCCGCACAGCATTCGTTACGGCATCATCCGTACCCTGGGTTCGACCGGCGGGGTGATCACGGCCGCGGGTCTGATCTTCGCCGCCTCGATGTTCGGTCTGCTGTTCTCCAGCATCAGTACCGTGGTTCAGGGCGGAATCGTGATCGGTATCGGGATCCTGCTGGACACCTTCTTGGTCCGCACCGTCACGGTGCCGGCCATCGCCACATTGGCTGGTCGGGCCAACTGGTGGCCGTCACGATTGGGTTCGCGCCGGTCACTGTCGGGACCCACCGGAGGATAGGGAGGGTTACACATGCAGGCGATGTATGTGAAACTACAAGGCGAGCCGGAGCGGTCAGGGGTGGCAGGGATGAAGAAGCTCGTCGCGGGAGTCACCGCGCTGGTAACCCTGGGCGCCACAGGTTGTTTCGGTGTCGGGATCAGCGCCGCCGACGACACCCCCGGCCATGACACCCCTGGTGGTAACGGGAATCCGGCCGACCGGACCGCATACGCACTCGGCGGCGCCCACGTCCTCGGTATCCCCTACGACGAGTACATCCGCCGCGAAGGCGCGGAATGGTTTCCGGGGCTGAAGCGAGAGATCGTCGACTACCCCGCGGGCCAGGTGCAGGGGCACGTGCTGGAGCGTCTCTTCCCGGGCATCGGCCGGATCGGAGAGGGCATCATGCCGGGCCTGGGTTTGGACGGCCCCAGCATCGGGGAATCGGTCGACGAGGGCGAGGGCAATCTCGATGCCGCGATCCGCAATGGGGGCCCCGGCACCGCGATCGGCTTGTCCGAGGGTTCGCTGGTACTGAACGCCGTGCAGGCTCGACTGGCCGATGACCCGACCGCTCCCCCGCCGGACAAGCTGAACTTCGCCACATTCGGCGACCCCATTGCCCGGCACGCCTTCGGCCAGAGCTTTCTGACCGCCATGTTCCCGGTGGGGTCCGTTGTTCCGGCAATGGACTACCGCATGCCGGCTCCGGTGGAGAGCCAGTACGACACCAAGATGTTCGTCTCCGCCTACGACTCGATCGCCGACTTTCCCGACCGGCCGGACAATATGATCGCCCTTGCCAACACCCTGATGGGCCTGGCCACCGGCCACACTGCAGTCGCCTTCACCAACCCGAGCATGGTGCCGCCGCAGAACATCCGGACGACGGTCAACTCCAGAGGCGCGACGACAACGACCTATCTCATCCCCGAAAAGCACCTTCCGCTCGTTATGCCGTTGGCATACATCGGGATTGACGAAGACACCCTCAATAAGCTGGACGCGATACTGATGCCCCGGGTCAATGCGGCCTACATACGAAACGACGATCCGGCGACCGCTCCGGTCCAAGTCGACCCGATCAATGGATTCGACCCCGCGGCAGTCACCGCACCAGCCAATCAGGCCACCTTCGGCGGCGGCGCGGACCCGATCTCGCAAATCCTCAGCGGCGCCATGTCGGTGTTGTCCGGGGGCGGCAAGGGCTGACAACCGCCCCAGGCCTACCGATTCCATGAGTTAGTCCGGACGTAATGTGACGCCTATGCCTCAGTCCTCTGTTCTGTCGATGCTGCACGGGCGCGCCAGCTTGCGACCACATGACGTCGCGTTCACGTTTACGAACTACGACCAGGCCTGGGAGGGTGTCCGCGAGAGTCTGACGTGGTCGCAACTGTCCCGCCGGACGTTCAACGTGGCACGCGAGTTGAGCTTTCACGGATCGGTTGGCGACAGGGCGGTGATCCTGGCGCCGCAATCCCTGGACTACATTGCGGCGTTCTTGGGATCCATGCAGGCCGGGCTGATCGCCGTTCCGCTGCCCTTGCCGCACCGCGGATCGAGTCATGAACGGGTGAGCGCCGTCCTTGCCGATACGTCGCCCTCGGTTATCTTGACGACGTCTGCAGTCGCGCAAGATGTCGCCGAGCATGTCGATGCAGCACAGCTGGACATCCTGCCGAAGATTGTCGAAATCGACGCGATGCACCTCGACGTCGAGGGTGATATCGGCTTCCGGACAACCGATTTGCCGAGCATCGCATACTTGCAGTACAGCTCGGGTTCGACCCGGCAGCCCACCGGGGCGATGATTTCGCACGGCAACCTGCAGGCGAATTTCGAGCAGCTGATGCGGGGCTTTTTCGCGGACGCCAAGGCTCCACCGGATACCACGGTTGTGTCGTGGTTGCCCTTCTACCATGACATGGGCTTGGTGCTGGGAATCTGCGCACCGATCTTGAACGGCTGGCGCGGCGAGCTGACGAGTCCGATTTCCTTCTTGGAGCGGCCGGCCAGATGGATACGGTCGCTGGCCGAGAATTCCCATGCATGGTCCGCGGCGCCCAACTTCGCCTTCGACCTGGCCGCCCGCAAGACGACCGACAGTGACCTTGCCGGGCTCGACCTCGGCGAGGTGCTGGGCATCATCAACGGCGCCGAACGTGTGGAGTCGGCCACCTTGCAGCGATTCGTCGATCGGTTCGCGCACTTCAATTTTCGGGATCGCATGGTACGTCCGTCATACGGTCTGGCAGAGGCAACCGTGTTCGTCGCGACGGGCACCTGGAGCGAATCCTCGCCGACGGTTCGCTTCGATGTCGACGAGCTGGGCGCGGGCCGGGCTCAGCGGTGCACGGGACCCAACGGCACGGCGCTGGTCAAATACGAGATACCCCAATCACCCACGGTGCGGATCGTCAACTCCGACACCCACCGCGAGTGCCCGCAGGGCCTGGTCGGCGAGATCTGGGTACATGGCGCCAATGTCGCCGACGGCTACTGGCGCAAACCGCCGGAGGAGCAGAGCTGCTTCGGTGTCGCGCTCGCCGACCCGTCGGCGGGAACGCCGGCCGGCCCCTGGCTGAGAACCGGCGACCAGGGGTTCCTCTACGAGGGCGGCCTGTTCGTCGTCGGCCGCATCAAGGATCTGCTGATCATCCGCGGGCGTAACCACTATCCCGAGGACATCGAGGCGACGGTCCAACAGATCACCGCGGGCCGGACCGCGGCGATAGCTGTTCGGCTCAGCGACACCGAGCAGCTGGTCACCGTCATCGAGATCAAGCTGCGCGGCGATTCCGGTCAGGAGGCGACGGACCAGCTCGACCGCATCAAGAGCGATGTCACCTCCGCGATTTCCACGGAACACGGTTTGAACGTCGCAGATCTCGTACTGGTGGCGCCCGGCGAGATCCCCACCACGACCAGCGGCAAGGTCCGGCGCGCGGCCTGCGTCGCGCAGTACGGCAAGGATCAGTTCACCCGATTGGATGCCTGACGCTGCCCTGCCGCTGCGGCGACTCGGCGAGCAGGCCGGGTAGCTCCACGCCGAGCACCAAGGGCACCGCGACGGCCGGCTCGACATGTCCGGGGCCACACGCCGACAGGTAGAGCTCGCGCAGCTTGGCCGTCCCGAAACGATCGGCGACGAAACGAGCGAACTCCCACGCCCGGTCGTAGGCCTGCGCTCGCCGCGGCCCCGGGGCGTCCAAGTCGGCGTCCGAGGGCAACGCCACCGGGGCCACCGGCGCGGCGGCCGGATCGGGGGCGGGCCGGGCCACAAAGTCGGCGACTCCCTCGGTAAGCCAGCGCGGCGCATCGACGGCAGTGTCCGCTCGGGCTGCGTAGTGGAAAAGTTCGTGGGTCAACACGATTCGCAGCGCCGGTGTGCTCATCGCGTCGGCGCGGGGAGCGAAAACGATCCGCTGGCCGTCCGCCAGTCGGCGGTCCGGATCGACCCCGTCGGCCACCGCGACCGCGGCGACGTCGGACCACTGCGCAACATCGGCGCCGTCGCCACCGGCCAGCGCGGCGAACTGCCTATCCGAGCCGGTGGCCGTCACCTCGATGCGGTGCGGCCAGTCGGTTCCCCAGAACGTCTCGACCGCCTCGACGGCATCACCGATATTGGCCTCGATCCGGGCCAGTAGTGCATCGCCGGCCGGGCCGCCGCGATTCTCCAACACGACCCTGCGGTGATCGCCCACGATCAACGCCGGGTCGGTCATCGGGCTAGCCGCCACGGTCAGCAACGCCGCGGCGGCGATCAGCTCGGCTGTCAGCAATACGGCCAGCAGTCGGCGGATGCCGATTCGGCGGCGCTCAGTAACGGCGGGCGTTGTGGATCGGACCGGATGAGGTCATCGGCACCACCCGGACCGGCTGACCGTAGGTGGACGAATGGATCATCATGCCGTCGCCGACATAGATCCCGGAGTGGGAGGCATCCGAGTAGAAGGTCAGCACGTCGCCGGGCTGTAGCTCCGAGAGCGACACTGCCTGCCCGCCGTTGGCCTGCGCCTGGCTGGAGTGCGGCAGCGAGATGCCGGCCTGGTTGAACGCCCACATCACCAGCCCCGAACAGTCGAACCCTCCCGGCGCCGCCCCACCCCAGACATAGGGTGTGCCGACCTGGGTCAATGCGGCCTGGACGGCGCTCGCGGCACCGCCACCTCCGCCACCGGGCACGCCCATCTCCATCGGGGGCGATGCGTCGGATCCGGGAGCCGGGAATCCGGGGAACTGGAATCCGGGGGCCGGCGGCTGCCCCTCGGGAGCGGGCTCCCCCGGTACGGCTTCCGGGGCCGGCCCGGGTGTGGCCATCGCTGTGCGCTGCTGGGGTGTGAGCGCGTAGTACTGGGATTTGACCACCGAGATCTGCAGCTGCAGGCGGCTTTGACGGGCCTGCAGTTCGGCACGCACCGCGGCGGCCTGCTCGGCCGCTGTCCGGGCGTCCTCGGCCGACTTGGCGGACGTCTGTTCGGCCTGGTCGGCCTGTTCGCTGGCGCCGCGGTAGCGCTCCAACTGCACCGACAGGTCACTGGCCACCACCCGCTGCACGGCAAGCTTGTCGATCAGCTGCTGCGGCGATTCGGCGGTCAGGATGGCGTCCAGACCCCCGACCCGGCCACCCATGTAGGTGGTGGCGGCGAACCGGTTGACCGCCGTCCGGTAGGTGGACAACTGCTCCTGTGCGGCGTCGAACGCGGCCTGATCCTGGGCGTGGGTCTGGTCGGCGGCCTGCTGGGCGGCGAGCTTCTCGCTGAGGTTGAGCTGCGCGGTGTGCATGGCTTCGGTGGTCTGCTCGGCCTGCCGCGACAGCTCGCTGAGCTTCGCCAACGCGTCGTCGGCCGGGTCGGCATGCACGCTGCCGACCAATGTGCCGGTCAGAGCCGTGACACCGGCCACCAGGCAAGCTGCGAGACCGAGAGCAGGACGCCTAAAAGCACGCAGATTCCACCGCATACGTTCGAGCTTCAAGATTGCATCCTTAACACTGCCAAGGGAGGTACGTGGCCGTGCCGCCGCCGAAAGTACGTAAGGTCTCGAACAGATTACGAAATGGCAACGGCATTGTCCATCGCGAGCTGCAACTTTAACACTCTGGTCTTGTGGGAACTCTAAGGAGACGCGCCGCGGATCAGGCCGCCCCGAATCGGCGCGTCGGCCCGCGTCCGCCGCGGATCGGGACCAGGCGCAGTCGCGGCGCCATCCCGGCGTCGGCGAGCACCTCCAGAGCCGCCCGTTCGTCTTCGAGTAGCTCGTCCGGCACGCCCAGCAGCACGCTGACCACACAGTCCCGGCAGGCAAGGCCGCGCACCGCGCAGCTGTCGCAGTCGATCACCACCGACTCCGGATCGGCAGGGTGCACGTCGCTGTGGTCCGAGTGGCCTGAGATCTGTCCCATGGCGATTCCTCTCGATCGGTTGCCCGCACGCTAACCGCGGCCACCGACAACACTGGCTAGATGCGGCGGTCCCAGCTTCGCCTCTCCTTCGTCGAGCCTCGCTGAACCGCCGGATTGATGCGGCGGTCCCAGCTTCGCCTCTCCTTCGTCGAGCCTCGCTGAACCGCCGATGTCGGTGCGCCCGCCTACGGTTCGGGCATGAGCACCCGCGCCGACGCAGGGCAGCTGAGCTTTGTTCAACTCCAGGACCAGCTCAGAGCCTCACCGGCCACCAAGGATCTGCGGGAGACCACCTTCGTGGTGGTGGACTTGGAGACCACCGGGGCCCGCGCGTCCCCCGGCGCGGACGGTGCCGCGGACGCCATCACCGAGATCGGTGCGGTCAAGGTGCGAGGAGGGGTGGTCGAGGGTGAGTTCGCCACCCTGGTCAACCCACAGCGCGGCATTCCGCCCCAGATCGTCCGCCTTACCGGAATCACCACCGCGATGGTGCATGAGGCGCCCACCGTCGAGGCCGTACTCCCGATGTTTCTGGAGTTCGCGGGATTCGGCTCAGCCGGCACCGGCGGCAATGACACCGTGCTGGTCGCCCACAACGCCGGATTCGACGTCGGCTTCCTGACCGCGGCCGCACTTCGCTGTGGGACGGACTGGCCGCGGCCGCCGGTGCTGTGCACGGTCCGGCTGGCCCGGCGGGTGCTCAGCCGTGAGGAGGCGCCCAGTGTGCGGCTGGCCGAGTTGTCCCGACTGTTCGCGGTCAGCACCACACCCACCCACCGAGCGCTCGACGACGCCCGCGCCACCGTCGACGTCCTGCACGCATTGATCGAGCGAGTCGGTAACCAGCGGGTGCACACCTTCGCCGACCTACGCGCCTACCTATCGCACGCGACGCCGGCCCAGCGCCGCAAACGCGGCCTCGCCGACGGGCTTCCGCACCGGCCGGGCGTTTACCTGTTCCGCGGTCCGTCCGATGAAGTGCTCTACATCGGCACCGCCACCGACTTGCGCCGCCGGGCCGGTGCGTACTTCAACGGATCCGATCGCCGGCGTCGCATCGCCGAGATGGTGGCCCTGGCGACCCGGATCGATCACGTCGAATGCGCACACCCGCTGGAGGCGGGGGTGCGCGAACTGCGATTGCTGGCCGCGCACGCTCCGCCGTACAACCGCCGGTCGAAATTCCCCCGGCGGTGGTGGTGGATCACGCTGTCGCAGGAAGCTTTCCCCCGCCTGACGGTGGTACGTGAACCCCGCCACGCTTCCGTGATCGGCCCGTTCCGTTCCCGCGCCGACGCCGCTGCCACCGCCGCACTGATGGCACGGTTCACCGGAATCCGCACCTGCACAACGCGGTTGAGCCGCACCCGCCGACACGCCTGCCCACCAGCCGAGGTCAGTCCCTGCCCCGCCGCGTCCGACATCACCGCCGCGCAGTACGCCGAGAACGTAGCGCGGGCCGCCGCGCTGATCGACGGTACCGACAACACCGCGCTGCGCGCGGCGGTGCATCAGGTGACCGCACTGGCCGCCCGCGGCCACTACGAAAGCGCCGCACGCCTGCGCGACCGTGCGGCCGCCGCTATTGACATGCTGTGGCGAAGCCAACGCGCACGCGCGCTGGTCGCACTGCCGGAGTTGGTGGCCGCCGCGCCAAACGGCCCAAATGCTCAAGGCGGCTGGCAGCTCGCGGTGATCCGCCACGGCCGGCTGGCCGCCGCCGGCTGCGCCGCGCCCGGCGTGCCCCCGATGCCCGTCATCGACGCGATCACCCTGGGGGCCCAGGCGGTGATTCCCGAGCCGGCACCGCTGGCCGGCGCCCTGGTCGAGGAGACCGGGCTCATCGCCCGGTGGCTGGCGACTCCCGGGGTGCGCATTGTGCGCGTCGCGCCCGGTGCGGGCGCAACCGAAGTCGACGGGTGGGCCGACGGATGGGCGGAGCCGCTGGGCTCGGCCGGGCCGTGGACCCCGTGGGCGGCCCTGGCGCGCTCGGCGCGGCTGGCTTCAGAGCTGGGCGCCGAAGCGGACCCAACGGGCGAGCAACTGTTCGGCCGCGCCGCTGTCGATCGCCGCGACAGCGCGCTGCAGCCCGTCCTCCCAGGCCGGCAGCCATTCGGCGCTGCTGGATAGCCCGGCATGGGCGACGATCGCCCCGGCGGCGTTGAGCACCACGGCGTCGCGCACCGGTCCCGGGGTTCCGGCCAGTACCGACCGGGCCTCCTCGGCGTTGGCCTGCGCGTCACCGCCGAGCAGCTCGTGCACCTCGGCCCGGGCGAACCCGAACCCCGCCGGGTCGAACGTCAGCCGCTCCACCGTGCCGGCCTGTACCCGCCAGATGGTGCTGGTCGTGGTCGTGGTCAGCTCGTCGAGACCGTCGTCACCGTGCACCACCAGCACGCTGGACCGCCGCGCGGCGAACACCCCGGCCATCACCTCGGCCAGGTCCCCGAACGCGCAGCCGATCAGTCCGGCCCGCGGTCTGGCCGGGTTGGTCAGCGGTCCCAGCAGATTGAACACGGTGGGCACGCCGATCTCGCGCCGCGCCACCGAGGCATTGCGGTACGACGGCTGGAACTGGGGCGCGAAGCAGAATCCGATGCCGACCTCGGCGACGCTGCGCGCGACGGCGTCAGGTCCCAGATCGATGCGCACCCCCAGCGCCTCCAGGGTGTCGGCGCCGCCGGACAGCGAGCCCGCCGATCGGTTGCCGTGTTTGACCACCGGCACGCCGGCGGCCGCCACCACGATCGCCGCCATCGTGGAGAGGTTCACGGTGTTAGCGCCATCGCCACCGGTGCCCACCACGTCGACGGTGTCGGTGCCGATCTCCTCGGTGGGAACCTTGCGGCCGTAGGCCAACATGACGTCGGCCAGCTCCCCGACCTCGGCCGCCGTCGGCCCCTTCATCTGCATCGCCACACCGAAGGCCGCGATCTGGGCAGAGGTGGCGGTGCCGGCCATGATCTGCTCCATCGCCCAGGCCGCCTCGCCCCGGGGCAGATCCGTGCCGGACGTCAGGCCGCCCAGCACCTGCCGCCAGTGTGCTATCTGCGCCATCGGCTGCGCCTCACCACCCGGGTCGACCACGCGCCGATCGTCGCATGCGGCCCTTGCGCCACAACAGCCGCCCGGGAACGGGCCGGTGACAGCAGAGCCAACACCAGTTCAAACGAATTGCCCGCCCCGGGTGGAGTTCTACAACTACATAGCGTCATACTTGCGGATGTGACGAGCGCTGTGGGGTCCTCGGGTACTGCCATTACGTCGCGTGTGCATTCGCTGAACCGTCCCAACATGGTCAGCGTCGGCACCATCGTGTGGCTTTCCAGTGAGTTGATGTTCTTTGCCGGCCTGTTCGCGATGTATTTCACGGCACGCGCGCAGTCCGGCGGCGCCTGGCCGCCACCACCCACCGAGCTGAACCTCTGGCAGGCCGTCCCGGTGACGCTGGTACTGATCGCATCGTCGTTCACCTGCCAGATGGGCGTGTTCGCCGCCGAGCGCGGCGACGTGTTCGGGCTGCGCCGGTGGTACACGGTGACCTTCCTGATGGGCCTGTTCTTCGTGCTCGGGCAGGCCTACGAGTACTACCACCTGGTCACCCACGGCACCACCATCCCGTCGAGCGCCTACGGCAGTGTTTTCTACCTGTGCACCGGATTCCACGGTCTGCACGTCATCGGCGGGTTGGTCGCATTCATCTTCTTGATGATGCGCACCACGATGAGCAAGTTCACCCCGGCCCAGGCCACCGCATCGATCGTCGTGTCCTACTACTGGCACTTCGTCGACATCGTGTGGGTCGCACTGTTCGCCACGATCTACTTCATCCGATGAGCCACCGCCCGATGAACAGGAGTGTCCGGTTGAAGACACCGAAGAAGTGGGCCCGACCTCGCCACCACGAATCCGTCGCCCGGCGTCGGCTCCGCCGTCGGTTGTCCGGCGGCCTGTTGCTCCTGGTGGCATTGGCCATGGCCGGCGGGCTGGCCGCGCTGCTGACCCCGACCCCACAGGTGGCGGTCGCCGACGAGTCCGCCTCGGCGCTGCTGCGCACGGGCAAGCAACTGTTCGACACCTCCTGCGTGAGCTGCCACGGCGCCAACCTGCAGGGTGAGCCCGGCCGCGGACCGAGTCTGATCGGCGTCGGCGAAGCCGCCGTCTACTTCCAGGTCTCCACCGGGCGGATGCCCGCAGCACGCGGTGAGGCCCAGGCACCCCGCAAGTACCCGCTCTTCGACGACAAGCAGATCGATGCCCTGGGCGCCTACGTGCAGGCCAACGGCGGCGGCCCGTCGGTGGTGCGCAACGCCGACGGCAGCATCGCTCAAGCCTCCCTGCGCGGCGAAGACCTGGGACGCGGCGGTGACCTCTTCCGGCTCAACTGCGCTTCCTGCCACAACTTCACCGGCCGGGGCGGCGCGCTGTCCTCGGGTAAGTACGCCCCCGACCTGGCGCCGGCCAACGAGCAGCAGATCCTGACCGCGATGCTGTCCGGCCCACAGAACATGCCGCGTTTCTCCGACCGGCAGATCTCCATGGAGGAGAAGAAGGACATCATCGCCTACGTCAGAACCGTTACCGAGGAACGTAATCCGGGCGGCTACGGGCTCGGCGGCTTCGGCCCGGCTCCGGAGGGCATGGTGATGTGGATTATCGGGATGGTCGCAGCCATCGGCGCGGCATTGTGGATCGGGGCACGCTCATGACCGATGTCGGCAAGGACACAGGCGTTCCCGGCGACGCGCAGCTGGCGGAGATGGACAACGACGAGCTGCTGGCGCTCGGCGGCCGCATCGACGGCGTGGAGACGATCTACAAGGAGCCGCGCTGGCCGGTCGAGGGCACCCGGGCCGAGAAGCGGGCGGAACGCGGTGTCGCCGGGTGGTTTCTGGCCGCCGGCGGCTTCGGGCTCGCGCTGCTGCTGATCTTCCTGTTCTGGCCGTGGGAATACGCGCCGGTGGACTCCCCGGACGGACTGGCGTACTCGTTGGCGACCCCGCTGTATGGGCTGACCTTCGGGCTCTCGGTTCTCCTGATCGGTATCGGCGCGGTGATGTTCGTCAAGAAGTTCATCCCCGAAGAGATCACCATTCAGGACCGCCACGACGGCAACTCCCCTGAACTGGACCGTAAAACGGTGGCGGCCCAACTGACCGATGCCTTCGAAGGCTCGACGATCGGGCGGCGCAAGCTGCTCGGCGCGTCGCTGGGCATCGGGTTCGGCGCATTCGGACTCGGCACCGTAGTCGCCGGCCTGGGCGGACTCATCAACAACCCGTGGAAGCCGGTCGTCGAGACCGCCGAAGGCCGCAAGGCCGTGCTGTGGACCTCGGGATGGACCCCGCGCTACCACGGCGAAACCATCTACCTGGCCCGGTCGACCGGCCAGAGCACCAGTGCATTCGTCAAGATGCGCCCCGAGGATTTGGACGCCGGGGGGATGGAAACCGTCTTCCCGTGGCGGGAGTCCGACGGCGACGGCACCACCGAGGAGTCGCACGAGAAGCTCACCGAGATCATGATGGGCGTCCGCAACCCGGTCATGCTGATCCGCATCCGGCCGGACGACATGCCCAAGGTGGTCAAGCGTGCGGGCCAGGAGAGCTTCAACTTCGGCGACTTCTTCGCCTACACGAAGATCTGCTCGCACCTGGGTTGTCCGTCTTCGCTGTTCGAGCAGCAGACCTACCGGATTCTGTGCCCGTGTCACCAGTCGCAGTTCGACGCGCTGCACTTCGCCAAACCGGTCTTCGGCCCGGCGGCGCGCGCACTGGCGCAACTGCCGATCACCCTTGACGCCAATGGGCATCTGGTCGCCAACGGCGACTTCGTCGAACCTGTCGGACCGGCCTTCTGGGAGCGCACCTCATGAGCCCTGCAATCGGCGACCTGCTCGCCCGCCAAGCAGACGACATAGACACCCGCTACCACCCGGCGGCCGCGCTGCGACGCCAGTTCAACAAGGTCTTCCCGACGCACTGGTCGTTCCTGCTCGGTGAGATCGCGTTGTACAGCTTCATCATCCTGCTGCTGTCCGGCGTCTACCTGACGCTGTTCTTCGACCCGTCGATGGCCGAGGTCATCTACCACGGCGTCTACCAGCCACTCAACGGAGTGGAGATGTCGCGGGCCTACGAGTCTGCGCTGAACATCTCCTTCGAGATCCGCGGCGGCCTGTTCGTCCGCCAACTGCACCACTGGGCGGCGTTGATGTTCGCGGCGTCGATCATGGTGCACCTGGCGCGCATCTTCTTCACCGGCGCGTTCCGCCGGCCGCGCGAAGCCAACTGGGTGATCGGCTCACTGCTGTTGATCCTGGCTATGTTCGAGGGCTACTTCGGCTATTCACTGCCCGACGACCTGCTGTCCGGTATCGGCCTGCGCGCGGCGCTCTCATCGATCACGCTGGGCATGCCGGTGATCGGCACCTGGCTGCACTGGGCGCTGTTCGGCGGCGACTTCCCGGGCACCATCCTGATCCCGCGCCTGTACGCGCTGCACATCCTGTTGATCCCGGGCATCATCCTGGCGCTGATCGGCGTGCACATGGCGTTGGTGTGGTTCCAGAAGCACACCCAGTTCCCCGGACCCGGTCGCACCGAGCACAACGTCGTCGGCGTCCGCGTGCTGCCGGTCTTCGCGATCAAGTCCGGCGCGTTCTTCGCGATGATCACCGGCATTCTCGGTCTGATGGGCGGCCTGTTGCAGATCAACGCGATCTGGAACCTGGGTCCCTACCGACCGTCTCAGGTCTCGGCGGGCAGCCAGCCGGACTTCTACATGATGTGGACCGAGGGCCTGGCCCGACTCTGGCCGGCGTGGGAGTTCTACTTCCTCGGCCACACCGTGCCCGGCCCGGTAGGTGTCGCGCTGATCATGGGCGGGGTCTTCATCCTGCTGATGATCTATCCCTTCCTGGAGAAACGGTTCACCGGGGACTACGCACACCACAACCTGCTGCAGCGGCCCCGGGACGCTCCGGTGCGCACCGCGATCGGCGCCATGGCGATCTCCTTCTACATGGTGCTGACCCTGGCCGCGATGAACGACGTCATCGCCTGGAAGTTCCACATCTCGCTGAATGCGACAACCTGGATCGGCCGCATCGGGATGGTGATACTGCCGCCGATCATGTTCTTCGCCACCTACCGGTGGTGCGTCGGGTTGCAGCGCAGTGACCGTGACGTGCTCGAGCACGGCGTCGAAACCGGCATCATCAAGCGGCTGCCGCACGGTGCCTACATCGAGTTGCACCAACCGCTGGGCCCGGTCGACGAGCACGGCCACCCGATTCCGCTGGAATACGCCGGCGCCCCGCTGCCCAAGAAGATGAACAAGCTCGGCTCGGCCGGTGCCCCCGGCCGGGGCAGCTTCCTGACCGCCGACCCCCCATCCGAGGACGCCGCGCTCAACGAGGCTGCGCATGCCGGCGAACGGCGCGCGCTGACCGCGCTGGCCGAGCGCCAGGACGGCAACGGCAACGGCCAGCACTAGGCCCACCGGCCCCACCGGGCCACAGCCGTGGGGTGGTCTGCGCAGCCTGCTGCGCGGGCTGCCGGTTCTGACCGGTTCCGCCCCGGAGTTCGATCCGGCGCGGGCGCCCGACGATCCGGTCGAGCTGTTCACCCGGTGGCTGCTACATGCTGTCGACAGTGGCGTCGCGGAGCCGCATGCGATGACGGTGTCGACGGTGTCGGGAGCGGCTGAGCCGCGGCCGTCGGCGCGGGTGCTGATCCTCAAGGACCTCGATCGCGCCGGTTGGCATTTCGCGGTCAGTTCGGTGAGCCGCAAGGGCGCCGAGCTGGCGCGCAATCCCGGTGTGGCGCTGACGTTCTACTGGCCCACGCTGGGCCGGCAGGTCAGGGTCGAGGGCATCGCACAGGCCGACCCACCGCAGGTGACTGCCGACGATTTCCGGGCCCGTTCCGAGGGAGCCCGGATGCTGGCGCTGAGCGGGCGACAAAGTGAGCCCTACTGCGATCCCGCTGAGGTCGATGAGGCCTTGGCGAAGGCACGACTAGAGCTCGACCAGTCCCCCACCCTGGTCCCTGTCGACTGGGTCTCGTATGCGGTGCGGGCCGACGCGGTCGAATTCTGGCAGTCAGATCCGGCTCGCCGGCACCGCAGGCTGCGTTATGAACGCGATGGGGCGGGTTGGGCAACGACTCTGCTGTGGCCGTAAGAGCAATGTCAGCCGAACCGGGACGGCAATTCCAGCACCTCGCCTAGGCGGCGCAGGTACAGCCACGGGATCACCGGCATCGCCAGGGTGATCGCCCCGGCCAACCCGTAGCAGACCCACGAACCGGTGTCTTTGCCGATCGCCATCAGATAGGTCGCTGCCGCGACCAAGGTCAGCGCGCCTCCGAAGGCACTGGCCAGCACCGTGACGCCACGCAGCAGCACGCGGTCCACTTGGGCCTGGTTGGGTACCGCCGCGCGCACGCCGGTCGACCGCCGGCCCGGGGCGTCGAAGCCGCGCTGCGGCAGCGGCGCCCCTGGCTGCGCTCGCGGCCCGGCCGTGGCCGGCGGCGCGAAGTCGGTAGGTCGCTGCAGCGGGCCGGATGCGCGCGCACGCAGCAGCACCGGGATGGCCGCCAGGATGACCAGCGCGGAGACTCCGATGACGATGTACAGCAGGCCGGTGGGTGAACTCTGCTCGGGCTGGTGAAAGCCCCTTCCGAGGTCCACCAGCGCGACCATGGCCGCCACGCCCATGCCCAACAGCGCCAGCCAGATCGCGGCGCAGACACCGAGCAGCACTCGGTCGGTGACCTCCGGGGAGTGCCCCGGGCGGACGAAACGGTCTGCGATGTTTCTGCCGACCATCAGCAGCTCGTCGCCGGTGCGTCGTTGCTGTTGGAGGACAGCACCCTACCGTCACTGCTGGTGATCGAGCAGTTGAGCTTGCTCAGCCGCAGCATGCTGGACGCCTCCACCGAACCGACCTCCGACTGGGAGATCGGCGTCAGCGTCAGCGACCACGGGATGTAGGCGTTGCGCTGCGTCCGACGTTGCCCGGAGGCGTCGACGTAGGTGATTGTGATCTGGTCGAACGGTGCCTTGGTGCCGGTCACCGAGTAGGTCACCTGCATCGGCTTGGCTTGCGTGGTCGTGGTGGGCTCCGTTGTCGTAGTGGATGGTTCGGGGGACGGAGCCTCCACCGGCGGCGGCGGCGGCTCCTCACTGGACGGTGGCGGGGGCGGCGGCTCCTCGCTGGACGGCGGCGGGGGCGGTGGCGGCACGGTGGTGGTCGGACTGCTGGTTCTGGTGATCTCGTCCTGCACCGGCGGCTGCGACACGGTGGTGCTCGTCGTGTCGGGAGTGGCCAGGTCGTGGGTCTCGGTGCGGGCGAACAGCAGTGCCACCGACACCACCAGGGAGATCGCGGCAACGATGACGGTAACCCCGACCACCCAGGGCCAGCGCGGCGTCTTGGAGTGCGGATCCGGCTCGTCAGGTGTGTCGTAGGTGTCGTAATCGTAGAGCCGCGGGTCCGCCGGCAGGTAGGGACCGGTCAAGAACTGCTCGGACTCGGGAGCTGAATACGCCTGGGAGTACGCCGTGTTGTCCGGAGTCCCGGCGGGTGCGGCCGCCGCTACGTCGTCGATCGCCGGGATGTCCCGGTCACCGCCTGCGCCCGAGACCATTTCCGGGGCAAGTTCGGAGGCTGGCTGACCGTTGCCGGGGTCTCCGTCTCCAGAGCCCGCCTCCGGGGGATTCGGCCCGCTCATTCCCGCCTATCCTGTTCCAACCGCGACACCCACACGCGCGACGCGATGACCGACTGCGCTCACTATCAACCGCCGTTGGTCATTGTGCACCGGCAACCCTACCCAAACGCCGGTGACACGGCGGCGCGCGCGGACCGGCTCAGTGTTTCTCGGGGCCGATGTAATACTCGAAGACCAGTCCGGCCACGCTCGCCAACACCAGCACCACTCCGGCGGCGATCAGCCACGGGAGCCACAACCCGATCCCGACGGCGGCCACCGATCCGGACAACGCGATCAGGATCGGCCACCAGCTGTGCGGGCTGAAGAAGCCCAGTTCCCCGGCGCCGTCGCTGACTTCGGCCGCCTCGTAGTCCTCCGGGCGGGTGTCCAGCCGGCGCGCCACGAACCGGAAGAAGGTGGCCACGATCAGGGCCATCATGCCGGTCAAGATCAGCGCCGTGGTTCCGGCCCACTCCACGCCACCAGTGGCGAACAGTGCGGTCAGCACCGCGTAGACCACCCCGACCACCACGAAGAAGGTGGCCACGAACTCGAACAGCCTGGATTCGATGCGCATGAGGTTGTCCCTACTTGTTGCTGGCTTGCGGGGCTAGCAGACCGCGGCGGCTGTCGAATGGGTGCGTGGTGATGGCCAGCGGATCTTGTTTGATCGCCTCCAGCGCCTCGGCGTTGGTCTTGCCGGCGATGCGCTGTTCCAGATAGGCCTTGAAGTCGTTGGGCGAGACCACCCGAACCTCGAAGTTCATCATCGCGTGGTAGGTGCCGCACATCTCGGCGCAGTGGCCGACGAACGCCCCCTCCTTGGTGATCTCGGAGACCTGGAAGGTGTTCACCTGGTTGTTGCGCTCGGGCCAGGCGATGACGTCACGCTTGAACAGGAACTCCGGCACCCAGAAGGAGTGGATGACATCGGCGGAGTTCAACACGAACTCGATGCGCTTGCCGCTGGGGACCACCAGCACCGGCACCTCGTTGGTGGTGCCGAGCGTCTCGATCTTGTCGAAGTTGAGGTAGCTCCGGTCTTCGGTGTTGAGCCCGCGGATCGGCCCGACCACTTCCTCACCGTGCTCGTCGACGCCTTCCGGCTTGGAGACCAGTGCGTCCTTGCGGGCCTGGTCCACGCCGTCGTAGCCGCGGATGAGGCCGTCGCGGAAGTCGACCTTCTGGTAGCCGAACTTCCAGTTCCACTGGAACGCGGTGACATTGACGACCACCTCGGGGTCGGGGTCGTGGTGCAGCATCTTCTCCTGCACCACAACGGTGAAGTAGAAGATCACCGCGATGGCCAGGAACGGCAGGACGGTGAGTCCGAGTTCCAGGGGCATGTTGTAGCCGAACTGGCGTGGCAACTCGGTGTCGGTCGCCTTCTTGCGGTGGAAGAACGTCGACCAGAAGATCATTCCCCAGACGATGGCGCCGATCGCCACCGAGGCGATCACCATGCCGAGCCACAGCTTGTAGTTAGCCTCGGCCTCCGGGGTGATGCCCTTGGGCCAGCCGAAACCGACCACGTCGGTCCAGTCAAAGCTGCATCCGGTGAGCGTCACCGCCAGCAGCCCGAGCACGCCGGCCCCCGCCAGCGGCCGACGCAGACGGCTAAGCACAACGCCCTGCCCGCGACGTGTCACGTTGGTGCCTCCTCGAGTCACAGACCGGGCCGGCTGACCCGGCGGAGCAGTCGAATACTACGCAGCGTAGACCACTCGGGTCACCGGCGTTCGCCTGACCTGCCGGTTGGGGCGGCGCCGGTAAGTCAACCATCGGCCCCGCGCAGGGCCTCTGCATTTCAAGGCCGATACCGGTGCGGCATACTGGGACCCGATGTGCGGACTGCTGGCCTTCGTGTGTGCCCCGGCCGGCACCGCCAACCCCACCGATATCGCCGCCACGGTCGAACGGGCGGCGCACCTGATGCGTCATCGCGGACCCGACGAATTGGGCACCTGGACCGGCGACGGCGTCGCCCTCGGTTTCAACCGGCTGTCGATCATCGACATCGAGTATTCGCATCAGCCGCTGCGCTGGGGGCCCGCCGAGCAGCCGGACCGCTACGTGCTGGTGTTCAACGGAGAGATCTACAACTACCTCGAGTTGCGCGAAGAACTGACCGCAACCCACGGCGCTGTTTTCCACACCGACGGCGACGGGGAGGCGATCGTCGCCGGCTACCACTACTGGGGCGCCGAGGTGCTGCCCCGCCTACGCGGCATGTTCGCCTTCGCGCTGTGGGACACGCTGAGCGGTGAGCTGTTCTGCGCGCGCGACCCGTTCGGGATCAAGCCGCTGTTCATGGCATCCGGGCCGGGCGGTACGGCGGTGGGCAGCGAGAAGAAGTCGCTGCTCGACATGGCCGACCTGGTGGGATTCGACACCGGAGAGACCGGCATCGACATGCGGGCGCTGCAGCACTACACGGTGCTGCAGTACGTGCCCGAGCCCGAAACACTGCACCGCGGGGTGCGGCGGCTGGAGTCCGGCTGCTGGGCGCGGCTGCGCCCGGACCGGCCGGTCCCGGAGGTCACCCGCTACTTCAAGCCGCGATTCGACGCCAACCCGATCACCCGCGACACCGAACAGGCTCGCTACGACGAGATCACCGCGGTGCTCGAGGACTCGGTGGCCAAGCACATGCGGGCCGATGTCACCGTCGGCGCGTTCCTGTCCGGGGGGATCGACTCCACCGCGATAGCCGCGCTGGCGATGCGTCACAACCCCAAGCTGATCACCTTCACCACCGGGTTCGAGCGGGAGGGCTTCTCCGAGGTCGACGTCGCCGCCGCGTCCGCCGAGGCGATCGGCGCCCGGCATGTGGTCAAGGTGGTCAGCGCGGGCGAGTTCGTCGCAGCCCTGCCCGAGATCGTCTGGTACCTCGACGACCCGGTCGCCGACCCGGCCCTGGTCCCGCTGTACTTCATCGCCGCCGAAGCCCGCAAGCACGTCAAGGTGGTGCTCTCCGGGGAAGGTGCCGACGAGTTGTTCGGCGGCTACACGATCTACCGCGAGCCGCTGTCGCTGCGGCCGTTCAACTACCTGCCGGCACCGGTCCGCCGGTCGATGGGAAAGGTGTCCAAGCCGCTTCCCGACGGGATGCGCGGCAAGAGCCTGCTGCACCGCGGGTCGCTGACGCTGGAAGAGCGCTACTACGGCAACGCGCGCAGCTTCTCCGACGAGCAGCTGCGGGCGGTGTTGCCCGGCTTCTCCCCCGAGTGGACGCACACCGACGTCACCGCGCCGCTGTATGCCGAATCGGCCGGCTGGGACCCGGTGGCCCGGATGCAGCACATCGACCTGTTCACCTGGCTGCGGGGCGACATCCTGGTCAAGGCGGACAAGATGACGATGGCCAACTCCCTGGAGTTGCGGGTGCCGTTCCTGGACCCCGAGGTGTTCGCGGTGGCCTCCCGGCTGCCGGTGTCGGCCAAGATCACCCGCACAACCACCAAGTACGCACTGCGTCGTGCGCTGGAGCCGATCATTCCCGCGCACGTGCTGCATCGGCCCAAGCTCGGTTTCCCGGTGCCGTTGCGGCACTGGCTGCGCGCCGGTGAGCTGTTGGAGTGGGCGTACGCCACGCTGGAGGCCACCGGCGCGGGTCACCTGATCGACGTGGCCGCGGTGCGCACCATGCTCGACGAACACCGAGTCGGCACGGCCGATCACAGCCGGCGGCTGTGGACCATGCTGATCTTCATGCTGTGGCACGCGATCTTCGTCGAGCGCTCGGTGATACCGCAGATCAGCGAGCCCAGCTATCCGGTGCAGCTGTAGCCGTTGACCTAGCGTCAAGACGGCAGGGCGTTACCGATCTCGGCCGCCGCGGCGTCGCCATAGGCGTCGGCCAGCCGGGCAAGCGCGGCATCGCGGTCCCACGACCACTCCTGGGTTCCGGTGGATTCCAGCACCAGCACCGCCACCAAGGAACCGAGCTGGGCCGACCGCTCCAGGCTCAGCCCGGCGCTGCGCCCGGTCAGGAAACCGGCGCGGAAGGCGTCACCGACTCCGGTCGGGTCGGTCTGCGCCTTCTCGGGGACCACGCCGACGTGGACCCGGGAGCCATCGGGGCTGACGATGTCGACGCCCTTGGCTCCCAGGGTGGTCACCCGCAGCCCGACCTGCTTCATCACGTCGGCGTCGGTCCAGCCGGTCTTGGACAGCAGCAGGTCCCACTCGTAGTCGTTGGTGAACAGGTAGGCCGCCCCATCGATGAGCCGGCGGATCTCGTCACCGGTCAGCCGGGCCAGCTGCTGAGACGGGTCGGCGGCGAACGCCAGGCCCAATTTGCGGCACTCCTCGGTGTGCAGGAACATCGCCTCGGGGTCGTTGGCTCCCACGATCACCAGTTCGGGGGTGCCGACACCCGCCACCACCTCGGCCAGCGAGATGTTGCGGGCCTCGGACATGGCGCCCGGGTAGAACGAGGCGATCTGGGCCATGTCGATGTCGGTGGTGCAGGTGAAGCGCGCGGTGTGCGCCGTCGTGGAGACCAGCACGTTGTCGCAGTTGACGCCGTGCGAGGTCAGCCAGTCGCGGTAGTCGGCGAAGTCGTCGCCAGCCGCCCCGACCAGCGCGGCGTCACCGCCGAGCACGCCGATCGCGTAGGCGATGTTGCCGGCCACTCCGCCGCGGTGCACCACCAGGTCGTCGACCAGGAAGCTCAGCGAGACCTTCTGCAGGTGATCGGCCAGGAGTTGTTCGGAGAACCGACCCGGAAAGCGCATCAAATGGTCGGTCGCGATCGAACCGGTCACCGCAATCGTCACTGACTATCCCCCTCGTGTGTTCAACGTGTACCCGAATGTGGGTTCCCACGGTAGCGGCCCGTTGAACCCGGCGCGTCGTCGGGCAGCGCCAAGTGCCCGGGTCATCGTGCGGGCGAACGCACCGGAGGGCCCGGGGGTCAGGCAGTGCTAGGTGGTCAGTTGAACGAGTCGCCGCACGAGCAGGAGCCGCCGGCGTTGGGGTTCTCGATGGTGAAGCCCTGCTTGTCGATCTGGTCGGCGTAGCCGATCTCCGCGCCTTGCAGGTACGGGGCGCTCATCCGGTCGACGGCCAGCTTCACCCCGCCGAACTCCACGATCACGTCACCGTCGAGGCTCCGGTCGTCGAAGAACAGGTTGTAGCGCAGGCCGGCGCAGCCGCCCGGTTGGACCGAGATGCGCAGGGTCAGGTCGTCACGGCCTTCCTGGGCCAGCAGCGACTTCACCTTGGCTGCGGCTTCGTCGGTCAAGACCACGCCTGGGGCCTCGGTGGTCGACTGATCCTGAACAGTCATTGCGTCTCCCTATTACGGTTGATCATGGGGGTGGGCTCCTTGCTTCCGGCCTCGACTCCGAGACGTCGAGCCCACCATGACAACGATACCCTGCGCCAACGTGTTCCCTACTGAGCCGCCGGACCGCGGGAATCTGTCGGTCGACTGCCGATCTGGGCCGCAAGCACGGTGGCCAGACCGATCAGCTGGTTGGCCGCGTCGACCAGGGCCAGCCCCACCGAGCCGGCATGGTCGGCGATCGCCCTGGCGGCCACCACGCCGGCCGACCGCAGCGCCGGTTCGTCCAGGCTGATCTGGCCGGCCAGCACCAGCACCGGCAGCTGCCGCGCGCGCGCCGCGGTGCACAGCGAGCCGATCACCTTTCCGTGCAGCGACTGCTGGTCGAAGCGGCCTTCACCGGTGACGAGGACATCGGCGTCGGCGAGGGCGGCCGCCAGACCGGTGTGGCCGGCCACGATGGCCGCCCCGGATTGTGCCGTGGCGCCCAATGCGAGCAACGCCGCGCCGATCCCGCCTGCGGCGCCAGCCCCCGACGCAGCACTGACCTGACGTCCGGCTGCGTTGTCCAGTTCGGTCGCCCAAGCTGTCAGGCGGGTCTCGAGTACGGCGACAGTCGCAGCGTCAGCGCCCTTCTGCGGCCCGAATACCCGTGCCGAGCCCCACGGGCCCAGCAGGGGATGTTCGACGTCACAGGCCGCGACCAGTTCGATATCGGTGAGCCGTTGCCAGGCGGCGGCCAGACCGCCCAGTTCGTCGACCATGCCCCGTCCGCCGTCGGTGCTCGCGCTGCCGCCCAGTCCGATGACGATCCGGGTCGCGCCGGCTGCCAGCGCCGCCTCGACGAGCTGCCCCACCCCTGCGCTGTGGGCAGCCAATGCGGTCCGCGGCGAGGGCGGACCGTCGAGCAGCGCCAGGCCGCAGGCCTGCGCGCACTCCAGGTACGCCGTCTTGGATGCCGGGTCCCAGAACCACTCCGCGTCGGCCGGCGAGCCCAGCGGCCCGCTGACCTGGCACCGCTGCACCGTGCCCGAACCGGCGGCGCCCAGCCCGGCGGCCAGCACCGCGACGAAGCCCGGTCCGCCGTCGGACTGCGGGGCGATCGCCAGCCGGTCGTGGGGGCGGCTGCGATGCCATCCGGTCGAGATCGCGGCGGCGGCCTGAACCGCCGTCAGGCTCTCGCCGTAGCAGTCCGGTGCTATGAGCACCCGCAGCACAGGTGCCCCGGAGGCGGCGGACGCGCCGGCACCGGGGTGGTCAGCCATACCGGCAGGGTATCGAGCCACACGGACGGCCACGCGGCCCGGGCAGGCCGGCCAAGTAATCTGGCGGGCGTGAAGTTGCCGGGACGCAGGAAAGTTGATGCGGAGTCCACTGGGGCCGCTGACTCCGCGAGCGGCGCCGTCGACCTCGACAGCGCCGGGTTCGAGGACTCCGCTCGTTCCGGCGGCACCGCCCCCAAGGGCCGGCCCACCCCCAAGCGCAATGCGGCCGTCAAACGGCGCGGTCCGGTGGCGCCGGCTCCGATGACCTCCGCGGAGGCTCGGGCCAGACGCAAGAGCCTGGCCGGGCCGAAGCTGAGCAAGGAAGAGCGCCGGGCCGAGAAGACGGAACGGCGGGAGCGGATGGCCAAGCGCCGGGAGCGGATGCTCGCCGGCGACGAGACGGCCCTGCTCGACCGCGACCGCGGCCCGGTACGCCGCTACGTCCGCGACATCGTCGACGCCCGCTACAACCTGCTGGGCCTGTTCATGCCGGTGGCCTTGGGGTTGATGTTCGTCATGATGGCGGTCCCGCAGATCCAGTTCTACATCTCTCCGGCGATGATGCTGCTGATGGTTTTGATGGCCGCCGACGGGGTGCTGGTGGCCCGCAAGGTCGGCAGGTTGGTCGACATCAAGTACCCCGACAACACCGAAGCCCGATGGAAATTGGGGCTTTACGCCGCCAGTCGGGCCTCGACGCTGCGCCGGATGCGGGCACCGCGCCCGCAGGTGCGCCGCGGCGAACGCCTCGGCTGATTTCGACGCGGGGGCCGACAACCTTGGACTTTTTAGCTTTCCCGCCGGTCAGTCCGCCCGATGCGACGGTGGCGGCCGCCGCCCGCGCACGCCAGGACTCGCTGACCAAACCTCCCGGCTCGCTGGGCCGCCTCGAGGACCTGTCGGTGTGGGTGACGGCCTGTCAAGGCCATTGCCCGCCAAGACAATTCGATCGCGTCCGGGTGGTGGTGTTCGCCGGTGATCATGGTGTGACCCGCGAGCGGGTGTCCGCTTACCCGGCGGAGGTGACCGCGCAGATGGCCGCCAACATCGACCGCGGAGGGGCTGCCATCAACGCGCTGGCCGCCATCGGCGCCGCGGGCGTGCGGGTGGTGGACATGGCCATAGACAGCGGAGCCCCCGATTTACCGGATGAGATCAGTGCGTACAAGGTGCGTCGCGGCAGCGGTGACATCTCCAGCGAGGACGCCCTGACCGCCGAGGAGACCCTGGCTGCCGTGGAGGCGGGCCGCCGGATCGCCGACGACGAAGTCGATACCGGGGCGGATCTGCTCATCCCCGGCGATATGGGGATCGGAAATACCACTGTCGCAGCGACTTTGATCGCGGCACTGACCGGCGCCGAGCCCGTCGCGGCGGTCGGCCACGGGACCGGTATCGACGACGCCGGCTGGGCGCGCAAGACCGCAGCGGTGCGCGATGCGCTGTTCAGGTCGCGTGGGGTCTCGGATCCACTGGGCCTGCTGCGCTGCTGCGGCGGCGCCGACCTGGCCGCGCTGGCGGGCTTCTGCGCCCAGGCGGCCGTCCGTCGCACACCGGTACTGCTCGACGGCCTGGCGTCGACGGCGGCCGCCCTGGTGGCAGAACGGCTGGCGCCCGGCGCGCGGGCGTGGTGGCAGGCCGGCCACCGCTCCCCCGAGCCGGCCCACGCGCTGGCCTGTGCGGCGCTGGGACTGGAGCCGATCCTCGATCTGCGGATGCGGCTGGGCGAGGGCACCGGCGCGGCGGTGGCGCTGCCGGTGCTGCGCGCCGCGGTGGCCGCGTTGGCGTCGATGTCCACCTTCGCCGAAGCCGGCGTCACCGACCGTCCGTCGTCGTGATCCGTTCGTTGGCAGGCGCTTTCGCGTTCGGTACGGTGCTGCCGGTAGGCGGCGGTGACGACCGGGTGTTCGGCCGCGGTGTGATCACCGCATTGCCGGTCGTCGGAGCCGCCCTGGGAGCACTGGCGGCCGGGGCCGTCTGGGCCGGCGGGATCGCGTTCGGCCCGGGCAGCGCCTTGACCGGACTGCTCGCGGTGGCCGCGCTGCTGGCCGCGACGCGTGGGCTGCACATCGACGGGGTGGCCGATACCGCCGACGGCCTCGGCTGTTACCGGCCCGCCGCCCAGGCTCTGCAGGTGATGCGCGACGGGTCGACCGGGCCGTTCGGGGTGGCGGCCGTGGTGCTGGTGATCGGCCTGCAGGCCCTCGCGTTCCCGATGCTGGACGCGGCGGGGATCGTGGTCGCGGTCGCCGCGGGCCGGGTGGCCGCGGTGCTGGCCTGCCTGCGTTCGGTGCCCGCCGCACCGGGCAGCACGCTGGGCGCCGCCGTGGCGGGCAGTCAGCCGGTGCCGGTGGCGATCGCCTGGGTGGTGGCGCTGGCAGTCGGGTCGACCGTCGCCGGTTCGGCGCCGTGGCACGGACCGGTAGCTGTCGCCGCAGCGTTGGGCGGCGCGGCGGTGCTGGTCAGGCACTGTGTGCGACGCTTCGGCGGTGTCTCCGGCGACGTGCTGGGTGCCGCCGTCGAATGGACCACGGCGCTGGTCGCGGTGCTGCTGGTCGCACTCTGAGCGACCAGCCTCGGCACATATTTTTTTCCGGGCTTATAGACATTTCTCCCCCCGGTCGTCTTACCTCCAGGGTAATCTTGTAAAAATAGGAACAGTTATGAACATCTTGGACTTCTCGCTGCAGAGGAGGGGGACGTGGATGGCTCGCCATCACCGCTATAGCAAGAGAAGCCGGGAATCGCGCAAGGCGATGACCGAGGGGGCCGGTGACGCACCGGAATTTCCCGGCGCGGAGGAAAACGCGGCCGAGGACTGGCAGGTGGGGTCCGACGAACCGGATGCACCGCCGGGCAAAGCGGATTGAGCTCGGCCGGATCAGTCCAGCCGGGCCATCCACCCATGGGTGTCGGCGAAGGTACCGCGCTGGATCCCGGTCAGGGTGTCGCGCAGCGCCATGGTGACCTCGCCGGGCTGGCCGTCGGCAATGGTGAACTCCCCGTCTGCGGACTTGACCTGCGACACCGGGGTGATGACCGCAGCGGTGCCACAGGCGAACACCTCGGTGATCTCGCCGGATGCGGCCTTCTTCTCCCATTCGCCGACGTCGATCTTGCGCTCCTCGACCGCGAATCCGGCGTCGGTCGCCAACTGCAACAACGAATCCCGGGTGATACCGGGCAGCAGTGAGCCGGACAGCTCCGGCGTGACGAGGCGCGCCGAGCCGCCGGTGCCGAACACGAAGAACAGGTTCATCCCGCCCATCTCTTCGACGTAGCGCCGCTCGGCTGCATCCAGCCACACCACCTGGTCGCAGCCGTTGTCGGCGGCCTGCGCCTGGGCGACCAGTGACGCGGCGTAATTGCCGCCGAACTTGGCTGCACCGGTGCCGCCCGGGCAGGCCCGGACATACTCCGTCGACAGCCAGACGCTCACCGGTTTGATGCCGCCCTTGAAGTACGCGCCCGCCGGTGAGGCCATCACCAGGCAGCGATACTCGTTGGCCGGACGCACCCCCAGACCCGGCTCGGTGGCGAAGATGAACGGTCGCAGGTACAGCGACTCCTCGCCGCCGGGCGCCGGCACCCAGGCTCCGTCCACGGCGATCAGCTGCCGCAGCGACTCGATGAACAGCTCGTCGGGAAGTTCCGGGATCGCCAGCCGCCGCGCCGACGCGCGCATCCGGGCGGCGTTGGCCTCGGGCCGGAACGACACGATCTCCCCGTCGGTCCAGCGGTAGGCCTTGAGCCCCTCGAAGACCTCCTGCGCGTAGTGCAGGACGACCGCCGAGGGGTCCAGTTCGATCGGCCCGTAGGGCATGACCCGCGCGTTATGCCAACCGGCATCGACGTGGTAGTCGATCGACACCATGTGATCGGTGTGGTACTTGCCGAAACCCGGCTCCGCCAAAATGGATTCGCGCACCTCGTCGGGAGTCGGGTTCGCTGTGACCGACACGTGGAACTCGAGGAGGCCGCTTTTCATGCAGCGATTGTATATCCGGTGCGCTAGCGGGTTTTTGCCGTCACGAACGGCGGCTGTACCACCTCGCACTCGACCGCCCGGCCGCGCACGTCGACGGTGAGCCGCGCACCATCCTCGATCCCGGCCTGCGCGTCGATCAGCGCCAGCGCGATACCGGCCTTCAACGTCGGCGAGAAGGTACCCGAGGTGGTGACCCCGACTTGGCGGTCGCCGTCGAGTACGGCCAACTCGGCCCGCAGCACTCCCCGGCCGGTGGCGCGCAGCCCGCGCAGCAGCCGCGCCGGACCTGCCGCCTTCTCCGCCTGCAGCGCCTCGCGCCCGAAAAACGCCTCCTTCTTCCAGCCGATCGCCCAACCGCAGCGCGCCTGCAGCGGCGAGATGTCCGGCGACAGTTCGTGACCGTGCAGCGGGTAGCCCATCTCGGTGCGCAGTGTGTCGCGGGCCCCCAGACCGGCCAACTCGCCCCCGGCCTGCGCCACCGCCGCCACCAGCGCGTCGAACACCACCGGCGCCGACTCCCACTCCGGCAGCAGCTCGTAGCCGTGTTCACCGGTGTAGCCGCTGCGGCACACCCGCACCGGCACCCCGGCGTAGCCGGCGTCTTCAAAGGCCATGTAGTCCATCTCGGTCGGCAGACCCAAACCGGCCAGCACCTCGGTCGATCGCGGGCCCTGCACCGCCAGCACCGCGCGGGAGCGGTGCTCGTCGGTGATCGTCACCCCGGCCGGTGCGGCCTGCCGCAGGGTGGCCACCACCGCCGCGGTGTTGGCCGCGTTGGGCACCAGAAAGATCTCATCGTCAGCGACGTAGTAGGCGATCAGGTCGTCGATGACCCCACCGGATTCGGTGCAGCACAACGTGTATTGCGCCTTGCCGGGCTCGATCCTGCCCAGGTCGTTGGTGAGCGTCGAGTTGACGAACGCTGCCGCGCCCGGGCCGCGCACGGTCGCCTTGCCCAGATGGCTCACATCGAACAGGCCCACGGCGCTGCGGGTGGCGTTGTGCTCGGCGACGGTGCCGGCGTAGGACACCGGCATCAGCCAGCCACCGAACTCCGCGAAACTGGCGCCCAGCTCGCGGTGGCGGTCTTCCAAGGGTCCGTGTTGCAGTTCGCTCACGACGAGCCAGCCTAATCGGCACACTTATACAGGTGGTTGATTGGGACGCACTCGAAACTGCGGGGATCGCCGACGCGCGCAAGCGCGCCGGCCTGCTTGAGTACCTCGACGGTCTGGGCTTCACCGTCGAGCAGATGGTCGACGCCGAGCGTCAGGGCCGGTTGTTCGGGCTGGCCGGTGACGTGGTGGGACGCTCGGGACCGCCGAGCTACACACTGCGGACCGCCGCCGACGCACTGGGAGTGCCGGTCTGTGACATCGAGCGCGCCTGGCAGATGCTCGGGCTCAGCATCGCCGGCCCCGACACGCCGGCATTGAGCCAGGCCGACGTGGATGGGCTGGCCACCTGGGTTGAGATGCGGTCGAATCTCGGGGAGCCCGTCGACGGCTTCCTGCGGGTGCTGGGTGCGACGATGGCGCGGCTCGCCGAGGCCGAGTCGAGCATGATCCGGCTCACCCAGCCCGACATGTGGCTGGGACACACCAGCGACGAGTTGCGCACGGCGCGCGCCTGGCGGTCGGTCGCGACGTTCATCCCGCGGATCGGGGCGATGATCGACGCCGTGCACCGCCAGCACCAGGTCAGCCACCGGACGTTTCTGGAGGGACTGGCCGGCGGGCCGTCGGCGAGCATCCTGTGTGGCGTCGGGTTCGCCGACCTGACCGGCTTCACCGCTCTGACCCGAGTGCTCAACGCGGCGGAGCTGGCCAATCTGCTCACTGACTTCGGCGGCAGCGTCTCCGACGTGGTGCACGCCGACGGCGGACGGGTGGTCAAGTTCATCGGCGACGCGGTGATGTGGGTGAGCGCGACCGGAGAACTGCTGGCCAAGGCGGCGGCGGATCTGGTCCACCACCCGAAGGCCCGCAGAGCCGGGCTGCAGGTGCGCGCCGGCCTGGCCTACGGCGAGCTGCTGTCGATCAACGGCGACTATTTCGGCACCCCGGTGAACCTGGCCGCGCGCCTGGTGGACGCTGCCGCCCCCGGGCAGGTCCTGGCCTCCACCTGCGTCCGCGACGAACTGCGCGACTGGCAGGTCACCCGTCAAGAACCTTTGACGCTCAAGGGCTTCGACGAACCCGTCCCGGCATACGAGCTGGACCTGACCGTCGATCGTTAGGGTGAGTGCTTGTGAGCACCCAACCCGGATACCTTGCCCCCACCGTCACCGTCTCGACCACCCTGCCCAGCCAGGGAGTCGGCGAATCGGTGTTGATCGTGCCGGTGACCTCAACCGGCGACGAGTCCGGCGCGCTGGTCGGATTGACCGAGCCTGCCCTGCCCGCCGACGCGATCGCCGAGATCGAAGCCGGACTGTCCGCAGTGGGCGCCAAGGGCGGCGTCGAGCAGGTGACCCGGCTGGTGGTGTCGGCGCTGCCGGTCGGCAGTGTGCTGGCGGTCGGCGTGGGCAAGCGGCATGACCAGTGGCCCGCCGATATCGTCCGCCGGGCCGCCGGGGCGGCGGCACGCACACTGAACGGGACAGAGGCGGTGATCAGCACCCTGGCCGGTCTGCGCGGTGACGGCGTCGTCGGCGCCGACGTCGAGGGACTGATCCTGGGCAGCTACCGGTTCACCGCCTTCCGCAGCGACAAGACCGCACCCAAGGATGCGGGCCTGGCCGAGGTCACCGTGCTGTCCGCGGCCCCGGATGCCCAGGCGCAGGCGGCGCACGCCGCCGACGTCGCCGCCGCGGTGGCCACCGCGCGGGACTTCGTGAACACCCCGCCGAGTCACCTGTTCCCGGCCGAATTCGCCGACCGGGCCCGGGCCCTGGGCGAATCCGCCGGCCTGGATGTCGAGGTGCTCGACGAGCAGGCACTCGCCGACGCCGGGTACGGCGGGGTGACCGGTGTCGGAAAGGGCTCCTCGCGCCCGCCACGGCTGGTGCGGTTGGCCTACCGGCCCGAAGGTGGTGTGGAGTCGCCCAAGAGGGTGGCACTGGTCGGCAAGGGCATCACCTTCGACACCGGTGGCATCTCGATCAAGCCGGCTGCCTCCATGCACCACATGACCTCCGACATGGGCGGGGCGGCCGCAGTGATCGCCACTGTCGTGCTGGCCGCCCGTCGCAAGCTGCCGATCGAGGTGATCGCCACCGTGCCGATGGCCGAGAACATGCCGTCGTCGACCGCGCAGCGCCCCGGCGACGTGCTCACCCAGTACGGCGGCACCACCGTCGAGGTGCTCAACACCGACGCCGAGGGCCGGCTGATCCTGGCCGACGCGATCGTGCGGGCCTGCGAGGACAACCCGGACTATCTCATCGAGACCTCGACGCTGACCGGCGCGCAGACGGTGGCGCTCGGCGCGCGCACCCCCGGGGTGATGGGCAGCGACGAGTTCCGCGACCGGGTGGCGGCGATCTCGCAGTCCGTCGGCGAGAACGGCTGGCCGATGCCACTGCCCGACGAGCTCAAGGACGACCTCAAGTCGACGGTGGCCGATCTGGCCAACGTCAGTGGACAGCGCTTCGCAGGAATGCTGGTCGCCGGGGTGTTCCTGCGCGAGTTCGTGGCCGACGGCGTGTCCTGGGCACACATCGACGTTGCCGCGCCCGCCTACAACACCGTCGGCGCCTGGGGCTACACGCCCAAGGGCGGCACCGGAGTGCCGACCCGCACCATGTTCGCAGTCCTGGAGGACATCTGCCAGCACGGTTGAGCAGGCCCCGACGGCCGGAATCACCCGGTAACGCAACGCATTTGCCCTATGCGGTCATTCGGCTGGTGGGCGGTCGCCGGATTGGCCGGCCGGGCTGGCCGGGGCCGGCGCCGTCGTCGGTCACCAGCCGCGCCCTGACTGTGTGGCGACGGTGCGGTAGTGACAGGATGGATTCGCCCAATCCGCCCGCCCAGGGCACCCGGGGTACGCCGCTGTGGTAAGCCAGAAGGCGAGCCAAGGCGGCCCAACGACCGATCGAGGAGTCAACAGCGATGGCGTTCTCAGTTCAGATGCCGGCACTCGGTGAGAGCGTCACCGAAGGAACCGTGACCCGCTGGCTCAAGAAGGAGGGCGACACCGTCGAGGTCGACGAGCCACTGCTCGAGGTCTCCACCGACAAGGTCGACACCGAGATCCCAGCGCCGGTGTCCGGCGTGCTGACCAAGATCGTGGCCCAGGAGGACGACACCGTCGAGGTGGGCGGCGAGCTCGCCGTGATCGGCGAAGCCGGCGAAAGCACTGCAAGCGCTTCGCAGCCCGAACCGCAGGCCAAGCCCGAACCGGAAGCCGAGCCGGAGCCGCAAGCTGAGCCGGAGACGAAGGCCGAGCCGGAGCCGCAACCCGAAGCTCAGCCGGCCGCGAAGCCCGCGGCCCCGGCCGGTGGCGGCACCCCGGTGCTGATGCCCGAGTTGGGCGAATCGGTCACCGAGGGCACCGTGACTCGTTGGCTGAAGCAGGTCGGCGACTCGGTGGAGGTCGACGAACCGCTGGTGGAGGTCTCCACCGACAAGGTGGACACCGAGATCCCGTCGCCGGTGTCCGGCACCCTGCTGTCGATCACCGCCGAGGAGGACGCCACCGTCGAGGTCGGCGGTGAGCTGGCCAAGATCGGTTCGGGCTCCGCGGCCGCCCCGGCCGCAGAGCCTGCGCCGGCCCCCGCACCGGAGCCGTCGCCCGCCCCCGCAGCAGAACCGGCTCCCGCCCCGCAGTCGAGGCCCGAGCCTGAGCCCGCACCGGCGCCGACACCGGCGCCCGCGCCGGAACCCGCACCCGCGGCCGCACCCCAGCCGCCCCGGGAGGCGCCGGCACCGGCACAGTCCGCGCCCAGCTCCGACGCGACGCCGTATGTAACCCCCCTGGTGCGCAAGCTCGCGACCGACAACAACATCGACCTGAGCCGGGTCACCGGCACCGGGGTGGGCGGGCGGATCCGCAAGCAGGACGTGCTGGCCTTCGCTGAGCAGCAGAAGGCACCGGCAGCCGCGCCCGCCTCGACCCCGCCGGCCGCCGCTGCCCCGGCACCGGCGGCAGCTCAGGTCTCGGCACTGGCGCACCTGCGTGGCAGCACGGCCAAGGCCAGCCGGATCCGGCAGATCACCGCCAAGAAGACCCGCGAATCTCTGCAGGCCACCGCTCAGCTCACCCAGACCCACGAGGTCGACATGACCAAGATCGTGTCGCTGCGGGCCAGAGCCAAGGCCGACTTCGCCGAGCGTGAGGGCGTCAACCTGACCTACCTGCCGTTCATCGCCCGCGCGGTGATCGACGCCCTCAAGGCCCACCCCAACGTCAACGCCAGCTACAACGAAGACGCCGGTGAGATCACCTACTACGACGCCGAGCACCTGGGCTTCGCGGTGGACACCGAGCAGGGACTGCTGTCCCCGGTGATCCACAACGCCGGCGACCTGTCGCTGGCGGGGTTGGCAAGGGCCATCGCCGACATCGCCGCCCGGGCGCGGTCGGGCGGCCTCAAACCGGACGAATTGTCCGGCGGCACCTTCACGATCACCAACATCGGCAGCCAGGGCGCACTGTTCGACACCCCGATTCTGGTTCCGCCGCAGGCCGCCATGCTGGGCACCGGGGCCATCGTCAAGCGGCCGCGGGTCGTCATCGACGACGCCGGTAACGAGTCGGTCGGGGTCCGGTCGATCTGTTACCTGCCGCTGACCTACGACCACCGCCTGATCGACGGTGCCGACGCGGGACGATTCGTGACCACGATCCGCAACCGACTCGAAGAAGGCGCGTTCGAGGCCGAGTTGGGGCTTTAGCGACTTAGGGGTTTCGGGAAGGGCTGCAAGAGGATTCCACTGTGGGCAATCCCATCGTCGCGATCGCCGGGTCGTCCGGGCTGATCGGCTCCGCTCTGGTGTCGGCCTTGCGCACCGCCGACCATCACGTGCTGCGGATTGTGCGCCGGGCCCCGGCCAACCGCGCCGAGCTGCGCTGGGACCCCGAGGCCGGCGACATTGATGTCGATGCCCTGGCCGGAGTCGACGCGGTGGTCAACCTGTGCGGAATCGGCATCAGCGACCGCCGCTGGTCGGGGGCGTTCAAACAGAACCTGCGCGACAGCCGGATCACCCCCACCGAGGTGCTGTCGGCGGCGGTGGCCGATGCTCGGGTACCGGTGCTGATCAACGCCAGCGGAGTCGGCTTCTACGGCGACACCGGCGCCCGCACCGTCGACGAGTCCGCACCGTCCGGCCGTGGGTTTCTGGCCCGGCTGACCCAGGACTGGGAGGCTGCGACCACCCCCGCCCGGGCCGCCGGCGCCCGGGTGGTGCTGGCCCGCACCGGCTTGGTGCTGTCCCGCTCGGGTGGGCTCCTGAGCCGACTGCGTCCGTTGTTCTCGATGGGGCTGGGCAGCCGGCTGGGCAACGGCCGCCAATACATGTCCTGGATCAGCCTGGACGACGAGGTCCGGGCGCTGCGGTTCGCGATGGCCGAGTCCGCGATCAGCGGTCCGATCAACCTGACCGGGCCGGCACCGGTGACTAATGCCGAGTTCACCGCCGCCCTGGGCCGGGCGCTGAACCGGCCGACGCCGTTGGCTCTGCCCGGTTTCGCGGCCCGGGCCGCCTTCGGCGAACTCGCCGACGAGGGACTGCTCGCCGGTCAACGCGCCATCCCGGCCGTGTTGGAGCAGGCCGGCTTCCAGTTCCAGCACAACACCATCGGCGAAGCCCTCGGCTACGCCACCACCCGCCCGACCCCGCTCTAAGCCCGGGTAGCCTGCGAGCATGAGGTCCATCCGGTCTGACACTGCGCCGATCGACGTGCGCCAGCTGGATACCGTCGACTACGGCACCGCCTGGCAGCTGCAACGTGACCTGGCCGACGCCAGGGTCGCCGGTGGCCCGGACACGCTGTTGCTGTTGGAGCATCCGCCGGTCTACACCGCCGGGCGGCGCACCGAGCCGCACGAACGCCCGCTCGAGTCTCTTCAAGGCACCCCGGTGGTCGACGTCGACCGGGGCGGCAGGATCACCTGGCACGGCCCGGGACAGCTGGTCGGCTATCCGATCATCGGCCTGGCCGAACCGATGGACGTGGTCAATTACGTACGCCGCCTTGAGGAATCACTCATCGAGGTGAGTAACACCTTGGGCCTCAACCCTATTCGAATCGAAGGTAGATCCGGGGTGTGGCTGCCGGCCGGCGGCGGCCGTCCCGCGCGCAAGCTCGCGGCGGTCGGCGTGCGGGTGGCCCGGGCGACCACCCTGCACGGGTTCGCGCTCAATTGTGATTGTGACCTCAGTGCGTTCAGCTCGATCGTGCCGTGCGGGATCACCGACGCGGGCGTGACGTCGCTGTCGGCGGAATTGGGCTTTGTGACCAGCGTCGACGACGTTCGGCGGGCGGTCGCCGGGGCGGTCGTCGACGCTCTCGACGGCGTGCTGCCGGTACGCGACCACTTCGAGTCGCGCGTAACATCGACCCGGTGAGCGCCGTCGGAGAAGGCCGTAGATTAAGCCGTGCTGAAGCACGCAACGCCGAGACGCCGATCGAACGCAAACCATCGTGGATCAAAACGCGCGCCCGAATGGGTCCGAACTACACCGAGCTGAAGGGCTTGGTCAAGCGGGAGAAGCTGCACACGGTCTGCGAGGAGGCCGGCTGCCCCAACATCTACGAGTGTTGGGAGGACCGGGAGGCCACGTTCCTGATCGGCGGCGAGGTCTGCACCCGCAACTGTTCGTTCTGTCTGATCAAGTCGGGCAAACCCAGCGAACTCGACCGCGACGAACCGCGCCGGGTCGCCGAGAGCGTGCAGGCGATGGGGCTGCGGTATGCGACCGTGACCGGCGTCGCCCGCGACGACCTTGCCGATCAAGGCTCCTGGCTCTACGCCGAGACGGTGCGTGCCATCAAGGCACTCAACCCGTCCACGGGTGTCGAATTGCTGATCCCCGACTTCGGCGCCCGACCCGACCTGCTGGGTGAGGTGTTCGAAACCCGCCCGGAAGTGCTGGCGCACAACGTCGAAACCGTGCCGCGCATCTTCAAGTTGATCCGGCCCGGGTTCAGCTACGAGCGCAGCCTGAGTGTTTTGACCCAGGCCCGCGACGCCGGGCTGGTCGCCAAGAGCAACCTCATCCTGGGCATGGGCGAGACCGCCGAGGAAATCCGGGACGCGCTCTCCGCTATGCACAACGCCGGCGCCGAACTGGTCACCATCACCCAGTACCTGCGCCCCAGTGAGCGACACCACCCGATCGACCGGTGGGTCAAACCCGAGGAGTTCGTCGAGCACGCGCGGTACGCCGAGGAGCTCGGTTTCGCCGGGGTGATGTCCGGGCCGCTGGTGCGCTCGTCGTATCGGGCCGGCCGGCTCTACCAGCAGGCCATGGCGCGTCGCGCCGAGCTCGACCGCAGCGCGGCCCCCGGCTGATACCCCGGCTGGCGGCAAGCCCGGCTGCGTATCCTTGGTAGCTATGGCCAGAGCGCGCACCACCACCGAGGACAAGGCTGCCCGGGCGGCGGCGAAAGCCACCCGCAAGGCCGCCGGCAAAGAACGCCGCACCCAGCTGTGGCAGGCCTTCCAGCTTCAGCGCAAAGAGGACAAGCGGCTACTGCCGTACATGATCGGCGCCTTCGTGCTGGTCGCGGGGGTGACCACTGCGCTGGCGCTCAACGGCGGAACCTTCGCCAAGGTGACGACGATTCCGCTCGGCGTGGTGTTGGGCGCGCTGGTGGCGTTCGTGATCTTCGGCCGGCGCGCTCAGCGGTCGGTTTACCGCAAGGCCGAGGGTCAGGCCGGTGCGGCCGCGTGGGCGCTGGATAACCTGCGCGGCAAGTGGCGGGTCACTCCCGGGGTGGCCGCCACCGGCCAGCTGGACGCCGTACACCGGGTGATCGGACGCCCCGGCGTAATCCTGGTCGCGGAGGGCTCCGCGGCGCGCGTCAAGCCGCTGCTGGCCCAGCAGAAGAAGCAGATCGCCAAATCCGTCGGTGAGGTACCGATCTACGACGTGGTGGTCGGTAATGGCGACGGCGAGGTGCCGTTGTCCAAACTGGAACGTTTCCTGACCAAACTCCCGGCCAACATCACCACCAAGCAGATGGATTCGCTGGAGTCGCGGCTGACCGCACTGGGCAACCGCACCGGGACCGCCGCGATGCCCAAGGGCCCGATGCCGCCCGGAGCCAAGATGCGCGGGGTGCAGCGCGCCGTGCGGCGGCGCTAGCCCGCGACCGCCGCTAGCGTCCGCGCACCACTGCGGTGCCGGTCGCGCGGTCCTGCAGACCGCGACCGTCGGCGTCGGAGAACAACGGCGGCACCACCAGCGCTATCAGCAGTCCGCGTACCACGGCGCGTATGACTCCCACTCCGACGCCGTCCACCGCGATCACTCGCAGCCCGCAGGCGTACTGACCCGGCGTGAAGCCGAACAGCCGCACCGCGACGGCACCGAGCACCAGCCAGATGACCAGCACCGCGGTCGACAGAAGTTCCGAGGTCAGCGCGCCCGACGCCAAGCCCAGGCCGGCCAGCCCGTAGGCCAATAGCCAGTCGACGGCCAGGGCCAGCACTCGACGCCCCATCGGGGCCAGCGAACCCGGACCGGTGGGCGGCAAACCCAGGCGTTCGCCCGGGGCACCGTCGGGGGGCCGAGGTCCGGCCGACTCCGGCCCGGACAGCCACGATGAGAAGGGGCGGCTCATGCCCCCTACGATAAGCGGGTTGGAACCCGACCCGGCATCGGCGGGCCCTGCCGCGGTTGCGTAACGTCAGCAGCGGCAACCCCACCGTCCGACCGGGGCTACCAGCGGAGGAGAACAATTCTGTGACCGACAAGACGGCCGACGACATTCTCAAGCTCGTGGCCGATGAGAACGTGGAGTACATCGACATCCAGTTCTGCGACTTGCCGGGCATGATGCAGCATCTGTCGATCCCCGCGTCTGCGCTCGACGAGAGCGTGTTCACCGACGGGCTGGCCTTCGACGGTTCGTCGATTCGCGGCTTCCAATCCATCCACGAGTCGGACATGATGCTGCTGCCCGACTTCTCCACCGCCCAGATCGACCCGTTCCGGGCGGCCAAGACGCTGAACCTGAACTTCTTCGTGCACGACCCGTTCACCCGCGAGCCTTATTCGCGCGATCCGCGAAACGTCGCGCGCAAGGCGGAGAACTACTTGGCCAGCACCGGCATCGCCGACACCGCCTATTTCGGCGCCGAGGCCGAGTTCTACATCTTCGACTCGGTGAGCTTCGACTCGCAGATGAACGGCACCTTCTACGAGGTCGACTCGGATTCGGGTTGGTGGAACACCGGCTCGCCGACCGAGATCGGCGGAGGTGCCAACCGTGGCTACAAAACCCGCCCGAAGGGCGGCTACTTCCCGGTGGCGCCCAACGACCAGTACGTCGATCTGCGCGACACCATGACCACCAACCTCGCCAACGCCGGCTTCACCCTGGAGCGCGGCCATCACGAGTGCGGCTCCGGCGGGCAGGCCGAGATCAACTACCGGTTCAACACGCTGCTGCACGCCGCCGACGACCTGATGCTGTTCAAATACATCATCAAGAACACCGCCTGGGCGCACGACAAGACCGTCACCTTCATGCCCAAACCGCTCTTCGGTGACAACGGCTCGGGCATGCACGTGCACCTGTCGCTGTGGAAGAACGGTGACCCACTGTTCTACGACGAGGCCGGCTACGCGGGGCTGTCCGACATCGCCCGGCACTGCATCGGCGGCATCCTGCACCACGCGCCGTCACTGTTGGCGTTCACCAACCCGACCATCAACTCCTACAAGCGCCTGGTGCCGCACTACGAGGCGCCGATCAACCTGGTCTACAGCCAGCGCAACCGCTCGGCCTGCGTGCGCATCCCGATCACCGGCACCAACCCCAAGGCCAAGCGCCTGGAGTTCCGCTGCCCAGACTCCTCGGGCAACCCCTATCTGGCGTTCGCGGCCATGCTGATGGCCTGCATCGACGGCATCAAGAACAAGATCGAGCCGGCCGCCCCGGTCGACAAAGATCTCTACGAACTGCCACCGGACGAGGCCGCCGACATCCCACAGGCCCCGGCCACGCTGGCCCAGGTGATGGACAACCTGGAAGCCGACCACGAATACCTCACCGAGGGCGGGGTTTTCACCCCGGACCTGATCGAGAACTGGATCCGCTACAAGCGCGACCACGAGATCACCCCGATCAACCTGCGCCCGCACCCGTACGAGTTCGCGCTGTACTACGACTGCTGAGTACCCCCAGCCGTCACTCCGCCCCGTCTCGCGCCCAGGCCGGCATGATGAACACCCCGTCGGCCTCCACGGTTACCCCGGCGGCGTCCGAGATATGGCCGCGGGCATAGGTTTTGATGCCCTCCTTGCGGTATATCGAGGCTTCGGCGCGCAAGGGTCCCAACGGGGTTCCACGCAGATATTTCACCGTGATCGTGCCGGTGAATAGCGGCTTGGTCAGGCCATCGCTGGCCGCCTCACCGAGCAGATGGTCGAGCACCAGGGCGCTGACCCCGCCGTGGACCAGCGACGGTGGGCCCTCGTAGGCCGCGCCGAGGTGAAAGTCGCTCCAGCAGTGCCCATTCTCGCCGTGCTCGATCACCAGCGGTGGCGCGATCGGATTGCGCAGGCCGATTACCGCGTTACCCCACGCCAGGGGCCGTCCGTCGACGACGTAACGCATCCCGGGTGAGTCGCTGAGAATTCCGTCGCGAAGCCGCTCGGTCAATTGGCGCACCTGCGCGGTCACTTCCCCGGCCGTGACGTCGTCGGCCTGGGTCCGAATGGTGGCGTCGATCAGCTCGCGTACCGCAGCCGCCAGCGGTCCGTACCGTGCCGACAGCAGCGCACTCTCGTCGGCACTGATCGTCGGCACGTTCGAGCGTGCTCCGAAATCCACCACAGATGTTCTCCTTCAATCTCCGAAAACCTTGCGTACCACTACCTTCGCGCGCCGCGTAACCCGCAGGTAATTGTCCAGGAACTCACCGCCGTCACCGCCGGGCCAGCCGGCGGCCACCGCGACCGCGTTGAGCGCGCGGCCCGCTCCGGGCAGCTGGTCGGTGGGTTTGCCGCGAACCAGCACCAGCGCGTTGCGGGCACGGGTCGCGGTCAGCCAGGCCTGCCGGAGCAGGTCTACATCGTCTTCCTCGAGCAGCCCGGCGGCGGCGATGGCGTCCAGGGTTTCCAGCGTCGAGGTGTTGTGCAGCGCCGGTACCCGGTGGGCGTGACGCAGCTGCAGCAGCTGCACGGTCCACTCGACGTCGGCCAGCCCGCCCCGGCCCAGCTTGGTGTGCGTGTTGGGGTCCGCACCCCGCGGCAGCCGTTCGGCGTCGACCCGCGCCTTGACCCGGCGGATCTCCCGCACCGCGTCGCCGGACACCCCGCCGGCCGGGTACCGGGTGCCGTCGACCATCAGCAGGAACCGTCGACCCAGTTCGGCATCACCGGCGACCCAGTGCGCCCGCAGCAACGCCTGGATCTCCCAGGGCTGCGCCCACTGGTCGTAATAGGCCGCGTACGAGGCCAGAGTGCGCACCGGCGGGCCGCTGCGGCCCTCCGGTCGCAGGTTGATGTCCACCTGCAGCGGCGGGTCGACGCTGGCGGTGCCCAGCAGCGCCCGCACCTGCTCGGCGATCGACGTGGCCCAGCGCACCGCGTCGGCGTCGCTCACGCCTTCGGCGGCCTCGCAGACGAACATCACGTCGGCGTCCGAGCCGTAACCGAGCTCGCGCCCGCCGAGCCGGCCCATACCGATGACGGCGATCCGCGCCGGAGCCGACTCCCCGCGGCCGCCCGGCAGGTTGACCCGGACGATCGCTTCCAGGCTGGCCTGCAGCACCGCCACCCACACCGAGGTCAGCGCCACGCAGACGTCACGGACCTCGAGCATGCCGAGCAGGTCCGCCGAGGCGATCCGGGCCAGTTCGTAGCGGCGCAGGCTGCGGGCGGCGGCGATCGCGCGCACCGGGTCGGCGTAGCGGCCCGCCGAGGCGATCAGCGCCCGCGCCACGGCGTCCGGCTCGTGGTCGAGCAGTTTCGGTCCGGACGGACCGTCGCCGTAGGACTGGACGACGTCCGGGGCCCGCATCAAAAGTTCGGGGACGTAGGCCGAGGTGCCCAGCATCCGCATCAGCCGCTTGGCCACAGCGCTGCTGTCGCGCAACGTGCTCAGGTACCAGCGCTGCGTGGCCATCGCCTCGCTGAGCCGCCGGTAGGTCAGCAGGCCGGCGTCCGGGTTCGGCGTGTCCGACAGCCAGTACAGCAGCTTGGGCAGCAGCACGGTTTGCACCCGGCCGCGGCGGCCGCTCTGGTTGGTCAGCGCCGCCAGATGCGTCAGGGCGTTCTGCGGCGCCTCGTAGCCGAGCGCGGCCAGCTGTCGTTCGGCGGCGCCGGGCGTCAGACCGCCGGCCAGCTCGAGGCCGGCGGGACCGACCGCTTCCAGCAGCGGCTGGTAGAACAGCTTGGCGTGCAACCGCGATACCCGCAGGTTCTGCGCCTTGAGCTCTTCGCGCAGCACCCCCAGCGCATCGTGGCGAGCGTCCGGCCGGATGTGAGCGGCGCGGGCCAGCCAGCGCAGCGCCTCGTCGTCGTCGGGTGGAGGCAGCATGTGGGTGCGCTTGAGCCGCTGCAACTGCAGCCGGTGTTCGAGCAGCCGGAGAAACTCGTACGACGCGGTCAGGGTGGCCGAATCCTCACGGCCGATGTAGCCGCCGGCGCCAAGGGCCGCCAGGGCGTTGACCGTCGAGGCCACGTGCAACGACTCATCGCCTCGGCCGTGCACCAGCTGTAGCAGCTGCACCGCGAACTCGACGTCACGCAGGCCGCCGGCGCCCAGCTTGATCTCGCGGGCCCGGATCTCAGCAGGCACCAGCTGCGCCACCCGGCGGCGCATCGCCTGAACATCGGCGACGAAATCCTCACGCTCGCAAGCGGTCCACACCATAGGCAGCAACGCATCGACATAGGCCCGGCCCAATTCGGCATCACCGGCGGCGGGTCTGGCCTTGAGCAGCGCCTGAAACTCCCAGGTCTTGGCCCACCGCTGGTAGTAGGCGATGTGCGACTCCAGCGTCCGCACCAGCGCACCGTGGCGGCCTTCGGGCCGCAGTCCGGCATCGACCTCGAAGAACGCCTCGCCGGCCACCTGCATCAGCTCACCGGCGACCCGGCTGCTCACCGCGTCGGCTTCTTCGGCGACGAAGATGACGTCGACATCGCTGACGTAATTCAGTTCCCGCGCCCCACATTTGCCCATCGCGATCACGGCCAGGCGCGGCGCAGCCACGGCGTCGTCCGCGCCGCACACCGTCTTCTCGGCGACCTGCAGCGCGGCCGCCAACGCTGCGTCGGCCAGGTCGGACAGGTGCGCCCCGACGGCCACGAACGGCAGTTGCGGCTGACTCTCGACGGTCGGCGCCAGGTCCAGCGCCGCCAGCACCAGTAGCCGGTCGCGGTAGAGCTCCCGCAGCCGCTCGACGTAGGCACCGTCCGTCGTCCCGGCGACGCAGTCGGCGAACAAGTCGCGCAGGGCATCCGCCGACGGCAGGGTGATCGGCGCGTCTTCAGCGCCATCAGCGCTCTCGGGGCTTGCCAACAGCTTCCAGGACTGCGGGTGTGCGATCAGGTGATCCCCCAGTGCCAGTGAGGATCCCAGTATTGCGAACATCCGCCCGCGCAAACCGCGATCGGCCATCAAGGCCGCGCTCAGTTCGTCCCAGTCGATTCCCGGCGCTTCGGACAGCCGGACCAGGGTGCGCAGCGCGAGGTCGGCGTCGGGCGCCCGCGACAGCGCCCAGAGCACGTCAGCGTGCGGTTGGGTGTACGAGCTGTACCAGCCGAGCTGGGTCAGGTCCGCCGCGGCGTACCGATCGACCAACCCGAGCCGCCCGACGCTGGGCAGCTTGCGGCGCTGCGCTCCGGGGTAGGCCACGAGGCGTCCGGGTCAGAGCGCCAGGTAGTTCTGCAGCTCGTAGGGGGTCACGTGGCTGCGGTAGTTCGCCCACTCTTGGCGCTTGTTACGCAGGAAGAAGTCGAAAACCTGCTCCCCCAACGCTTCCGCGACCAGCTCGGAGTTCTCCATCTCGCCCAGCGCACGCTCCAAGGTGCCGGGCAGTTCGCGGTAGCCCATCGCCCGGCGCTCCTCGGGGGTCAACGCCCACACGTTGTCCTCGGCCTCCGGGCCCAGTTCGTAGCCCTTCTCCACCCCGCGCAGGCCGGCGGCCAACAGCACGGCGAACGTCAAGTACGGATTGCACGCCGAGTCCGGGCTGCGCACCTCGACGCGCCGCGACGAGGTCTTGTGCGGGCTGTACATCGGCACCCGCACCAGCGCCGAGCGGTTGGACGCACCCCAGGACGCCGCGGTGGGCGCTTCCCCGCCGTGGATCAGGCGCTTGTAGGAGTTCACCCACTGGTTGGTGACGGCACTGATCTCGTTGGAGTGCTCGAGGATTCCGGCGATGAACGACTTGGCGGTGTCGGACAGCTGCAGCGGATCATCGGGGCTGTGGAAGGCGTTGACCTCCCCCTCGAACAGGCTCATGTGGGTGTGCATGGCCGAACCGGCGTACTCCCGGAACGGCTTGGGCATGAACGACGCCCGCACCCCTTCTTTGAGCGCGATCTCTTTGATCAGGTAGCGGAAGGTCATCACGTTGTCGGCCATCGACAGCGCGTCGGCGTAGCGCAGGTCGATCTCTTGTTGGCCCGGGGCGTTTTCGTGGTGGCTGTACTCCACCGAGATGCCCATCGTTTCCAGCGCGTCGATCGCGTGCCGGCGGAAGTTGGCCGCCGAGCCGTGGATCGCCTGGTCGAAGTAGCCGGCGTCGTCGGCAGGAACGGGTGACGACCCGTCGTAGGGACCGGGCTCGAGCAGGAAGAACTCGATTTCGGGATGCACGTAGCAGGCGAAGCCCATTTCTCCGGCTTTGGCCAGTTGCCGGCGCAGCACGTGCCGCGACGACGCCCATGCCGGGGATCCGTCCGGCATGGTGATGTCGCAGAACATCCGGGCCGAGTACTGCCGGCCGGCATCCGACGTCCACGGCAGCAACTGGAAAGTGGACGGGTCGGGATGGGCGACCATGTCGGATTCGAAGACCCGCGCGAAGCCCTCGATCGCCGAACCGTCGAAGCCCACGCCCTCCTCGAAGGCGCCCTCGAGCTCAGCCGGGGCGATCGCGACCGATTTCAGATACCCGAGGACGTCGGTGAACCAGAGCCGGACGAAGCGGATGTCGCGTTCCTCCAGCGTGCGGAGCACAAACTCCTTCTGACGGTCCATACCGCGAAGCGTAGCAGCGCTCAGCACTTCGCATCGGTTGGCGGCAACGTGCCGTCGACCAGGTAACGCGTGGCGAAGCCGTCGACACATTCGTTGCCCTGGAACACCACCGTGTGCTGCGTTCCGTTGAACGTCAGCAGACCGCCGCGCAGCTGTTTGGCCAGGTCCACACCGGCCTGATACGGGGTGGCCGGGTCGCGGGTGGTGGACACCACCATCGTCGGCGGGAGGTCGGGCACGGAGATGGTGTGCGGCTCGGTGGTCGCAGGCACCGGCCAGAACGCGCAGGTGCTCAGCGGCGCGTCACCGGTGAACTTCCCGTAGCTCATGAACGGCGCCATCTCACGCGACCGCCTATCTTCGTCGATCACCTTGGCACGATCGGTGATCGGTGGCTGGTCGACGCAGTTGACCGCCACCCGGGCGTCGGTGGCGTTGGTGTAGTGGCCGTTGGCGTCGCGGCGCATGTACAGATCGGCCAGCCCGAGCATGATGTCGCCACGTCCATCGACCAGATCCGACAGGCCGTCGTTGAGGTGAGTCCAGAACGTCGGCGAGTACAGCGCCATGATGGTGCCGACGATGGCGTCGCTGTAGCTCAGCCCGCGCGGATCCTTGGTCTTCGCGGGTTTGTCCACCAGCGGGTCGACCAGGCTCTGGTAGACCTCGACGGCCTTGGCCGGGTCGGTGCCCAACGGGCAGTCCGGGTCCTTGGCGCAGTCCGCCGCGAAGTCGTCGAACGCTCCCTGGAAGGCCTGCGCCTGACGCAGGTCCTCCTCGATGGGGTCGGCGTTCGGGTCCACCGCGCCGTCGAGAATCATCGCGCGAACATTCTGCGGGTAAGCCTCGGCGTAAGCCGAGCCGATCCGGGTGCCGTAGGAGTAGCCCAGGTAGGTCAGCTTCTCGTCGCCCAGCCCGGCCCGCATCGCGTCGAGGTCGCGGGCGACGTTGACGGTGCCCACGTTGGCCAGGAACTCCTTACCGGTCTTGTCCAGGCAGCGTTCGACGTAGTCCTTGGTCTCGTTCTCGATGCGCTCCACGCCCGCGGGGCTGTAGTCGACCTGGTTGAGGGCCCGCAGCCGGTCGTTCTCCTTGTCGGAGTTGCACCAGACCGCCGGCCGCGACGACGCCACTCCACGTGGGTCGAATCCGACCAGGTCGAAATGCTCACGAACCCGGCGCGGCAGGGTGCTGATGAGGCCCACCGCGGTTTCGATGCCCGACTCCCCCGGCCCGCCCGGGTTGATCACCAGCGAGGCGATCTTGTCCTTGGTGGCCGGAAACCGGATCATGGCCAGCCGCGCGACGGCACCCTGCAGGTTGGAGTAGTCGACCGGCACCGCGATGAATCCGCACTGGGCGTCGTCGGGCACCTTGATGTTGGTGTCGGCGGTGAATCGGCACTTGTCCCATGCGACCGGCTGACCGACCCGCGGCGTGGCCAGCACCGCGTGCCCCGGTGTCAACCGGGTGCAGCTGCCGACCGTGAGTGCCACCACCGCGATCGCGAGGCAGGTCAGGGTCGTACGCGCGATCCTGTCGCGGCGGGTCGGCGGGGTCATGACACCACATGCTGCCATGCACAGCTGGGCACAGCCCGCCACCGGGGCGCTCAGCGCGTGGCGTCGAGCAGTTCGGCCATCCCCAGGCCGAAGTCATCGGCGAGCCCCCACAGGTCCGGCAACAGTTCGGGACAACTGATCAGTCCGACGTTGAGGTGGCCGTTCAACGACATCACGGTCACGTTCAGGCCCGAGCCGTGAAAGACCGGCCCCAGCGGGTACATCGCGGCGATCTGGCAGCCCAGGTAGTACAGCGGAACCTGCGGACCCGGGACGTTGGAGATCACCAGGTTGTGCACCGGGCGGGCGGAGGTGAGCCGGGTCTTGGCATAGAGCCGCATGGCGAGGCCGAACACGGCCGGTGCGGCGAACTGCGACCAGTCCTGCAGCAGGGTCGCACCGATGGCCGAACTGTGTTCCTTGGCCACCGCATTCGCTTCGGAGATGGCCTTGAGCCGCACCACCGGGTCGGCGATCTGCGTTTCCAGGCGGGAGAACATCCCGGAAACCTGGTTGCGGCCCGGACGGTCGGACTTGCCATGCACCGACACCGGCACCATGGCCACCAGCGAGGACTCGGGCAGCTCGCCACGGTCGCCCAGAAACTGCCGCAAGCCCCCCGATACCAGCGCCATCACCACGTCATTGACCTTGACGCTGAAGTGGTCCTTGACCTTCTTGATGTCCTCGAGGTCCAGCTGGGCATAAGCAACGTTGCGGCGGCCACTCACACTGGCGTTGAACACGGTCTGCGGCGCGGCGAACGGCGAAGCCATCGTCTCGCCGGTGCGCACCCGCTGCACCGTCTTGGCCACCGACGACGCGGTGCGCGGCAGCACATTGACCAGGTTCAGGGGCCGGCTCACAAACCGCGCCAGCCCGCCCACCGCGATCGCCAGGCTGCTGGCGTCGCCGGCACCGTCGACCGGCTCCGGGCGCGGGGCGTCGGCCTCGGTGCTGCACATCTGCGACATCATGTTCGCGCCGGTGACCCCGTCGACGCCGGCGTGGTGCATCTTCATCAGCACCGCGATGCGGCCGCCCCCTTGAGCTCCGCCGGCTTGGCCGTCCTGGGGGCCCCGCACCCCCTCGATCACCCATGACTCCCACAGCGGCCGGCTGCGGTCCAGCGGCAGCGCGGCGATATGCCCGGCGATCTCGGCCAGCTCCACCCGACCGCCCGGCGGCGGCAGCCCGATGCGGTGCACGTGGCGGTCGATGTTGAAGTCGCGGTCCTCCACCCAGACCGGGTGGTCGAGGTTGAGCGGGCTGTCGGCGAGCTTCTCCCGGAACTGGGGCATCGCAGTGATGCGCGCGGCGAGTTCGTCGCGGAGCCGCTCGAAGCTGTAGCCGCCGGGCATCGTGGCGGCGTCCAGTTCCAGGATCGAGCAGACATGCAACGGCTGTTGAGGGGTTTCCAGGTACAGGAAACTGGCGTCGAGTCCGCTGAGCCACTGCATGCCGCTGATGGTATGCCGCTGCGCCGGGTCAGATGTGAGGAAATCCACTCAACCTGGTGGTTCAGCCGCACCGCAGCAAGTGGCACACTGGTGATGTCAGACGACCCGGGGACCCGGCCAAGGGCTTCGAGGATCGACCCGACCAATTCGAGGGACAACGATGTCTGAGCATATTTATGGTGCTTCATCCGAATCGAAGCCCGACCTGAACACCGGCCCCGTCCGGGTGGCCCCGCAGACCCGCGTCCATCATCTACAGCAGATGAAGGGCGAGGGCCGCAAGTGGTCGATGCTGACGGCCTACGACTACTCCACGGCCCGGATCTTCGACGACGCCGGCATCCCGGTGCTGCTGGTCGGCGACTCGGCGGCCAACGTGGTCTATGGCTATGACAGCACGGTGCCGATCTCGATCGACGAGCTGATTCCGCTGGTCCGCGCGGTGGTGCGCGGCGCCCCGCATGCGCTGGTGGTCGCCGACCTGCCGTTCGGCTCGTATGAGGGCGGGCCGGCGGCGGCGCTGGCCACCGCCACCCGGTTCATGAAGGAGGGCGGCGCGCACGCCGTCAAGCTGGAGGGCGGTGAGCGGGTGGCCGAGCAGATCGCCATGCTGTCGGCGGCCGGCATCCCGGTGATGGCGCACATCGGGTTCACCCCGCAGAGCGTCAACACCCTGGGTGGTTTCCGGGTGCAGGGCCGTGGCGATGCCGCCGAGCAGACCGTTCACGACGCGATCGCCGTGGCGGAAGCGGGTGCGTTCGCGGTGGTGATGGAGATGGTTCCGGCGGAATTGGCCACCCAGATCACCGGCAAGCTGACCATTCCCACCGTCGGGATCGGCGCCGGCCCCAACTGCGACGCCCAGGTTCTGGTGTGGCAGGACATGGCCGGGATGACCAGTGGCAAAACCGCCCGGTTCGTCAAGCGCTTCGGGGATGTCGGCGGTGAATTGCGCCGTGCGGCAACGCAGTACGCCAATGAGGTGGCGTCCGGAACGTTCCCGGCCGAAGAACACTGCTTCTAGTACGGCTGCTTTCACGACGACTGCTTTCACAAGGCAGTGCCCGGGCGGTCCGGATGTGACAGGCTGGATGCCGTGCCGGCAGCCGATCCGAACACCGCTCGGTATCGCGAGGTGGAACGCAAGTTCGACGTTGACGCGTCGGCCATCTCGCCGTCCTTCGACGGCATGGCCGGGGTCGCCGGAGTTGAGCAGTTGCCGGCGCAGGCCCTTGCGGCCGTGTACTTCGATACACCCGGCCACGACCTGGCGGCCCGACGAGTCACATTGCGCCGGCGCACCGGCGGTCCCGACGCCGGCTGGCACCTGAAACTTCCTGCCGGGCAGGACACTCGCACCGAGGTGCGCGCACCCCTGGGCCCGGAGATTCCGGACGAACTACTCGACGTGGTGACGGCGATCGTAAGGGATCGGCCGCTGGCACCCGTGGCACAGATTCGTACCGCCCGCAGCGTGGTGGCGCTGCGCGACGATCAGGGTGAGGTGCTGGCCGAGTTCTGCGACGACCAGGTCTCCGCGTCGGCCGGCGGCTCCGAGCACGAACACGCCGAACAGTGCTGGCGGGAATGGGAGCTGGAACTGGGCTGTGGGGACCTCGACTTGCTGGACCGGCTGAGCAACCGGCTTCTTGACGCCGGCGCCAGGCCGGCCGGCTACGGCTCCAAACTGGCCAGGGTGCTCGGCGCGCCGGCGGTGGCCGCGCACCCGACCGATCGCCTCCATCGGGCGCTGGCCGAGCAGATCGAGCAACTGCTGGTCTGGGATCGGGCGGTGCGCGCCGACGCCGACGACGCGGTGCATCAGATGCGGGTGACGATCCGGCGGATCCGCAGCCTGTTGCACGGCGAGGAGACGGCCCACGCCCCGCTGCTGGGCGAACTGCAGGAATTGGGCGCGGTCCTGGGTGTGGCCCGCGACGCCGAGGTCCTGGCCCAGCGGTATCAGCAGGCGCTCGACGAGCTGACGCCAGAGCTGGTCCGCGGACCGGTAAGCGAACGGCTGGTCGGCGGTTCGCTGCGCCGCTATCAGACGGGGCGACGGCGCAGCCTGGCCGCGATGCGCTCCCCGCGGTACTTCCGGCTGCTCGACGGCCTCGACGATCTGGTCAGCGCGCCAGCCGCCGAGCAGTACGCCACCGTCGACATCGCCTACCGGCGGTTGCGCAAAGCGGTGAAGGCCGCCAAGACGGCCGCCGACCGCGACGCGGCACTGCACCGGATCCGCAAGGCCGCCAAGCGGCTGCGCTATGCCGCCGCCGCCGCGGATAAGAAGAAGATCGCCAAGCGGGCGAAGACGGTTCAGACCGTGCTCGGCGACCACCAGGACAGCGTGGTCAGCCGGGCGCATCTGATTCACCAGGCCGACGCCGCGGCGGCCGCCGGCGAGGATACCTTCACCTACGGGCTGCTGTATGCCCGCGAGGCCGACCTCGCCGCGCAGAGCCGGGCGGCCTTGCGGCCCGCGTTGCGCAAACTGAACCGGGCGGTTCAGTGAGCCTCGACGAAGGAGAGGCGAAGCTGGAACCGCCCCATGGGCCGGGCGGTTCAGTGAGCCTCGACGAAGGAGAGAAGAAGCTGGAACCGATTATCGAGCTACTGTCGGCAGCGCCGATCCAGGTGAGCCGAAAGGAAAACACCATGAGCGCACCAACTTCCGAAATCGCCACCGCCGCCGCCCCCAGCCGACAGGTTGGGGCGGTCCTCTACTGAGAGGGCACCTATTCCCCGGCGGATGTGCCCGCCAGTGCGTCCAGTACCCGATCGATGAACCGGTCGGCGTTACCACGAAGGCTGTCGTTCGTGTGTTGGGTCGTGTCGATCTCAATCGGATCCCCCGATGCGAAGCGCACCACCACTGCGCGCCGGTATGTTCGCTCCCCGAACGCGTCCGCCGAACCATAGGCGTTGACGTCGACCCCAGTGACCTGGCTCAGCGGCCGGATCAACGCATCCAGATCCTGCTCCTCTGCGGCATCCGCGATGTAGTCCAACTGCCCGATCGCGTGCCCGTCGATCCACACCAGACGACGCTGCTGATCTGGCAGCTTCTCGCAGGCGAACCCTTCAACCGGCCATCGCCTAACCAGCACCCCGATCTGCTCAACCACGATCCTGGGCGGCCGCGACCAGTCCGGGAATACGTCCCTGGCTATCTGCCGGAGTCGTTCTTCGTTCGCCATGGACGACAACGTTAGTCGCGCCGCAGGGCGCGGCACCGTGAGGAGCTGACGGTCCACGCGCACGGTGCGCTCGAGGAACCTAACCCGGGAACTGTGGTCTGCCGGGTGCACCATGAGGGCGATCGCTGCCGAGGTGGGGTGTTCGGCCGCGACGCACTGGTCAACGCTGCGGGGCGGACGAGTTGGCCTGTAAGCCGGATTCTGTTCCGCACCGCTGGGCGGTGCGGCGGCGACCATCCATCTGGGCACACCGTTGCCGGGTACCTCGAGCGGCCTACCCGCAGATTCGGGCGAGCAGCCCTCAAACACCTGCGCGACCGCACCTAAGTGCGACCTTCTTGGCCTTGCTTCGGGTGGGGTTTACCAAGCCGTCCCGGTCACCCGGGACGCTGGTGCGCTCTTACCGCACCGTTTCACCCTTACCACCTTGCGGTGGCGGTCTGTTTTCTGTGGCACTGTCCCGCGAGTCACCTCGGATTGCTGTTAGCAATCACCCTGCTCTGTGAAGTCCGGACTTTCCTCGACCCGCTCGCGCGCGCCGCGGCCGCCCGGCCAACTCGTCCGCGCTGATCACCGTACCGGCAAGCTCGGAGCTGGCCAACTGCGATCCATCGCCGTTGAGTGTGCAGCAGCGGTGGTATCTGGCGCCGGATCCCTCCCTGGCCGCACAGTGAACGCCGCCATTGCACACTCAATCAGCCGGGGCAGACCCCTTAAGCTGCATTGATGACGACGTCGCGATGGCAGCGGCGGGTGAACGCCGGCGACTGGGACGCCATCACCGCCGAACTCGACGAATGCGGCGGCGCGCTGCTGCCCCGGCTGTTGACGGCCTCGGAGGCCGCGCGGCTACGGCGGGTCTACACCGACGACGAGCGCTTCCGCGCCACCGTCGACATGGCGCGTCATCGTTACGGGTCCGGGCAGTACCGGTATTTCGCGGCGCCGGCACCCGATCCCGTCGATGCGCTCAAGCGGGCGCTGTATCCGCGCCTGCTGCCGATTGCCCGGGACTGGGCTACCCGGCTAGGCCGGGACGCGCCCTGGCCCGACGACTTCGACGAGTGGCTGGGGCACTGCCACCGGGCCGGTCAGATCAAGCCGACGGCCCTGATGTTGCACTACGGCCCGGGCGACTGGAATGCCTTGCACCGGGACCTCTATGGCGACTTGGTGTTTCCGCTGCAGGTGGTGATAAACCTCAGCGACCCGGCTGCCGACTACACCGGCGGCGAGTTCCTCCTCGTCGAACAGCGACCGCGGGCCCAATCCCGGGGCACCGCCACCCAATTGCCGCAGGGGCACGGCTATCTGTTCACCACCCGTGACCGGCCGGTGCGCTCCACCCGGGGCTGGTCGACGGCGCCGGTGCGCCACGGCGTCTCGGCCATCCGTTCCGGGCAGCGCTACACGCTCGGGCTGATCTTTCACGACGCCGCTTGAAAGACGCCGCTTGAACAGCAGCGCCTATCCGTTGCGGCGCAACAGGATCACGCTGTCGGTCAGGGTGGCGGCCTGGCCGTCGGGTCCGACCGCCTCGCGATCGACAGTCTCCGCCCGCAGCCGTTCCCACTGCGGGTCGTCGAGTGCCATGCCGGCCAGCATCTCGTCGACCGTGTCGAAGCGATGCTCATGACCGTGCTCACCGGCCCACGGTGGTGCCGCGGCGTGACCGACGATCAGCAGCCGACCACCCACCGCTACCGCCTCGGCGGCCCGGCGCAGTATCGCCTCGCGGTCCATCTGCACCGGTGAGTGCAGGAACTGCGCCGACACCAGGTCGAACCGGCCATCCGGAAAACTGACGGATAGATCGTGGCGCTCGAAGCGGACGCGGGCCGCCACACCCCGCTCCTCTGCGTTGGCTTGGGCCCGTTCCAACGCGTTGGCCGAGACGTCGACGGCGAGCACCTGCCAGCCGTCCTCGGCCAGCCAGATGGCGTCGGCGCCCTCGCCACAGCCCAGGTCCAGCGCCCGGCCCGGAGCCAGATCAGCGGCGACGTCGGCGAGTCGGGCGTTGACCCGCCCGCTCCAAACCCGGTCGTGGCCGCCGTAGAACTCTTCCCAGAATTCCTGCGCGTTCTGCGTTGACTCGGTCATCGCCCGAGGCTCCTTTCGCTCGTTTCGATGCGGGGCGGCAGTGCCAACCCGTAGTCGTCGGCCGCCAGGCTCTGTACCACCGCTGCCCCGGCTCGGGATCCCGCCGCGATCGCGGCGGCGACCTGCGGCATCTCGGCCGCGAGATCCCCGGCGGCGAACACACCGGGAATCGAGGTGCGGCACAGTGGATCGACGTCGACCGGGTCTTCGGCCACCGGTCCGGGCGCGGCCAGATCCAGCCCGAGGTGCTCGGCCAGTCGATCCCGCCGGCGCATGGTGGTTGCGACCAGCAACCCGCGCCGCGGCAGCCGACCGCCGTCGGCGAAGGCCACCGCGGACAGCTCGCCGTCATCGCTTTCCAGTGCTGCCACCGGCCGATCATCGACCCGGATTCCGGCGCCGGCCAACCGGGCACAATCGGCGTCATCGAGGTCGGCCGGACCATCGGTGAGCACCACGATGTCGTCACTCCAGCACCGCAGCAGCAGCGCGAGGTGCACGGCCCGGTCGCCGCCCGCCAGCACCGCCAGTGGTTGATCGGCCACTTCCCAGCCGTGGCAGAACGGGCAGTGGAAAACCGAACGCCCCCACAGGCCGTCCAAGCCGGGCAGCTCCGGTGGCACATACGCCATCCCGGTAGCCAGCAGCACCCGCCGGGTACGTTCGCGGGCTCCGTCCGCCAAGCGCACGACGAAATGCCCGTCCGCCCGGTCGATGTCGGCCACCTCGCCGGTGCGTACCTGCACCCCGTAGGACTCGAGTTCCCCACGGCCGAGCGCATACAGCTCGGCCGGCGGCCGACCGTCGTGGCCCAACAGGCCGCCGATGCCGTGCGCGGCGAGGTTGCTCTGCTCCCCCGCGTCGATCAGCAAGGTGTGACGCCTGGCCCGGCCCAACACCAGACCGGCGCTGAGCCCGGCCGCACCACCGCCAACCACTACGCAATCCCACATTTCGTTCATGCACCCGAGCTTGCCGACCGCCACCACAGTCTGGCAAGCTGATTTGCCATGCAGGCAAATTTCGAGGAGGGCAGCGTCGACCTGCGGGTGCGACGGCGGCTGCGTGAACTACGCACCCAGCAGGGCCTGACGTTGGAGGACGTGGCAACCCGCGCCCAGATCGATGTCTCCACGCTGAGCCGGCTGGAATCCGGCAAGCGGCGCCTCGCACTGGACCACCTGCCCCGGCTGGCCGAGGCCTTGTCGGTCAGCACCGACGAGTTGCTGCGCGCCCCCGAACAGCCCGATCCGCGGGTTCGGGGCACCTCGCAGTCCCACAACGGGATCACCTACTGGCCGCTGACCCGGCACGGGCCGGCCGGTGGGTTGCAGGCCTTCAAGATTCGGGTTTCCGTACGGCGCCGCCGCCCGGCCGAGTTACCGGTGCACGAAGGCCACGAGTGGATGTACGTGTTGTCCGGCCAGATCCGATTGGCGCTGGGCGACGACGATTTCCTGATCGGTCCCGGCGAGGCCGTCGAATTCTCCACCCGGACACCACATTGGTTCGGCGCGGTCGACCGACCGGCCGAGGCGATCGTGATCTTCGGCGCCCACGGCGAGCGGGTGCACCTGCACGATTGACTGTGGGCTACAGGTACGCCGTCTGGTTCACCAGCCGGACCGATGCGGGCCCGTCACCGAAGAACTCGGCGATGCTCAACGACGCCAAGTCCAGGTGTAGCCGGTACAGGATGGCCGGTCCGGCGTCCAGCGCAAGGCGCAGCAACGTCTTGATCGGCGTCACGTGCGACACCACCAACACGGTGGTACCGCCGTGTTCGGCGATGATCCGGTCACGCGCCCGCAGGACTCGCTGCTGCACCGCGTCGAAACTCTCGCCGCCCGGAGGCTCGGTGGAGGTGTCTTTCAGCCAGCGTCGGTGCAGTTCGGGGTCGCGCTCGGCGGCCTCGGTGAACGTCAAACCCTCCCAGGCCCCGAAGTCGGTTTCGGTCAGGTCCTCGTCGATGATCACGTCCAGGCGCAACTGTTTCGCTGCCGCCGCAGCGGTATCCCGGCAGCGCTGCAGCGGCGAGCTGATGACCGCCGCAATACCGCCGCGCTCGGCAAGATAGCGGGCCGCCGACTCCGCCTGCTGCCGGCCCGTGCCGGTCAGCGGCGGGTTGCCACGCCCGGAGTAGCGCCGTTGCACCGATAGTTCGGTCTGCCCATGCCGCAGCAGCAACAGCCGGGTCGCCGTACCCGTCGCACCGGTCCAGCCGGGCGCAGTTGGGGCCGCAGACTTCTCCGTCGTCTTCGGTGCGGGCTTCTCGATCCCGGCAGCGGCGTCCATGGCCTGATTGGCCAACCGGTCGGCGTGAGAATTCCTCTCCCGCGGAATCCAGTTGTAGCGGACATGGTCGAACTTCGACGCAAGCTCGCGGGCCTGCGCGTGCAGCCGGATCAGGTCCGGGTGCTTGACCTTCCATCGGCCGGCCATCTGTTCGACCACCAGTTTGGAGTCCATGAACACCGCGACTTCGGCGGCCCCCAGCCGTGCCGCTTCGGTCAAACCCGCCACCAGGCCGCGGTATTCGGCCACGTTATTGGTGGCCACGCCGATCGACTCCTTGGCTTCGGCCAGCACCTCGGCGCGATCCGCGGACCAGACCACCGACCCGTAACCGGCCGGCCCCGGATTGCCGCGTGACCCACCGTCGGCCTCGACGATCACCTTCATCGGCGGGGCACTAACCGAAGTCCTTGACCCGCAGCAGAATTGCGCTGCACTCGGGGCAGCGCAGCACCTCCTCCGGCTGAGCCGCCGAGATCCGGGCCAGCTCGCCGCGGTCGATCTCGATCCGGCAGGCCCCGCACTGACCGCCCCGCAGCGGTGCGGCGCCGACGCCGCCGGATGTCCGCTGCCGCTCGTAGAGCGCCAGGAGATCGCCGCCGATCGTTTCGGCCAACCCGTCACGGCTCGCCGCTCGCTGAGCACGGGTGGTCTCGATCTCGGTCGACGCGGTCTCCAACGTCTGCTCTACCCGGGCCAGGTCGGCCGCCAGGCCCTCGACCACACTCGATTCGGCGGTCGCCTGGGTCTGCAGTTGCTCACGCTGCTCCAGCAACTCCAGCAGCGAATCCTCCAGACTGGCCTGACGCCGCTGCAAGGTCTCCAGTTCGTGCTGCAGGTCGACGACCTGCTTGGAGTTGGTCTGCCCCGAATCCAGCAGCGCCCGGTCGCGGTCTTCGCGCTGGCGCACCGCGTCGATCTCGGACTCGAAGCGGGCGGCCTGGGCGTCCAAGTCCTCCAACGCCAATTCCAGGGCGGCCAGCCGGTCGGCGGCCGCGATGTGATCGGCTTGGATGCGCTCGCGGTCCTGCTGCTCGGGAAGATGGCCGGCCCGATGCGCGATCCTGGACAGTTCGGCATCGAGCTCTGATAACTCCAGAAGCGAACGTTGCTGTGCTACTTCAGCCTTCATCACCGATCTCCTTTGAGCGCGAGGTTCCAGGGGTCGGTGCGAAGCGCGCTGACGCGCACCGGCAGGGCCGCACCGAAGTGCGAACGGAGTACGTCGGCGGCCTGCGCGCACCACGGGTATTCGCTGGCCCAATGCGCCACATCGACCAGCGCGACCGGCGACCGGCGCGAATGCTCGTCAGCCGGATGGTGGCGCAGATCCGCTGTGAGGTAAACCTGCGCGTCGGCCGCGGCCGCCGCGTCCAGCAGGGAATCTCCGGCGCCGCCGCAGACCGCGACCCGCGACACCGGCAGATCCGGGTCCCCCGCCGCGCGCACCCCCCATGAGGTGACCGGCAGCGCCGCGGAGACCCGGGCGACGAAGGCGCTCAGCGGCTCCGGCGACGGCAGGGAGCCGATCCGGCCGATTCCGACGCCGGGCGGCAGCGGCTGCAACGCGAACACGTCGAAGGCCGGCTCCTCGTAGGGATGCGCGGCCAGCAGCGCCGCGTGCACCCGGTCGCGGGCGCGGGCCGGAGCCACCACTTCGATGCGGTCCTCGGTGACGTGCTCCACCGCACCGACCCGACCGATCGTCGGCGCCGCGCCGTCGCCGGGCAGAAACTGCCCGGTACCGGTCACGCTCCAACTGCACTGGGCGTAGTCGCCGATGTGCCCGGCCCCGGCCGCGAACACCGCGGCCCGCACCGTCTCAGCGTGCTCGACCGGGGTGTAGATCACCCACTTGTCGGTGTCGGCGGCCCTGGCGGCCGGTTCCAGTACGGCTTCCACGGTCAGTCCCAGCGCGTCCGCCAGCGCGTCCGACACCCCGGGTGAGGCCGCGTCGGCATTGGTGTGCGCGGTGAACAGGGCGCGGCCGGAACGGATCAACCGGTGCACCAGAGAACCCTTGGGCGTGCTCGCCGCCACGGTGTCCACACCGCGCAGCAGCAGCGGGTGATGGGCCAGCAGCAGGCCTCCGTCCGGAGTCTCGTCGACCACCGCCGCTGTCGCGTCGACCGCGATCGTCACCGAGCCCACCACGTCGTCCGGGTCGCCGCAGACCAGCCCGACGGAGTCCCAGGACTGGGCCAGTTCCGGCGGGTAGGCGGCATCGAGCACGTCAATGACGTCAGTCAGCCGCGCGGTCACACTCCAAGACAGTAGTGCGCCACCCGGCGAGCCCGCCGTGCACGTCGGGGACAATGGTTCCGTGACGCGCACTACTACTGTCAGCGCCGAACTGGTGATCTTCGACCTGGACGGCACCTTGACCGACTCCGCGGCCGGGATCGTCGCCAGCTTCCGCCATGCCCTGAACCACATCGGGGCGCCGGTGCCCGACGGTGATCTCGCCCAGCAGCTCGTCGGGCCGCCGATGCACCACACGTTGGCCGCGATGGGCTTGGGCGAGCAGACCGACGCGGCGATCGCCGCCTACCGCGCCGACTACACCAGCCGTGGCTGGCTGATGAACACCATGTTCGAGGGTGTCAGCGCGCTGTTGGCCGACCTGCGGGCCACCGGAGTCCGGTTGGCGCTGGCCACCTCCAAAGTCGAGCCGACCGCGCGCAAGATCTTGGCCCACTTCGGGCTCGACTCGTATTTCGAGGTCGTCGCCGGTGCCAGCGTCGACGGCACCCGGGCGGCGAAGTCCGACGTGCTGGCCCATGCGCTGGAGCAATTGGCGCCGCTGCCGGCCCGGGTGCTGATGGTGGGCGACCGGCGTCACGACGTGGACGGCGCGGCCGCGCACGGCATCGACACGGTGCTGGTCGGCTGGGGTTACGGGCAGGCCGATTACGCCGCCGGCACCGCAGCCGGCACCGAAATCTCCGACGGTCCGCTCGCCCGCGTGCAGACCATCGCCGAACTGCGGGAGGTCCTCGGTGTCTGAACCGGCACTGCATGTCACGTTCGTCTGCACCGGCAACATCTGCCGCTCGCCGATGGCCGAGAAGATGTTCGCCCACCAGCTCGCAGAGCGCGGCCTGGGTGATGCGGTGCGCGTCACCAGCGCCGGAACCGCGGATTGGCATATCGGCAAGTGCGCCGACGAGCGGACCAACCGGGTGCTGCGCGACCACGGCTATCCGGTGGACCACAGCGCGGCGCAGGTCGGCGCCGACCATATGACCGCCGATCTGGTGGTGGCGTTGGGCCGCAACCACGTCGGCTGGCTTCGCGAGGTCGGCATTCCGGCCGATCGGATCCGGATGCTGCGGTCCTTCGATCCGCGTTCGGGTGCGGCCGTCCCCGACGTCGAGGATCCCTACTACGGCGGCCATGACGATTTCGAGCGGTCGTTCACCGTCATCGCGGCCGCGCTGCCGGGCCTGCACGACTGGGTCGACGGACGGCTGGCTTCCCGCGAGGGCGGCTGATGCGACGCCTGGCCTTCCTGCTGCGCCCGAGCTGGCTGGCCCTGGCGGTGGTGGTGCTGGCCTTCGCGTACCTGTGCTTCACCGTGCTGGCGCCGTGGCAATTGGGCAAGAACACCACCACGTCACGCAACAACAGCCAACTCGAACGGGCACTGACCGCGGAGCCGGTTCCGCTGACAACGGTGCTGCCGCACCAGGATTCGTCGGCGCCGGATGAGCAATGGCGGCCGGTGACCGCCACCGGCCATTACCGGGCCGACGCGCAGGTGTTGGTGCGGTTGCGGCTCATCGACGGCGTGCCGGCCTTCGAAGTGCTGACGCCGTTCGCGGTCCAGGGTGGGCCGACCGTGCTGGTGAATCGCGGCTATGTGCGCACCGACGACGGCGGCTCTCGGGTACCGCAGATTCCGCCTCCGCCGGACGCGCAAGTCACCATCACGGCGCGGCTGCGGGATTCGCAGGGGGCGATTCCGGGCAAGAATCCGTTCAGCGAAAACGGATTCCGCCAGGTCTACTCGATCAACACCGAGCAGGTCGCGGCGTTGACCAAGGTTCCGCTGACTGGGTCCTACCTACAGCTGGTGGAAGACCAACCCGGCGGGTTGGGGTTGATCGCGCTGCCGCGCCGGGACGCCGGGCCGTTCCTGTCCTACGGGATCCAGTGGATCGCGTTCGGGATCCTCGCCCCGATCGGACTGGGCTACTTCGCGTTCGCCGAGTTGCGCGCTCGGCGGTTGGAGAAATCCGAGACCAGCACCGCGGTCGACAGCGACGAGCCGGCGCCGCCGATGACCGTCGAGCAGAAACTCGCCGACCGGTACGGTCGTCGCCGCTGAGTATCGGCCCCGGTATTCGGGCATACTCGCTGCCATGGAGCAGCCCCGATGAAGCGGCCCGCCAAAGTCGTCGATCTGCTGAATCCCGCCTCGCTGCTGATGCCGGCCGCCAACGTGATCATGCAGTTGTCGCTGCCCGGGGTCGGCTACGGCGTACAGGAATCCCGGGTGGACAGCGGCAACGTCTACAAGCACCCGTTCAAGCGGGCCCGCACCACCGGCACGTACCTGGCGGTGGCCACCATCGGCGGCCACCAAGACCGCGCGCTGTACCGCGCCGCCGTGGACACCGCGCACCGGCAGGTGCGTTCCACACCCGAGAGCCCGGTGCACTACAACGCGTTCGATCCCAAGCTGCAACTGTGGGTGGCGGCCTGCCTGTACCGCTACTTCGTCGACCAGCACGAGTTCCTGCACGGCCCGCTGGACGACGCGGCCGCCGACGCGGTCTACGCCGACGCCAAGACACTGGGCACCACCTTGCAGGTGCGCGACGAGATGTGGCCGACGGACCGCGCAGCGTTCGACGAGTATTGGAAACGCTCGCTCGACGAGCTGCGCATCGATCCACCGGTGCGCGACCATCTGCGCGGGGTGGCGTCGATGGTGTTCCTGCCCTGGCCGCTGCGGCTGGCCGGCCCGCTCAACCTGTTCGCGACGACCGGGTTCTTACCAACGGAGTTCCGGGAGCTGATGCAGTGGGACTGGTCGGTCTCACAGCAGCGCCGGTTCGAATGGCTGCTGTCCGGGCTGCGACTGGCCGATCGGCTGATCCCGAATCAGGCCTGGGTGTTGGGTTATCGGGCGTACCTGTGGGACATGCGCTTTCGGGCCCGAAACGGCATGCGCGTCGTCTAGCGCGCCGGCGCCATGCCATCCTGGGGTGATGGTGAACATCTCGGGTGTGGGGATCTGGAGTGCGTCGCTGCGCTACGGCGATCAGGGCGAGGCCGCCGAAGCGGCCGCCGAACTGGAGGAGCTCGGCTTCGACACACTGTGGATACCCGACGTCGGCGGTCCGGTGTTCGACTCGGTGGGCAACCTGCTGTCGGCCACCCGGCAAGCGGTCATCGCCACCGGCATCCTGAACCTGTGGATGCACACCCCGGCCGACGTCGCGGCGTCGTACGCAGCGCTCACCGCGGCCCACGGTGACCGGTTCCTGCTCGGCATCGGTGTCAGCCATGCCCCGCTGATCGATGCCGGCGATCCCGGGCGCTACCGCCGACCACTGCACGCGATGACGACCTTCCTCGACGGCCTCGACGCCGCCGACAACCCGGTCCCGGTCGAGTCCCGGGTGCTCGCGGCGCTCGGCCCGAAGATGCTCGCCCTGGCCGCCGGCCGCAGTCGCGGTGCCCACCCGTATCTGACCACCCCCGAGCACACCCGGTTCGCCCGGGAAAAGCTGGGGGCCGGCCCGTTGCTGCTGCCCGAGCAGACCGCGATCCTGTGCTCTGACCGCGACGAGGCGCGCGAGATCGGCACCAAGTGGCTGGGCTCCTACCTCGCGTTGCCCAACTACGCCAACAACCTGTTGCGATCGGGATTCTCGCAAGACGACATCGCTGACGTCAGTGATCGGTTGTTCGACGCCCTCATCGTCTGGGGGACGCCGGAGGCCGTGATCGGCCGGGTCGCCGAGCACCAGGCCGCCGGGGCCGACCACGTCTGCGTACAGCTGCTCGACGCGGACCCGCGCGCCTTCCCGCGGGAACAGTGGCGCCGGCTGGCCGCCGCCCTGAGCTGACGGACCCTCTGGCCGGCCGCGCGCGCTCGGTTAGGCCGACAGGACGATGAGCAGGGCGATGAGCCCGATCAGTACGGCCAGTCCCGCCCACAACGCGGCCCGGCCTCCAGCCTGCCCGGAACGTCCGGCCGGCGTCATCTGCGGGCTGGTCGACGGAGGTACGCCCCATTTGCCGGTCGGCGCCGCGCCGGGCGATTTCGGAGGCGGCGGTGGGCTGGGCTCTTGGTCCGGCGTGGGATAGCTGGTCATGGCCGGGTGCATTGACCGTCCACCTCGGCATCAAACCCCTGGGGCCGATCACCGTCGTTGACCTGCATTGATACTGGTGGGCGCGGACGGTATCGAACCGCCGACCGCTGGTGTGTAAAACCAGAGCTCTACCACTGAGCTACGCGCCCCAACCCGGGCAGGTTACCCGGACCTGCACCGGACGCCCAAAACCGCGAGATTGCGTTGATGCAGGAAAAAGTGGTGAAAACCCTGCGTCATCGCAATCTCGCGGCGACGGGCGAACGAAGAACTATCCCTTGAGGGCGGCCAGAGCGTCGACCCACAGCTGCTGGTCGCGCGCTTCACCGGGCGCCTTCATCTCGGCGAACCGGATGATCCCGGACTTGTCGATGACGAACGTGCCGCGGTTGGAGAAGCCGGTGTCGTCGTTGAACACCCCGAACGACTGGCTGACCGCGCCGTGCGGCCAGAAGTCCGACAGCACCGGGAACAGGAACCCGCTCTCGGCGGCCCAGACCTTGTGGGTGGGCGGCGGGCCCACCGAGATGGCCAGCGCCACGCTGTCGTCGCCTGTGTAGGTGGGCAGGTGATCGCGCAATTGGTCCAGCTCGCCCTGGCAGATGCCGGTGAAGGCCAGCGGGAAGAACACCAGCAGCACGTTCTTCTCCCCGCGGTAATCGCTGAGGGTGACCTGCTGCTGATCCTGGTCCTTGAGGGTGAAATCAGGAGCTTCGGTACCGACTTCCAACATCAACGCTTTCCCATCCTTGATTTGGGTTGAACCAATCGACTGGCACTCCAGTCGCCGAGATTGACCGAGGAGGTCGGCATCAGGCCGGCGGTCGGCGCTGACTCGGCGATCTCGGCTGGCTGTACATGGCCGGACTTACCGGTCTTGGGCGTCAGCACCCAGATCACGCCGTCGTCGGCCAGCGCAGTGATCGCGTCCATCAGGGTGTCCACCAGGTCCCCGTCGCCATCGCGCCACCACAGCAGCACTACGTCGACCACCTCATCGGTGTCTTCGTCGAGCAGTTCGCTGCCACAGGCCTCTTCGACGTCGACACGGATGTCGTCGTCGGCGTCCTCGTCCCAGCCGAACTCCTGGACCAACTGCTTGCTCTCGATGCCCAGTTTGCGGGCGAAGCTCGGGGCGTTATCCGCCGCGACCACCGTGTGACCTCCTTCGATCGTCAGCGCGCCGTGTGTTGGGCATTATCGTCGCACAGCGTCGTGAGCCGTTTGTGAGCGAATCACCCGGCACGACGAACTCGCGGGCCTCAGAAGGCTTTGCACAGCTGAATTCCTTTCTCCCTGGCCCTGTTGAGCTCGTCTTTGCGGGCGTTGTACACCGAGACCGGCGCCTTGGTCGAAATCGCGTTCGCCACGCCGCGCGCGGATTCGACATAGGTGTTGAACGCATCCGTGAGTTCCGTCGACAGCTTCTCGTTGATGGCGCCGGCCACCTCGTCGGCACTGTGGTTGAGCGCCTCGATCGCCGGCGCAGCAGTGCCCGGGATGTCACCTCCGTTGTTGAACGCCTCCACGTACTTGTTCACGGTGTCGACCGCGTCGCTGCTGCTCGACGCGAACCTGCCGCACGCGCCGCGCACCGCCTGGGTTGTCATCGACTGCTGACGCTGGGTCTCACGAACGCTCGACGTCGCCTCCGAGGCCGACACCGACGCCGACACCGAGGAGCGGTAGGCCGGCGCCGCCGAGGTGTCCGCCTCCGGGTTCCCGCCGATGATGCTGGTACAGCCCACGACACCCAGCACCACCGTCGCGGTTCCACCGGCCACCAGCGCGCCCACCCGGGCATGTCGCCGCGCCCGCCCGCGCGGGACGGTCTGCCATCCGGTCAGCACATCTTCAGACGTTACCGCGTAGTTCCAGGCAAGCCGAGATCAGCCCACCCCACCCACCACTGCACCACCGCCGGTCCCGCGTCCGGTGGGGCAGGATAGAAAGACAGGACCGACGAAGCGTTCGGTTCAGTGTCGTTCTGGCCACAAGCCGGGAGACACGTCTTGACCTCCAAACCAAGGAGTAATGCGTTGACTACCGAGGCCATGCACCAGGATCTGGGCAAAAAACCAAGCGGCACAGGCGAAGCCGATCGAGTCCGGGTGATCCGCGAGGGGGTGGCGTCCTACCTTCCTGACATCGACCCGGAAGAGACCTCCGAGTGGTTGGAGTCCTTCGACGAACTGCTGGCCCGGTCCGGTTCGACACGCGCCCGCTACTTGATGCTGCGACTGCTGGAACGCGCCGGCGAGCAGCGGGTGGCGATCCCGGCACTCACCTCCACCGATTACGTCAACACCATCCCGACCGAACTGGAGCCATGGTTCCCCGGCGACGAGGACACCGAGCGCCGCTACCGCCGGTGGCTCCGATGGAACGCCGCGGTGATGGTGCACCGCGCGCAGCGGCCCGGCGTCGGGGTCGGCGGCCACATCTCGACCTACGCGTCGTCGTCGACGCTCTATGAGGTCGGGTTCAACCATTTCTTCCGCGGCAAGGACCACCCCGGCGGCGGGGACCAGGTGTTCATCCAGGGCCACGCCTCCCCCGGCATCTACGCCCGGGCCTTCCTGGAGGGCCGGCTGAGCACCCATGACCTCGACGGTTTCCGTCAGGAGCACAGCCACCCCGGCGGCGGCCTGCCCTCTTACCCGCACCCGCACCTGATGCCCGATTTCTGGGAGTTCCCCACGGTGTCGATGGGGCTGGGCCCGATGAATGCCATCTACCAGGCCCGGGTCAACCACTACCTGCACGACCGCGGCATCAAGGACACCTCCGATCAGCACGTGTGGTGCTTCCTGGGCGACGGCGAGATGGATGAGCCGGAGAGTCGCGGCCTGCTGCACATCGGGGCGCTGGACGGCCTGGACAACCTGACGTTCGTGGTCAACTGCAACCTGCAGCGCCTGGACGGCCCGGTGCGCGGCAACGGCAAGATCATTCAGGAGTTGGAGTCGTTCTTCCGGGGGGCGGGCTGGAACGTGATCAAGGTGGTGTGGGGCCGCGAGTGGGACGCGCTGCTGCACGCCGACCGGGACGGCGCCCTGGTCAACCTGATGAACGTCACTCCCGACGGGGATTACCAGACCTACAAGGCCAACGACGGCGGCTATGTGCGGCAGCATTTCTTCGGCCGCGACCCGCGCACCAAGGCCCTGGTCGAGGATCTGTCCGACCAGGACATCTGGCACCTCAAGCGCGGTGGGCACGACTACCGCAAGGTCCATGCCGCCTACCGTGCCGCCGTCGATCACAAGGGCCAGCCGACCGTGATTCTGGCCAAGACCATCAAGGGCTACAGCCTGGGCAGCTATTTCGCCGGCCGCAACGCCACCCACCAGATGAAGAAGTTCCGGCTGCAAGATCTCAAGGACTTCCGCGACGAGATGCGAATTCCGGTGTCGGACAAGCAACTCGAGGACAACCCGTACCTACCGCCGTACTACCACCCCGGTGAGGACGCGCCCGAGATCCGTTATCTGCTGGACCGGCGGCGCGCGCTGGGCGGCTTCGTTCCGCAGCGCCGCACCACCACCAGGGCACTGCCGCTGCCTCCCACCGACGTGTACGCGGCGGTCAAGAAGGGGTCGGGAAACCAGGAAGTCGCCACCACCATGGCAGCGGTGCGGGTGTTCAAGGAACTGTTGCGGGACAAAGAAATCGGGGATCGGCTAGTCCCGATCATTCCCGACGAGGCCCGCACGTTCGGGATGGATTCGTGGTTCCCGTCCTTGAAGATCTACAACCGCTACGGCCAGCTCTACACCTCGGTCGACGCCGATCTGATGTTGGCCTACAAGGAGAGCGAAGTCGGCCACATCCTGCACGAGGGCATCAACGAGGCCGGGTCGACGGCCTGCTTCACCGCGGTCGGGACGTCGTATGCCACCCACGACGAGCCGATGATCCCGATCTACATCTTCTACTCGATGTTCGGCTTCCAGCGCACCGGCGACGGACTGTGGGCGGCCGCCGACCAGATGGCGCGCGGTTTCGTGCTGGGCGCCACCGCCGGACGCACCACCTTGACCGGCGAGGGCCTGCAGCACGCCGACGGGCATTCGCTCCTGCTGGCCAGCACCAACCCGTCGGTGGTGGCCTACGACCCGGCCTTCGCCTACGAGGTGGCCCACATCATCGAAAGCGGGCTGGCGCGCATGTTCGGTGACAACCCGGAGAACGTGTATTTCTACATCACCATCTACAACGAGCCCTACGTGCAGCCGGCCGAACCGGACGACCTCGACACCGAGGGTCTGCTGCGCGGGATCTACCGCTACCGGGCGGCCGAGGGGCGCCAGTCGGGGTCTAACACCGCCCAGATCCTGGCCTCCGGGGTGTCGATGCCCGAGGCGTTGCGGGCCGCCGACCTGCTGGCGGCCGACTGGGATGTGGCCGCCGACGTGTGGTCGGTGACCAGCTGGAATGAGCTCAACCGCGACGGGGTGGATGTCGAACGGGAGCGACTGCGCCATCCGGAGCGCGAGGCCCGGGTGCCGTACGTGACGCAGGCGCTGGCGAACGCTACCGGCCCGCTCGTCGCGGTGTCGGACTGGATGCGCGCGGTACCCGAGCAGATCCGGCCCTGGGTGCCCGGAACCTTCGTCACCCTCGGCACCGACGGGTTCGGCTTCTCCGACACCCGCCCGGCCGCGCGGCGTTACTTCAACACCGACGCCGAGTCGGTGGTGGTGGCGGTGCTGGCCGCCCTGGCCCGGGACGGGGCCATCGACGCGTCGGTAGCGGCGACAGCCGCGACCCGCTACCAGATCGACGACGTGCTGGCCGCCCCGGAGCAGACATCCGACTCGGGTGTGGCCTGACGCGACTCCGGCTGGGTTGGCTGCGGCGGTCCAGCTTCGCCTCTCCTTCGTCGAGGTTCGCTAACCGCCGGTTGTCGGGTCTGACCAGAAATTTGGCGTAGCTTTTAGGGATGGTCGACAACAGCCCCGGTGGCCCGAGCCTGCCTCGGTCCACCCTGGACCTGCTAAGTGCCGTCCCGGACACCCTGCTGCGCAGGCTCAGGCACTATTCGGGAAGGCTCGCCACCGAGGCGGCGTCGGCGATGGGCGAACGGCTGCCGTTCTTCGCCGATCTGGAGGCGTCCCAGCGGGCCAGCGTCGCACTGGTGGTGCAGGCCGCGGTGGTCAACTTCGCCGAATGGATGCACGATCCGCACGGCAACGTCAGCCACACCGCGCAGGCATTCGAGCTGGTGCCCCAGGAGCTGACCCGGCACATCGCACTGCGCCACACCGTGGACATGGTGCGGGTCACCATGGAGTACTTCGAGGAGGTCGTGCCGCTGCTGGCCCGCTCCGAAGAGCAGGTGACGGCGCTGACGGTGGGCATCCTCAAATACAGCCGCGACCTGGCCTTCACCGCCGCCTCCGCCTACGCCGACGCCGCCGAGGCTCGGGGCACCTGGGATTCCCGGATGGAGGCCAGCGTGGTCGACGCGGTGGTGCGCGGCGACACCGGGCCGGAGCTGCTGAGCCGGGCCGCCGCACTCAACTGGGACACCACCGCCCCGGCCACGGTCGTGGTGGGCACCGCACCGCCCGGCCCGGACGCCTTCTCCGGCCAGAAGGCCAGCCAGGACGTCCGTGACATCGCCGAACGCCACGGCCGGGCCGCCCTGACCGACGTGCACGGCACCTGGCTGGTGGCGATCGTGTCCGGCCCGCTGTCGCCGACCCAGAAGTTCCTGGCAGATCTGCTCGGCGCGTTCTCCGACGGGCCGGTGGTGATCGGCCCGACCGCACCGATGCTGACCGCGGCGTACCACAGCGCCAGCGAGGCGATCTCGGGCATGAACGCCGTTGTCGGCTGGACCGGGGCGCCCCGGCCGGTGCTGGCTCGCGAACTGCTGCCCGAACGCGCTCTGATCGGGGATGCCTCGGCGATCGCGGCCTTGCACACCGACGTGATGCGGCCGCTGGCCGAGGCCGGGCCGTCACTCACCGAGACCCTGGACGCTTATCTGGACTGTGGCGGTGCGATCGAGGCGTGCGCCCGCAAGTTGTTCGTTCATCCAAATACCGTCCGCTACCGACTCAAGCGGATCGCGGACTTCACCGGACGCGATCCCACCCAGCCGCGCGACGCCTACGTGCTGCGGGTCGCCGCCACGGTGGGCCGGCTGGCCAACCAGGCGCAGCATGCCAGCTTCAGCAGCGCACACGTGACATACGCCACGCCATTGACAACGGGCACCGCACGCGACCAGCATCACGTCGGGTGAGGCGGTTGCGACGGGGAGGCCGGAACGCCTTGGGAGGTCGCTGCCGCCGCGCCGTCACCAGGGCAGTTGTCGCGGGACGGTATCGAACATGTCGCATTGGATGACTGTTTTGTAGGACTTCCACAAAAACATAAGACAATGTTCATAATCTAGGACATCCTGCAAACACCGCTTCACAATGTTCTCTTAAAGACGTGATTGCGTTGCTCGCTCCCGGACAGGGATCGCAGACCCCCGGCATGTTGTCGCCGTGGCTGGAGCTGTCCGATTCCGCCGGCGTGGAGGCTCAGCTGGCCGCCTGGTCGAAGATCAGCGGCCTGGATCTGGTCGCCTTGGGCACCACCGCATCCGCCGAGGAGATCACCGACACGGCGGTCACCCAGCCGCTGGTGGTGGCGGCGACCCTGCTCGCCTACGCCGAGCTGGCCAAACGGCGGAACGGCCCACTCAGCGCCGGTGACGTCATCGTGGCCGGCCACTCCGTCGGGGAGATCGCCGCCTACGCAATCGCCGGCGTCATCTCCCCCGACGACGCCGTCATGCTGGCCGCCACCCGCGGCCGCGAGATGGCCAAGGCCTGCGCGCTCGAGCCGACCGGCATGGCAGCGGTGCTGGGCGGCGACGAGGCCGAGGTGCTGGCCCGCCTCGAGCAGCTCGACCTGACCCCGGCCAACCGCAACGCCGCCGGCCAGATCGTCGCGGCCGGCCCGCTGACCGCGTTGGACAAGCTCGCAGAGGACCCGCCCGCCAAGGCCCGGGTGCGTAAGCTGGCTACCGCGGGGGCGTTCCACACCCAGTTCATGGCCCCCGCACTGGAGGCCTACTCCGCCGCTGCGGCACAGGTCACCACCGGCGAGCCGGTCGCCACACTGTTGTCCAACCGCGACGGGCAGCCGGTGGAATCGGCGGCCGCGGCGATGGATCACCTGGTCGGGCAGCTGACCCGGCCGGTGCGCTGGGACCTGTGCACCGAGACGCTCCGCGCCCGCGGAGTCACGGCGATCGTGGAGTTCCCGCCCGCGGGAACGCTGGCCGGCATCGCCAAACGCGAACTTCGGGGGACCCCGACGCACGCCGTCAAGTCCCCCGCGGATCTGGACGGGCTTCCCGAGTTCTAACCCTCTTTAGGCCCGCTCCAACCTGCACAACCAGATACGCAGTAATCAAGCCGCACACCCCGTGCGAACCAACCGAAGGGAACACACTGTGCCTGCCAGTCAGGAAGAAATCATCTCGGGTCTCGCCGAGATCATCGAAGAGGTGACCGGCATCGAGCCTTCCGAGGTCACCGTCGAGAAGTCTTTCGTCGACGACCTGGACATCGACTCGCTGTCGATGGTGGAGATCGCGGTGCAGACCGAGGACAAGTACGGCGTGAAGATCCCGGACGAGGACCTCGCCGGTCTGCGCACCGTCGGTGACGTGGTCGGCTACATCCAGAAGCTCGAGGCCGAGAACCCCGAGGCTGCTGCCGCGCTGCGCGAGAAGTTCGGTTCGGAGAGCTAAGTGAGTAAGCCCTCGACGGCCAACGGCGGTTACCCCAGTGTGGTGGTAACCGCCGTCGAGGCCACCACATCGGTCGGGGCGGACATCGAGAGCACGTGGAAGGGCCTGCTCGCCGGTGAGAGCGGCATTCACGTCCTCGAAGACGAGTTCGTCAGCAAGTGGGACCTGCCGGTCAAGATCGGTGGGCATCTCAAGGACCCGGTCGACGACCACATGGGCCGGTTGGACCTGCGGCGCATGTCGTATGTCCAGCGGATGGCCAAGCTGCTCAGCGGCCGGCTCTGGGAGAACGCCGGCAACCCGGAGGTGGACCCGGACCGGTTCACCGTCGTGGTCGGCACCGGGCTGGGTGGCGGCGAGAAGATCGTCGAGACCTATGACCTGATGAACGAGGGCGGCCCCCGCAAGGTGTCGCCGCTGGCGGTTCAGATGATCATGCCCAACGGCGCCGCCGCGGTGGTCGGTCTGCAGCTCGGCGCCCGCGCCGGGGTGATGACCCCGGTGTCGGCCTGTTCGTCGGGTTCGGAGGCGATCGCGCACGCCTGGCGCCAGATCGTCATGGGTGACGCGGACTTCGCCGTCTGCGGCGGGGTCGAAGGCGGCATCGAGGCGCTGCCGATCGCAACGTTCTCGATGATGCGCGCGATGTCGACCCGCAACGACGACCCCGAGGGCGCATCGCGGCCGTTCGACAAGGACCGGGACGGCTTCGTGTTCGGCGAGGCCGGCGCGATGATGATCATCGAGACCGAGGAGCACGCCAAGGCTCGCGGCGCCAAGCCGCTGGCCCGGTTGATGGGTGCCGGTATCACGTCCGACGCCTTCCACATGGTGGCGCCCGGACCCGACGGCAAGCGAGCCGGTTACGCGATGACGCGGGCGCTGGAGTTGGCGGGCCTGACCGCCAAGGACGTCGACCACATCAACGCGCACGGAACGGCCACTCCGATCGGTGACACGGCCGAGGCGAACGCTATCCGGGAAGCCGGCTGCGAGCACGCCGCGGTGTACGCGCCCAAATCGGCACTCGGCCACTCCATCGGGGCGGTCGGTGCGCTGGAATCGGTGCTGACGGTGCTCTCACTGCGCGACGGGGTCATCCCGCCGACGCTGAACTACGAGACACCGGATCCCGAGATCGATCTGGACGTGGTGGCCGGAGCACCTCGCTACGGCGAGTACTCCTACGCCATCAACAACTCATTCGGATTCGGTGGGCACAACGTCGCGCTCGCCTTCGGGCGGTACTGACCACCAGTACCAGGAGAAGGAAGTTCGCAACATCCATGTCAACGCTGGCTACGGGAAACGGTCTCCCCAACGTCGTCGTCACCGGCTTGACCATGACGACGGCCTTGGCCGCGGACGAAGAAGAGACCTGGAAGCGGCTGCTGGACGGCCAGAGCGGCATCCGCAAGCTCACCGATTCGTTCATCGAGGAGTATGACCTGCCGGTCAGTATCGGTGGGCATCTCGTCGAGACACCGGAGTCCTTCGACGAAGGGCTGAGTCGGACCGAGCTGCGGCGCCTGTCCTACCTGCAGAAGCTGTCGACTGTGCTGAGTCGCCGGGTCTGGGGGCAGGTAGGCGAGCCCGACGTGGACACCCGCCGGCTGCTGATCTCGATCGGCACCGGACTGGGTTCCACCGAGGAGCTCGTCTGGGCCTACGACAACATGCGGGAACGCGGCTTCCGGGCCGTCTCCCCGTTGACGGTGCAGAAGTACATGCCCAACGGGGCGGCCGCGGCCGTCGGGTTGGACCGCAAGGCCAAAGCCGGGGTGATCACCCCGATTTCAGCGTGCGCGTCCGGCTCCGAGGGCATCGCCCACGCCTGGCAGCAGATCGTGCTCGGCGAGGCCGACATCGCGATCTGCGGCGGCGTGGAAACCCGGATCGAAGCGGTGCCGATCGCCGGGTTCGCCCAGATGCGCATCGTGCTGTCGAACACCAACGACGACCCGGCGGGCGCTTGCCGCCCGTTCGACCGCGATCGCAACGGGTTCGTCTTCGGCGAGGCAGCCGCGCTGATGGTGATCGAGACCGAGGAACACGCCAAGGCGCGCGGGGCCAATATCATCGCGCGCGTCATGGGGGCGTCGATCACCTCCGACGGTTACCACATCGTCGCGCCGGATCCCAACGGCGAGAGCGCGGGCCGGGCTATGTCGCGGGCGATCGAGGTAGCCGGCCTGACACCCGGCGATATCGACCACGTCAACGCTCACGCCACCGGCACCACGGTCGGCGACGTGGCCGAGGGCCACGCCATCAACCTCGCCCTGGGACCGCACGGCGGCAACGCGGCCGTGTACGCCCCGAAGGCCGCACTCGGCCACTCTGTCGGTGCGGTGGGCGCCGTGGAATCCATCCTGACCGTGATGTCGCTGCGCGATCAGGTCATCCCACCGACCCTCAACCTGGAGAATCTCGACCCCGAGATCGACCTGGATGTAGTGGCCGGCGAACCCCGGCCGGGCAACTACCAGTACGCGGTCAACAACTCGTTCGGATTCGGCGGGCACAACGTAGCGCTCGTCTTCGGCCGATATTGACGGCCCCCGAAGGACCAGACGAGCCCGGCAGCGACACAAGCATCAAACGACAAGGAGACGCGATGACGACCATGGTTCCCGAGACGGTGGGCGAATCACTCGACCCGCGCGATCCCCTGCTGCGTCTGTCGACGTTCTTCGACGACGGCACCGTGGAACTGCTGCATGAGCGCGACCGCTCCGGCGTGCTGGCCGCTGCCGGCGACGTCAACGGGGTGCGCACCATCGCGTTCTGCACCGACGGCACCGTGATGGGCGGTGCGATGGGCGTCGAGGGCTGCGACCACATCGTCAACGCCTACGACACCGCGATCGCCGATCAGAGTCCGATCGTGGGCCTGTGGCATTCCGGTGGCGCCCGGTTGGCCGAGGGGGTGCGCGCCCTGCACGCGGTCGGGCTGGTCTTCGAGGCCATGATCCGGGCCTCCGGGTACGTCCCGCAGATCTCGGTGGTGGTCGGTTTCGCCGCCGGCGGCGCGGCCTACGGCCCGGCGCTGACCGACGTCATCGTGATGGCGCCGGAGGGCCGGGTGTTCGTCACCGGTCCCGACGTGGTGCGCAGCGTCACCGGTGAGGACGTCGACATGGCCGCGCTCGGCGGCCCCGACACCCACCACAAGAAGTCGGGCGTGTGCCACATCGTCGCCGACGACGAACTCGACGCCTACGAGCGGGGCCGTCGCCTGGTCGGATTGTTCTGCCAGCAGGGTCATTTCGACCGCAGCAAGGCCGAGGCCGAGGACACCGACCTGCACGCGCTGCTGCCGGAGTCGGCGCGGCGCGCCTACGACGTGCACCCGTTGATCGCCGCGCTGCTCGACGAGGACACACCGTTCGACGAATTGCAGGCCAAGTGGGCGCCGTCGATGGTGGTCGGGCTGGGCCGGCTCTCCGGGCGCACGGTCGGAGTGCTGGCCAACAATCCGCTGCGACTGGGCGGCTGCCTGAACTCCGAAAGCGCCGAGAAGTCGGCACGTTTCGTGCGACTGTGCGACGCGTTCGGCATTCCGCTGATCGTGATCGTCGACGTGCCGGGCTACCTGCCGGGCGTCGGCCAGGAGTGGGGCGGCGTGGTGCGCCGCGGCGCCAAGCTGTTGCACGCGTTCGGCGAGGCCACCGTTCCCCGGGTCACGCTGGTCACCCGCAAGACCTACGGCGGCGCCTACATCGCGATGAACTCCCGGTCTCTGGGGGCCACCAAGGTGTTCGCCTGGCCGGACGCCGAGGTCGCGGTGATGGGCGCCAAGGCCGCGGTCGGCATCCTGCACAAGAAGAAGCTGGCCGCCGCCCCCGATCACGAGCGTGAGGCACTGCACGAGGAGTTGGCGGCCGAACACGAGCGGATCGCCGGCGGGGTGGACAGCGCCATTGACATCGGTGTCGTCGACGAGAAGATCGATCCGTCGCACACCCGCAGCAGGATCACCCAGGCGCTGGCCGAGGCGCCCGCCCGCCGCGGGCGTCACAAGAACATCCCGCTGTAGGCCCCTTTTTCGCGCGAGCGTGCGCGTCCCCGGCCGACACGCGGCTTGCCGGACCGGGATTACGCACGCTCGCCGGCAGCAGCCACACACGAATTCGGCGTGCGGGATTTGGTCCTGCGCTGACCCAGACAGCAGGCTCAGCGTTTAAGCACTGTCCGTAAGGCCTTGACGGATCAGCGACTTGGCATTCTCCACGACCGCCTCGACGGATCCCAGGCTGGGTTTCCACCACTCCACCGCCCAGTTCAACGCGCCGAGGACGAGCATCTGCGCAATATAGAGGTCGAGCTCTGGCCGCAACTGACCTTCCCGAGCAAGGTCGTTGATCAGCCGGCGCCAGATCTCACCGTAGCGCTCCTCCTCGACGATCTGCCGCTTGCGAATCGCCATCGGCACCTGGCCGGCATTGCGGATCCACGCGGTGGCGTAGTCGGAGGTTTGCAACACATGACACAGATGCGCTTCGACACTGGCCAGCAGACGCATCAGTGGTGGCGTATCGTCGGGCAGCTCATCGAGAATTGTCGCAACGTGTTCGCGCATGCCCGAGATACCCGAGAACATCACTTCCTCGACGAGTTCGTCACGCGAGGCGTAATAGTGGTAGATGGCCGGGGCCTGCAACTCGGCGGCGGCGGCAACGTCACTCAGACGAAGTCCCGCGTAACCGTTCTCGGACAGCACATGGGCTGCCGCATCAAGTATCCGCGTACGTGTCGACATTGATTCAGAAGACGCGTCGTCCTCTGCACCGGGCCTTCTGCTCGCCGCCGGGCGCCGCTCCTTGTTGACCACGAAGCGATGATAATTGTGCTCTGGCGAACGTAGCGATCCTGCCCGGGCCACCGGCACCGCTTTCGGTGAGGCCGTCGAAGTCGTTGACGGGCCTGCCTCCATCAGCGGCGTGTCGCATGTCCTTTAATCTAACATAGAAAATAGGGCCGGCGCGGCGGTGCTGTCAGTCGTGCGCGGATCGGCGGGGCCGATCTCGATATGATCGAACGGTGGCTAGAAAACGAGCGGCGTCTGCCGACCAGGCGAAATCGGAACGCACGCGTTCACGCATCCTGGATGCGGCCGCCCATGTTCTGTCTACCAAGGGCTTTGCCGGAACCCGGCTGACCGATGTCGCAGAACTTGCACAACTACAGGCACCGGCGATCTACTACTATTTCGCCTCACGTGAGGACCTCATCGAGGCGGTGATTTTCCGTGGAATCAGCGACGTGCGGATACACCTGCAAGAAGCGCTGGACGGCTTGCCGCCGAATGTCACTGCACTGGATCGGATCCTCGCCGCAGTAGAAGTTCACCTTCGACACGGGCTCGAACTCTCCGACTACGCCCGCGCCTCCATCCGCAATTCCGGTCAGATCCCCGAGCGACTGCGCACCCGGCAGAAGAAGGAGCTGACCGCTTACAACCGCACCTGGCAGAAGCTCCTGGCCGCCGCCATTGCCGACGGCCAAGTGCGCGACGATCTCGATCACCGACTTGCTCAGCGGCTTATCCTCGGCGCCCTCAACTGGAGCGCTGAGTGGTGGGACCCGCGTCGGCATTCGGTGGACATCCTGGTTGCCAACGCACAGGCTTTCGTGCGCCACAGTTTGGCACCGATCGACAGACCGAAGCGCAAACCCCAAGGCCGCGTTCGCCCTTAGTGCACCGTCGGCGTGGACCTACGCATCGTCTCGATAGTCGATGACCATGCGGCCGTCGATCTGACCGCGTGCCATTCGGTCAAAAATATCATTGACGTCCGCCAGTTTCGCGGCGGTCACCCTGGGCTTCACCAGTCCGCGAGCGTAGAAGTCGAGGGCTTCGATCAAGTCTTGACGGGTACCGACTATCGACCCACGGATGGTCAGGCGTTTCAGCACGATGTCGAAGATCGGCGCGGGAAAGTCTCCGGGCGGTAGGCCGTTGAACACAATCGTCCCGCCGCGCCGCACCAGCCCGATGGCCTGTCCGAATGCCTGCGGATGCACTGCGGTAACCAGTACGCCGTGCACTCCTCCGGTGGCTTTGTACGCCTCGGCGGCCAGGTCGGTGGTGCGTGCGTTCAAGGCGATCTCAGCGCCCAGCTCGGTGGCCAGCGCCAGTTTGGAGTCGTCGATGTCGACGGCCAGCACACGCAGTCCCATCGCGCGGGCATACTGCACCGCAATGTGGCCGAGCCCTCCGATACCGGAGATCGCCACCCACTGGCCAGGTCGGGCCTCGGTCTCCTTCAATCCTTTGTATACGGTGACGCCGGCGCAGAGGATCGGCGCCACCTCCAGCGGATCGGCGCCGTCCGGAATGCGCGCTGCATAGGCGGTGTCGACCAGCATGTGGGTGCCGAAACTTCCATCGACGCTGTAGCCGCCGTTTTGCTGGCTCTCGCACAACGTCTCCCAGCCGGTCCGGCAGTGTTCGCATTCGCCGCATGCCGACCAAAGCCAGGCATTACCGACCTTGTCGCCGATCTTGAGTCCATCGACACCTTCGCCGAGCGCGACAATGGTTCCATACCCCTCGTGGCCCGGTATGAAAGGAGGCCGCGGCTTGACCGGCCAATCACCCTGGGCAGCATGCAGGTCGGTGTGGCATACGCCGGAGGTCTCCAGTTGCACCAACGCCTGCCGAAAGCCGGGCGTCGGCAGTTCGAACTCAAAAATCTGCAGGGCCGCACCGAATTCTGTGACCACCGCAGCCTGCATGGTGTTGCCGGTGGGTGGTGCCTCGATCCCGCTGGCGCCAAGGGTTTCAGTCATCATCTCACTCCGTTCGTGGAAAGGGTTATGGGCTAACTGGTTCCGGCCACCTGGTCAGAAGAGCCCTTGGGCCGCACTGCTGTAGGACACCAGTAGGTTTTTGGTCTGCTGGTAGTGGTCGAGGACCATCTTGTGGTTCTCCCGGCCGATGCCGGACTGTTTGTAGCCGCCGAATGCGGCGTGCGCGGGGTAGGCGTGGTAGCAGTTGACCCACACCCGGCCGGCCGCAATGTCGCGGCCGGCCCGATAAGCGGTGTTGCCATCACGGCTCCACACCCCCGCGGCCAGCCCATAGAGAGTGTCGTTGGCGATCGAGATCGCGTCGTCGTAGTCGGTGAACGAGGTCACCGAGACCACCGGGCCAAAGATCTCCTCCTGGAAGATCCGCATCTTGTTGTTTCCCGCGAACACGGTGGGCTGCACGTAGTAGCCACCGGAGAGCTCCCCACCGAGCTCGGCACGCTCCCCGCCGGTGATCACTTTGGCGCCCTCGCCCTTACCGATCTCGATGTAGGACAGGATCTTCTCCAGCTGGTCGTTGGAGGCCTGCGCGCCGATCATCGTGGCGAGGTCCAGCGGGTCGCCCTGGCGGATCGCCTTGGTGCGGATCGCCGCCAACTCCAAGAACTCCTCATAGATGTCGGCCTGGATCAGCGACCGCGACGGGCTGGTGCACACCTCGCCCTGATTCAGCGCAAACCCGGCAAACCCCTCGAGAGCCTTGCCCTGAAAGTCATCATTGGCCGCCAGCACATCGGAGAAGAAGATGTTGGGACTCTTACCACCCAACTCCAACGTGACCGGGATGATGTTGTGGCTGGCGTACTGCATGATCAGCCGACCGGTGGTGGTCTCCCCGGTGAAACCGATCTTGGCGATCCGGTTACTCGACGCCAACGGTTTACCGGCCTCCACCCCGAATCCGTTGACCACGTTGATGACTCCCTCGGGTAACAGCTCACCGATCAGACTCATCAGAAACAGGATCGACGCCGGGGTCTGCTCGGCCGGCTTGAGCACCACCGCATTGCCGGCGGCCAGCGCCGGGGCCAGCTTCCAGGCCGCCATCAACAGCGGGAAATTCCACGGGATGATCTGACCCACCACCCCCAACGGCTCGTGGAAGTGATACGCCACGGTGTCCTCGTCCAGCTGGGACAACGCACCCTCCTGGGTGCGGATCGCCGCAGCGAAATACCGGAAATGATCCACCGCCAGCGGAATATCGGCGGCCAACGCCTCCCGGATCGGCTTGCCGTTATCCCACACCTCGGCGACCGCCAACTGCTCGGTGTGCTCCTCAATACGGTCGGCGATCTTATTCAAGATCGCCGCCCGCTGCGCCGGAGAGGTCTTGCCCCACCCCGGCGCGGCCGCATGCGCAGCATCCAAGGCCAGGTCGACATCGGCCCCCGTCGAGCGCGGGATCTCGCAGAACACCTCACCGGTCACCGGTGTCGCATTCTCGAAATACTCACCGCCGGCCGGCGCCACCCACCGCCCACCGATGAAGTTCCCATAACGCGACTCGTAACCCATCACTGCGCCCGCCGAACCCGGACGTGCGTAGATCGTCATATCTCCTCCATCGTCGTTTGCACAGAATGGGTGCTGCCGCGCAGCGATCTGGACACCTATTTGACGGTCAGACCTGCATCTACCGGCAGCGTGACACCGGTGATGTATCGCCCCGATTCCGAGCACAGGTACATCACCGCCTCGGTGACATCAAGGCACTCGACCATCGGAACCGGCAGCAGATTCTCCAGTGCCGCACCGAATTCAGGGTGCTTGGTGATGTACTGCTCGACTTGAGGGTTCTGGATCATCGGAGTCGCAACACCGGTGGGGTGCACGGAGTTGACCCGGATGCCGCGCTCGGCGAGTGTCGTTGCGTAATACCGCATCAGCCCGACGACGCCATGCTTTGCAGCGGTGTACCCGGCACCGCCGTGGCTCTTCGTGGTGAATCCGCGCCCTACCGATTTGAGCCCCGCCGCCGAACTGGTGATGACGACGGCGCCTCCATCGCCGTGCCCGAGCAGCGCCGGCAGGGCTGCCTCAACGGTGAAGTACGCACCGTTGAGCATCACGTCGATCGCATCCAGGTAGGCGGCGAGCTGCTGCGACTCGTCGCCGAAGACCGGGCCGATACCCGCGTTGGCCAGCACGTAGTCGACCCGGCCCAACTCGGCGACCGCGTTGTCCACGACCGCTGTCAGCTGGTCAAGGTCTCGCACATCGGCCTGGCCGGCGACGATTCGACGTCCGGTCTTCTCCACCAGGTTGACCGTCTCGTCCAGGTCTTCGGGCGTGCTCATCGCGTAGGCGACGCTGTCCAATTGCCGGCACAGATCGACCGCGATGATGTCGGCGCCCTCCTCGGCGAAGCGCACCGCGTGGGCCCGTCCCTGCCCCCGGGCGGCACCGGTTATGAAGGCCACCTTGCCTTCGAATCGCAATGTCATCGCGTGATCCCCCGCCGGACGAAGTGCCCTGCTGTCATACCGAATTGGTTGCGCACCTGCTTCATTGTGGTGACGCGCGCCGGGAAGGGAAGCCCAACCGCCGCCTTCGGTGAGCCTGCACAAGGTGCCTCGGGTTCTCTGTGCCGCATGACATGGCGATCGCCTCGATTCCAGGCTTAGCTGCCCTCATGGTTCATGTCCGGACAGAACGAATCGGCCGCGTCGCACATCTGGTGCTCGCACGCCCGGAGCGGCGTAACGCGCTCGATGAGGAGCTGGTGGCGGACCTCGTCACGGCGGTCGCCGACCTTGAGGCCGCCGAGGGCGTCGGGTGCGTGGTGGTCCGGGGCGACGGTCCTGGATTCAGTGCCGGGATCGACGCGTCCACACTGACCGGGCTGGCTACCCCCGAGGGACTCGCGCGTATCCGCGGCGCCTTTGTGGCCGCCTACGACCGCCTCGAAAGACTTCCGATTCCAACTATCGCGAGTGTTCACGGCTGGGCCATCGGGGCAGGCTTCGAGCTGGCGTTGGCGTGCGATCTGCGGGTGGTCGCCGCCGATGCGACGCTGGGCCTGCCGGAGACCCGGATGGGTGTGGTGCCCGACGTCGGAGGAACGGGCCGGCTGACGTCTCTGGTCGGGCCGGGACGGGCCAAGGAGATGATCCTCACCTCGGCGATGATCGACGGAACGCACGCCGGCCGGCTCGGCATCGCCAACCGGGTCGCACCTGCGGCCAAACTGGCGATGATCACCGCAACGCTGGCCGATGAGCTGCTGGCCTGCTCGGTCACCGCCAACGGGCTGGCCAAGCGCATCATCGACCGCGCCGCGCGGCCCACCTGGAATGACACCCTCGACGCGGAACTGGACGCGCAGTTGCGGTGCATCGAGACACCGGAGTTCACCGAGGCCTATCGCAGGTTTCTCGCTGCACCGGGTGCCAACACCCCGGCGGCGCGGCGATGAATCGGTCCGAGCTCCGGATTCCGGCGGGTGACACCACGATCGCGGCATGGCACTATGCCGCCGACGGCACGCATCGCCGGCCCTGTGTGGTGATGGCCCACGGCTTCTGCGGTACTCGGGATGCGGGACTGGTGGGCTTCGGCGAGCGGTTCGCCGATGCCGGGATCGACGCGCTGTGCTTCGACTACCGCGGGTTCGGGGCATCGGGGGGACATGCTCGGCAAGTCGTCGACTTCGCTGATCAACGCCGGGATTACCACACCGCAGTTGATGCCGCCCGGCGCCTGGCATACGTGGACGGCGTTGCCATCTGGGGAGTATCGCTGTCCGGTGGCCATGTCTTCGCCGTGGCCACCGAACGACGAGACCTCATCGGGGCGATCGCACTGACGCCGATCGTCGACGGGCAGACGACGGTGCTGAGGATGCGGCGAACGATTCCTCCGCGGACTGCGATCCGACTCGGCGCAAGCGCGATACGGGATGCCATCGGCGCCCGCACCGGGAGCCCCCCGGTGCTGTTGCCCGCGGTCGGCTCGCCTCGAAGTGCCGCAATGCTCACCACGCCCGACGCACTGCCGGGTTACCTGGCGGTCGCGCGGGATGCACCGTTGTGGCGCAACGAGTTCGCCGCGCGCATGCTGCTCGCCGTACCGAGGTACCGGCCGGGTCTGTACGCCGACCGCGTCAACTGTCACATGCTGGTGCAGATCGCCGGAGCCGATCGAAACGCTCCACCCGATTTGGCCCGGGTAGCAGCCCAGCGCGCCAAAGCCCTGGTGCGCGAGTACTCCGGGGTCGGCCACTTCGACGTCTACGACCGGGGTGCTGCCTTCGATGCGGTAGTCGCCGACCAGATCTCGTTCCTAGCGTCGCTCTCGGAAAGGACCAGATGATGCTCGTTCCAGTCAACAGTTCCCCCCGCGCCTGCGTGATCGGCGCCGGCTCGGCCGGCCTCGCCGCGTGTGCCGGCCTGAAGCAGGCCGGGATCGCCTTCGACTGCTATGAGAAGAGTGACCGTGTCGGCGGCCTGTGGGTTTTCGACAATCCCAGTGGTACCGCGGCCGCCTACCGCACCCTCAGTTCCAACGCGCCGAAGGCGTACATGGGCTACCACGATTTCCCCATGCCCGCTGACTTGCCGGCCTATCCGAGCCACTGGGACTTCGCCCGCTACTTCGACGACTACGCCCGGCACTTCGGACTGCACGAGCACATTCGGTTCCAGACCGAGGTCACCCGGGTGTCTCCCTCGGCCGGCGGCGACTTCGAGGTGGTCCTGGCCGACGGAAGCACCGAAACGTACGACTACGTGCTCGTCGCAAACGGCCACCACTGGGATCGGCGAATGCCGGAACCGATGTTTCCCGGGACCTTCGATGGGACCATCATGCATTCCCGCGATTACCGCGAACCGGCGTTCATGGCGGGCAAGCGGGTCGTGGTGGTCGGTATCGGCAACAGCGCGGTGGACATCGCCAGCGAAGCCGCCCACGGAGCGGACAAGACCTACCTATCGGTCCGTCGTGGCGCTCACATCATGCCCAAGTACGCCTTCGGGATGGCGCCACCGAACTGGCTGCTGAATTCCGCGTCCCACAAGCTCGGCCGAGTAGTCCTGGGGGCACTCATGCGGCTGGTGAACGGACGCGCCGAGGACTACGGGCTGCCCACCCCGGACCACGCGTTCGGCGACGCACATCCCACCATGTCGGGAACCATCATGGATGAACTGCGCCTGGGCAGGATTTCGCCCAAGCCACCGATCGCCGAATTGCTCGGCGACCGGGTTCGCTTCACCGACGGTTCGGTCGAGCAGGTCGACCTGATCATCTGCGCCACCGGCTACAACATCACCTTCCCGTTCTTCGACGAATCGTACGTATCGGCGCCGGACAATCAGATCTCGCTCTACCACCGCGTGGTGCATCCCGATCGCCCCGGTTTGTTCTTCATCGGCCTGTGCCAACCGCTGGGCGCAATCCAGCCGCTGGCAGAGTTGCAGGGCAAGTGGATAGGTGAACTACTGGCGGGGAACTGCGCACTGCCCGGCGCCGAGGAGATGCGTCAGGCCATCGCGGCCGACCAGCGTGCACTGCGCAAACGCTTCATCGACTCCACCCGCCACACGGTTCAAGTCGATCACAATCACTACCTCAAGGCGTTGCGGCGCGAGCTCCGGGTGGGGCGGCGCCGTGCTCGGCACATGCGGCCGGCACGCACCATCGGACCGGCCCCTCGGGTCGCATCGGCGAGCACCCGTTCAACCTGACCATCAGGCCTGGTTCGGCCGGTAAGGTGGCTCCGATGGTCAACCGGCTCACCGCGAACGAGGCGATCGTCGCGTGCGCAGGCGAACTGCTCGCGCGGATCGACGAAGTCACCGTGCAGTTGTCCAAACAACTCGCTGGGTCGGTGCCGGAGTTCTTCGAGGACGACGATCTGGTGCGAGAGGTCGAAGCCAGCGCATACGGCAATGTCGCCGCGATGTTGTCGGTGTTTCGCGATGAGACCGCCGCAGAAGATGTGCCGATCCGGCGGGAGGTCACCGCCTTCGCCTCCGCTGTGGTCCGCCGGCAGCTGCCGCTGGAATCACTCATTCAGGCGTACCGGGTCGGGCAGACGCTGTTCTCCCGGCTGTGGATGGATGCGCTGGCAGAACAGATCACTGAACAGGACGCCTTCGTCGAGGCCCTGCACCGCAGTTTCGATGAGTTGAATGTCTACCTCGATCGCGTTGTGGCGCAACTGGTCGCCGACTATGAGCGGGAGCGGGAGCGGTGGCTGCGCGGCGAAGCGGCACGCCGGAGCGCGCTCGTCGGGCGGCTACTTCGGGGCGATCGGATACCCATCGACCATGCCAGCCGCCAGCTGGGCCATGATCTGCGCGCCCCCCAGACCGCTCTGGTGGCGTGGATGCCGTCCCAAGGGGAGGTCGAGCAACAGCTCGCGACCCTCGAGACCTCCCTCGCCGCGATCGCGTCCGCGACGGGAGTGGCGCGCATGCTGTTGCTGCCCGCCGGCACCTGCACGGTTTGGGCCTGGATCGCCGGCGACCTGGATAGTGCCCGACTCGCCGATTGCACCGACGCGGCGCGCTACACCGATGTCCTGATTGCGGCGGGCCAGACCGTTCAGGGTGAGGACGCATTCCGGATCAGTCACGAGCAGGCGCTGCGGGCCCGCCACGTCGCCTCTCACATGCCGTCACCGGCGCACGTCACGTTGCATGCGGATGTCGCCACCGTCGCACTGCTGGCCGGCGATTACGAAGAGGCTCGACGGTTCGTCATCCGGACCCTGGGCGAGCTCGCCAGTCGAACCGCCACCGCATCACAGTTGCGGGAAACGCTACGGGTCTTCCTTCAAGAGGGCGGCAACACCCGGCGAGCCAGCGAACGGCTCTTCATGCATCGCAATACCGTGCTCTACCGGGTGCGTCGGATCGAGGAACTGATCGGCCATCCACTGGACAAGCGGAGGCTCGACGTAGAGGTGGCGCTGCTGTTCGTCGACACGTTCGGCGAAGAGGTGCTGCCCGCCGATCACCCTCTGACGACGAAACACGTTACGGGAGACGGCGAGTAATCAATCGTTCCTACGTCCCTGAGTGACCGTCGCTTCATCTAGGCGTTGCAACTGGCTTCATTCCGGTATTGGTTGCGCAGCTCACGTTTGAGCACCTTGCCGGCCGCAGATGTCGGTAGCGCCTCGACGAAATTCACACTCCTCGGCGCCTTGTAGCCGGCGATGTACCGCTTGGAGTCTTCACGGATTTCGTCGCCGGTCGTCCTGGCGCCGGGTTGCAGTACGACAACGGCGTGAACGCGTTCGCCCCATTGCATGTCGGGAACACCGATCACGGCGCATTGGGCCACCGCAGGATTCCGGGCAATAGCGTTCTCGACCTCGACTGAGTACACGTTCTCGCCGCCCGTCACGATCATGTCCTTTATCCGGTCGACGACGAAGAGATACCCGTCTTCGTCTATGCGACCCCCGTCCCCGGTGTGCAACCACCCGCCCCGGATAGCAGCTGCGGTCGCCTCGGGCTTGTTCCAGTAGCCGAGCATGACATTGCCGCCGCGCACGACGATCTCGCCGACGCTCCCCCGCGGCACTTCCGCGCCTGTCTCATCGACGATCCGGACCTCGCAGTTGAGCGCGGCCCGACCGGCCGAGGGCAGCAGCCTGTCCACGGCGTGGTCCTCCGGTCCGAGCAGGGTCGCGATCGGAGCAAGCTCGGTCATTCCGTATGCCTGCGCGAACGCGACCTGTGGAAGTGCAGCCGAGGCACGTTCCAGCAACGGCTTGGGAATCGATGACCCACCGTAGAAGATCCCTCGCAGGCTGGACAGATCGTAGGAAGCCAGACCCGGGTTGTCGACGATCGCCTGGACCATGGTCGGCACCAGTGCAACGTCGGTCACGCGGTGGGTTTCGATAGCCGACAACACCGCATTCGGCTCGAATCGCGGCACGATCACATGCGCGGCACCGAGCAATGTCGTCACACCCCAAGCCGTCAGTCCCGCCAGATGAAACATCGGCGCCGCATGCAGGCACCGGCTCAACTGCCGCGATCTGAACATGTAGCCGGAGGCGGCAGCACCGAGCCATGACGTCAGGATCGCGGCATGCGACAGCATCACTCCCTTGGGCTCTCCGGTAGTCCCACCGGTGTAGAAGACACCGGCCAGCTCATCGCCGCCCCGCCCCGCATCCGGGATTCCCGTTGCACCGGCGACCAGTTCCTCATAGGGCACCGCGCCGTCGGGGGCCGGATCATCGCCGCAGTAGATCACCGTCGATACCTGGTCGCACTCTGCTCGGATCTCGGCGAGCATCTCCCGGTGCGCCTGGTCGATGAAGAGAACCGTGGTGCCGGAATCCCTGAGCGCATAGCTGATCTCGGACGGGCTCCATCGGATGTTCAGCGGGTTGAGTACCCCATCCGCCCACGGTACCGCGAGCAGGTATTCGTGATACCGGTCCGAGTTCAGCGACAGCATCGCGACCCGATCGCCCGCGCGCACCCCGAGATCGCGCAGACCTCCGGCCAACCGCTGAACCCGCAGAGCTGATTCGGAAAATGTCTGCTCCCGGCCGCCAAAGACGGTCATGGTCGCACCGGGCGTCTGCTGCAGCCCACGATGGAGTCCTTGCGTCAAATACACTGTCCGGCCTCCCGGCCCGCGCCACCGACGGGCCCGATCGAATGGATGAAAGCTTTCACCACGAAGGTTAGATCGTGCAACATTCCTCTGGCCGAACATTTTTCGCAATCTGTGCAGGCTGCGAGCAGCGGGTCGATACTTTGGTCGACGGCACAAATGCGTGCCATTCAGTCGCTGCCGCGTGGTGAGCCCGGCCCGCTCTCGCGGTGATGCTTGGCAGCAAAGCTTCGGATGTTCTCACTTGCCGCCGCGGAGCGTAAGGCGATCTCCTGTTCGCGGTTCTCGGCCACCAGCTGGTCGTGGAGGCTGGACAGGGCTGCCGTATCGATCAACTTTCGGGTGGCCACCACGAGATGCCTGCGCTCCGCGAGCTCTGCGGCGAGCGCGTAGGTGTGCCGCATCAGCTCTTCGTCGGGGACGCAATGCCAGATCAAACCCCACTGCTCGGCCCGCTCCGCGCTGATCCGGGAGCCGGTGAGCGACAAACCGAGCGCTCTCGCCCTACCCAGTACACGAGTCAGAATCCAGGTGGCGCCGGCGTCCGGAACGACGCCGAGCGATCTCACCTGAGGCACGACAAAGTACGCCGACTCCGCCGCGATGGTCATGTCGGCGAGCAGCGCCAGCCCCAGTCCGCCACCTGCACAGGGCCCGTTCACGGCGGCCACGACCGGTACCGCGGCGTTCGCGATCGCTTCGCACAACGGATTCAGGCTGGCCGCGATACCGGCTGGCACGGAGACCGACAGGTCGCCGCCGGCCGAGTGGAGGTCGACCAGGTCGTAACCGGCGCAGAAGCCGCGGCCGGCACCGGTGATCACCAGTGCCTCGACATCGTCGCGAGTGCTCAGACCGACCACTGCGGCACGGATCTGGTCCATGACGTTCCAGGTGAGAGCGTTCAGCCGATCCGGGCGTTGCAGTGTGATGGTGCCGATCCCGCCTCGTGCCGAGGCGGTAACCATCTCAGATGTTGAATCCACCGGCACAGACCACGGTCTGCCCGCTGATGTAGTCGGACTCCGGGGTACACAACAGGTACACCGCTCCAGCTGCATCATCGGGACTGCCACTGCGGCCCAATGGGATCGACCTTTCCATCTGGGCCAACAGGTCTGGGTTCACGCCGACCTTGATCTCCCGGCCCTCGATGTCGATGCTGCCGGCCTCGGCGCCCCCGGAGCTGGTGAGCCGGGTGTGGATCAGGCCGAACGCAACGGTGTTGACGGTGACGTTGTAGCGCCCCCACTCCTTGGCCAGGGTCTTGGTCAGGCCGGTCACGCCCGCCTTGGCCGCGGCATAGTTGGCCTGTCCGGGGTTGCCGCCCAGGCCTGCGACCGAGGAGATGTTGACCACCTTCCGACACGGGACCGGCTCGCCGGCTGCTGTGGCGGCTTTCGCCAGTCGTGAGATCACCGGCTGCGCGGCACGCAATATGCGGAAGGGCGCCTTCAGATGCACGTCCAAGATGGCGTCCCACTGCTCGTCGCTCATCTTCTGAACAACCGAATCCCAGGTGTAGCCGGCATTGTTCACGACGATGTCGAGCCCGCCGAAGTTGTCCACCGCGGCGCCGACGAACCGCTCGGCGAAACCTTCCTCGGTGATGTTGCCCGCCACCGGCACGGCCCTGCCGCCGGTGCTCACGATGGCCTGTGCCGTTTCGGCAGCCGGGCCCTCGTCCAGGTCGTTGACGACGACCGCCGCGCCCTCGGCGGCCAGTTTCAGGGCGATGTGGCTCCCGATGCCACGACCGGCCCCGGTCACGATCGCCACTTTGCCGTCCAGATTTCCCATGATGTCCTCTCGTATTGGTCTGATCAGAGCGCCACGACGGCGTCGCCGGCCAAGGTGACGGTGCCGTCGGCCAGGGTGACCGACAGTTCTAGCGTTGCCCGCTCCTCGCCATCGACTGCCTCGAGGGAGACAATCCGTCCCCTCGCCGTCGGCTCGGCGTGCACCGGCGTTATCGCGGCGAACCGCACGCCATATGACCGAATGGCCTCGGGGTGAACCCAATTGGTCAGCAGTCGACCCAGGTAGGCCATCGACAGCATGCCGTGAGCGAAGACATCTGACAGGCCGGCAGACTTCGCCACGTCGATGTCGATATGGATCGGATTGTGGTCTCCGGATGCGCCGGCGAACAGGGCCAGCGTGGTCCGGCTGACCACGCCGGGCCGAAGCGCCGGTAGTTCGGCTCCCACCGTCGCCGGAATATCACTCGTCATTTCGCCACCTCCGGGTCCCGGACGACGAGAACGGATCGCAGTTCGGCGACGAGTTCATCGTCGCCTCGGACCACGGTGGTCTCCTTGACCACGAAGCACAGTGCACCGCCCTTCTTGGTGTAGACGTCGACGATCTTGGGCCGGGCGACCAACTCGTCTCCGGCGTACGACTGACGGTGGTAGGTGAAGCGTTGTTCGCCATGCAGTACATGCCGCAGGTCGATACCGAGTCCACTCACCCAGTCGAAAGGATCGGGGCGTTCCAGTTCGATGGCGAACAGGAACGTGGGAGGAACCGGAAGCGCTCGGTACCCCGCTGTTTCAGCGGCTTGCTCGTCGGTGAAGACCGGATCGGTTTCGCCGATGGCCTTGGCAAAGGACTTCAGCCGACCGGCGTCGATGACCAGCCGGGTGGGCGGCAGTTCGGTGCCGACCGCGGATGTGTCGACGGCCATGATCAGCCCACCTTCTCGTAGAGAGTGACGACGGCAGCACCGCCGAGCCCGATATTGTGTTGTAGGGCAAGGCCGACTCCGTCGACCTGTCGTGCACCCGCGGTTCCGCGTAGCTGCCAGACCAGTTCGGCGCACTGCGCGAGGCCGGTGGCGCCCAGCGGGTGGCCCTTGGACAACAGTCCCCCGGACGGGTTGGTGACGACCCGGCCCCCGTAGGTGTTGTCCCCGTCGGCGATGAACTTCTCGGCGGTGCCCTCGGGGGTCAGTCCGAGCGCCTCATAGGTGAGTAGTTCGTTGGTGGTGAAGCAGTCGTGCAACTCCACGACCGCGATGTCCTCGGGACCGACGCCGGCGGCCTCGTACACCTGACGGGCTGCCTCCTTGGACATGTCGTAGCCGACGATCGTCATCATCGAGTTGTCGTCGAAAGTGGTTGCCGGGTCGGTGGTCATCGCCTGCGCCCGGACGGCGACACCGGGGTTCAGCCCGTGTTTGCGGGCGTAGCTTTCGCTGACCAGAACCGCCGCAGCTGCACCGCACGTCGGTGGGCAGCACTGCAACCGCGTCAACGGCTCATAGATCACCGGCGCGGCAAGCACTTCGTCGGCCGTGACCGGGTCGCGGAACACGGCGTAGGGGTTGTTCGCGGCATGAGCACGCGCCTTGACCGCGATCTGGGCGAATACGACCGGATCCATCCCGTATCGGTCGCAGTACTCACGACCGGCGCCGCCGAAATACTGTGCGGCGAAGGGTGCGTCGCTGTCGCCCTGGATCGTGTGGACCACCGCACCGAAGCTGTCGAAAGGCGTCGGCCGGTCGGTGTATGACATCGCCAGGGCCCCGCGCTGCATCTGTTCGAAGCCAAGCGCCAGAACCACATCCGCGACACCGTATTCGATCGCCTGACGGGCCAGGAACAGCGCCGAGGACCCGGTAGCGCAATTGTTGTTGACGTTGACCACTGGAATCCCGGTCGTCCCGACCCGGTACAGCGCGGCTTGGCCGGAAGTCGAGTCCCCGTACACGTAACCGACATAGGTCTGCTGCACCGCCTCATACGACAGGCCCGCATCTGTCAGCGCCGCCCGGACCGCCCGCTCCCCCATCACGTCGTAGGTATCACTGTTGCGTGGGGTGCTGAACGGGATCATCCCGACGCCGGCCACCAATGCCGAAGGTCTCATGTTGGGTTTCCTTATCTGTGATGCGGACCGAGCTGTGGCTCGCGTCTCTTCTGATCGGGCGTCTCGTGCGCCTATTTGATGCTGGCGGCGAGGTCGCCTGACATGGCCCTCAGCTGCTGGCCCCAGGTCGGCCAATCGTGGTTGCCGCCCGCCGGGAAGTCGAAATGTCCGTTGCCACCGCCGACGGCGCGGTAGTGGCGATAGAAGGCCAGGTTGCTGCCGTGCGCCTGATCGCAGTAGCCGATCATCGCGGCAGGGTCGCTGCATACCGGGTTCGAAGGGCTGTGCACCCACAGCCGGGTCTTGTTGGCCGCCAGCGTCGCCACGTGGACGTCGGGATCATGCCACTTCCAGCGCCCGAATTGTGCCGGTCCCCACATATTCTGGGTGTCCACGCCGCCGTATCGCGACAACCCCTCACCGAGCGCGCCGACGAGGCTGGTTTTGGACGGCGTCAATAGACCCGAGAACGAACCCGCGTAGCGGTAGCGGTCCGGGTGGAAGGTGGCGAGGGTCAGAGCACCCGTCCCGCCTTGCGCGGCCCCGACGATCCCATGCCCGCCCGGCGCCAGCCCCTTGTTGGCGGCCAGCCAGTCCGGTAGCTCATGGGAGAGGAAACTTTCCCACTGCCTACTACCGTCTTGCTCCCAGTCCGCATACAGGCTCCAGGCTCCACCGGCCGGCGCCGCAACCGCAATGCCTTTGCCGGCAAGCGTGTTCATGGCGTCGCCGAGCGAGACCCAGTTGCTCGTCTCAGGCGCTGCGTTGAATGCGTCGAGGAGGACCGCTGCGTGAGGCCCGCCGGGCAGGAAGGCGACCGGGATGTCGCGACCCATCGCCGCCGAGGGGACCATCAGATATTCGACTGACGCAGCGCGTGCCGGCGTCGCGTTCCACAGGCACAGACTGATCATCACCACGAAGACGACGCGCAGAAGGCGCCTGGCACTAGCTGTCGGCGGTCGCTCTGCCCCGGTCGGGCCGGTGCGGGAGATGTTCTGGTAGGTCATGACTTTCCCTGCCTGAGGGACACCGCTTGTCGATGCCGCATTCTGCCAAGATCGAGGCTACCCAGTTTTTAATCAAGATTCAATACCTGCGTCGAGGTTGTTCGAAAGATGCCGGACGTAGAGCGTCGAGACGCGTGGGTTGAGCGGGGATCGTTGGTGCACAAACCTATTCGCACCGCGCCGACCCCCGGCCTCGCTACGGCGTGTTTTGGGAGTGGGCCCTAGTTCGCGGGATAGGCGGGCGGGGGGAAGATTCCGCGGAGGATCTTCGCCCACCAGTTGTTGGCGAACTCGATCTCGTCACTGGCGTCGTAGTCCGGGCTGGGTCCGATCGGTACCGGATGAGTTCCCCGCTGAGTCATGTCGATCGGATCCTGCGGTTGCCCATAGACAGCCACCACGACGGTGCGATCCGGGCTGTTGGCCGACCAGACACCGATCTGCGTGTTGGCACAGTTCGACATGATGTCGTGATAGGCGGGGTTGTAGTACCACTGGTTGATCAGCTCGATACCGCTGATTGCCAGCGCCGAATGGATTGCCACGGTCTGGGCTACCTGGCCCCGGAAGCCGGCCGCGGTGGCGCGCCCTTGCGGGTTTGACCCGTCCGAACCGATATCCCCGGTCAGTTCACGATGGCTCAGCAGGTCGTCGGTGTGCCATTGGGCCGCGCGTTGCAACTGTGGGTCGATTCTGATGTCGTTGGCGCAGCCCGCCTGGTGCTGCATGGTGTACACATTGGCCACTACCCCGTCGTTGAGCCGCTTGTTGTTCGGGATGAGGGTGTTGTTGTCGTTGTCCGCGTGTACGACCGGTACGCCCGACAACACCGCTGCGACCACAGCCCCCAGGGCCGTCCGGGTAAACAGCTGATAGTGCATGCCGCTCCTTGCTTCTCGTGCTACGGGGATGTCCCGGCTGGTGGGCGGTAGTGCGCCGCTGAGTTTTGTAACTGCCAGATCAGCTCGGGGCAGAGTTCGTTGACGGCCTGCGAAATCAGGTAGGAGGCGTGGTAGTCATCAGAGGTGTTGAAGTCGCCTTGCACCTCGGTGATGAGCCGCGCGTAACCGACCTTCTGAGAAACCTTTCCGCAGATGCCGTACCCATAGTTCAGGGCCGCCTCGGCATCGGCGAAGTCGTACCCAGGCCGCATCGTCACACCTATCAGGTATGCCACCTTCTTGTCCTGTTCCACATCGGCATGAGCGCGCTGCGTCACCGCCGAGAGTGTGCTGCCGATCAACACCGCACCGGTCAAAGCGAGTGCTGCAAAAAGCTTCCCGGGCGAGAAAGGGACTGTCAGCCGGCTGGTCATCGTCATGGCCGGGTCAGATCGGATCGAAGCCGGAGATGAGCCAGCTGCCGTCGACCTTTTCCAGCGTCACCCGGATGGTGGACGCGGTGTCGGTCGGCGCATCGCTGCCGACGACAGCGGATTGATTGACGAACACCAGGACTACCGCACGGCCTGGCGTGGCCGATACCGACGCCGCCGCGGGCACGTGGGCAATCGTCGAGATCCGCTTCTGCTTGGCCCCTGGAATGACGACATCACGCGTCAGGTCCGCGTAGGAGTCACGGAAGTCGCCGATTAGCCGGCCTTGTGCCGCCGCCAACTCAGCTTCTACGGTTTCGGGTTGATAGGACAGCATCGCAACGACGGATTCCTTTGCCGCCTCAACGGATTCGACGCGTGCGATCTGGGAGGCGCGCGCAGATGAATCCCAGTACTTGAGCAGACCCGCGCCCATGGCCAAGGCCATCACCAGCAGCGGCAGCACCCCGTAGACAAGCACTGATTGCCGGCGTGCGCGCCCCTCGGAGACCGTAGGCCCATCGGCGCCGCCGCCGGCATCCGTGGTGTCTGCGACCGGTGGGTCAATGACCGGCCCGCCGGCGTAATCGTCATCTGCGGTGGGTTCCGCCTCGACGGATTCCTCGCCGCTGCCGGCGAGGGTGAGGTTGGTCAGGATCGCCACGGGTGATCACTCCCTTGCACTGTTGTCGATTCTCGTCTGCGGGACACCGGTTGCCGCTGCAGTTGCCTCGTTGTTCGATCAGGGGACGAATGCGACATTGGAGACCTTTGCCTGGTCGTCGACTTGGGTTATCGAGATCCGCATTCGCCAAGCACGCGGGAGTTGTTCTGCCGCGCCCGCATTGGTGGTCTTGACACTTACGGCAACGAGCACTTGGGCATCGTGGTCGGTTTCGGACTCGATACCTGCCTCGGTGACGGTTCCGACCGACTTCGCCTGCGCTGTCTTGACTATCTCGATGAAGGGCTGCGACCGGTTGCTGAAGTCGTCATAGAAGGCGCCCGTGGCCGAATCCAGCACGCGTTGGACGTCGGCCTCGGCCTGCTCGTGGTCGATGGTCGTGAGGTTCACCGCACCCTGTTCAGCTGCCCGGAGGAACAGGGCGGTCTGCGCCTCGGCCCGATGCGACTCGTAAGTCCGCAGTCCGAGCCAGCCCCCCAGTCCCGCGAAGGCCAGCACTGCCGCCGACGCGAACACCATCGCGTCCCGCATGCGTGATGGCCTACCCGACTCGGCGTGCCGGCCATCCGTGGTCGGGGCGCTGTCATCACCGCCCGGATCGTCCGGCGTAGGAGCCGGCTCACTCAATTGGCGTTCGGGGGCATCATTATCGACTGCCATGTCTGCTCCTTGTTCGCGGTGCGGGATAGATCGGTCTGGGTGTAAACCTGCCCGTCTGGGCCGATGTAGCTTCCCGTGGCGGGGTTGTATTCAGCAGCCGCGATCGTTGGCGGCGGCGCAGGTGAGGGTCCGGAATCGCCGAGGACACCCGGCGGCAACTGTGGGATGTCTTGACCGGTGATGGTGGCGTTCGGGTCGCCCTTCCAGTTCCAGCCGTCGTTGAGCGGCACGTATTCTTCGTCGCTCTCACACATTTTCACCGTCGGCGCTCGTTTTCCGGGCCGCGTCGCACAGGGCAGGTTCCGTGCGCCACGGACGTTGAACATGGCATCCTGCGGGATCCGGCAGTACAGTTCACCTTCCGGGCGATCCGGGAAGTCCTCCAGGCTGGCCGCCCGCGACTGCCTGACCGGCAGGTAACCGGTCAGACATGGTGGCGGCAGGTTGACGTTCAAGTTGAAGCTCAGGTACGCGCCCCGGTAACCCTGCTTGGTGTTGCGGTTGGCGAGGCCGGCGCCTTGAAGGATCTCTGTCAGTGGCGGCACCAGCACCAGGAGTTGCTCGAGATTCGGCCGGTAGGTCACCGCGACGTCGCCGATGCTGACCAGGTTCGCCAACACGATCGGCAACGTCGGTTGCAGCCTGTCGAAGAGTTGCCGTGCCTGGTCGACGCCAGAAGCGCCGTTCTTGATCAGGTCGGTGACGGCTGCGTCCTGGTTGCGCAGCTGATCGGTGACGCCGGCCAGGTTCGCGGCCCACCGCGCGATGGCGTCGGCGGTGTCGATCTGGGTATTGAGCAGCGGTGTGGAGTCATCGATCAAGGTGGTCAGCGAGTCGAGATTCTGTCCTGCGTCGATGGCCAGTCGGGTCGATCCCTTGACGAATCGAGAAAGTTCCGCGCCGAGGCCTCCGACGGCGATGTTCGCTTCACCGACGGCGGTGCGCAGATCGTCACGAGGGATGGCTTGCAACCCCCGGTTCGTCGCGTCCAACAGCTCGTTGATGTCCGGTGGAAGCGCCGTGCGCTCGACCGGGATGACGTCGCCGTGCTTCAGCAACGGGCCGGCGCTGCCGCGGGGCACCAGCGCCACGAACTGTTCCCCGATGGCACTTTGGCTGTGAACCTGTGCGTCGAGGTCGGCGGGGATCTCGACACCGGATTTCAGCGACAGCACCGCGGCAACGCCGGTGTCGGTCATCGCGACATCCTCGACTCGGCCGACTTCGACACCGCGGTAGGTGACGTTGCCGTTCTTGTACAACCCCCCGGTCTCGGGCAGCTGCACGGTCACTTCGTAGCGCCCCACCCCGAACAGCAGGTTCGGCAATTCCATGTACCGGAAGGCCATGATCGACCCGGCGACCAGGCTGACCACGATGAAGGCGGCCAACTGGATCAAGATCCGTTTGCTCAACATGTCAGCGTCCCTGATCGAAGTGGTAGGGAATCACCAGCGGGTTGCCCGGATTGAAGGGCCCACCGGCAGTGCAGGGGCTGGGGAACTGGCCGATGGTGCGGCCCCACTGCATTTCCAGTTCGGTCAGATCGCACTCCCATTTCGTCCCGGTGAAGAACGACGCGTCCAACCGGCTCAGCGTGAGGTCGATGACCGCGGTGAGGTTGGCGGCGTCGCCGCGGAACCAGTTGGGGATGGTTTCCGTCGCGAACGGATACGTCGGGTACAAGCCGAGCGAGCGGGTCAGGGCCGGACCGGCGTTGGCCAGCGATTCCAGCACCGGCCCGATGTCTTTGAGTTCTTGGACCAACGCCCTCTTGCTCTGGTTGATCGAGTCGGTGGCCAGGGCACCGAACTTGCCGAGCTGGTCGGCGGCATCGGCCAACTGTTGACGTTCATCTCTGAGCACCGACAGCGCCTTGGGCAGCGTCTCCAGTGCCTCGTCGACCACCGGCTTCTGCTCGGCGAACTTGCCGGCGAGATTGTTCAGGCTGTCCGTTGCCGCGATGATGTCATCGCTTTGGTCGTTTGCGTTGGCGATGAATACGTCCAGCTGGCTGATCAGGCTCCGCAGATCTTTCTCCCGCCCGGCGAAGGCGGTGCTGAACGCCCTGGTGATCTCCTGGATTCGTCCGATCCCACCGCCGTTGAGCAACATGGAGACCGCAGCAAGTGTTTGATCGGTCGTCGGATAACTCGCTGCGGCGGACAGCGGGATCAGCGAACCGTCACGCAGTTTTCCCTGCGGCGCTGCATCGGTAGGGGCTGCCAGTTCAATATGCAGCGACCCCAGCAGGCTGGTCTGGCCCAGCGCGACAGTGGCGTTGGCCGGCAAGTCGACGTCACGGTTGAGCTTGATCGTCAACAGCGCGTGCCAGCCCTGCCGCTCGATCCTGGTCACGGTGCCGACGGTGACGTCACCGACTCGCACCCGCGAGTTCGGTTCAAGCCTGTTGGCGTCGGGCACTTGCGCGAGAAGCGTATAGGCGCCGGGTCCCCGTCCTTCGGTCCCCGGCATCGGCAGCGAGTTCAGCCCCCGCCAACCGCAGCCCGACAGTGCGGCGGCCGCGACGAGCACCGCAACCGCGGTGGCCATCCTCGGGTACCACCGGCTCATGATCCCGCTCCACCCGGCATCATCAACCCGGGTAGACCGGCCTGCGGATCCGTGGGCTGGGCGAGAGCCTGGCCTGACATCCCGGGCGGCAACGCAGCGGGATCCTGAGCTGGGGCGTCGGCGTGCAGCGGTGTATTTTCTTGCTCCGGAACATGATCCGGTCGCAGCCAGTCCTCGCTGTAGGTGACCTCGTTGGGCCGCGCACTGGCCCCGACAAACAGGTTCTCACCCAACGGGAAGAAGTTGTATTGACGGTTCTTGACGATCGGTGCCAGGTACTGCACACACAGCTTGGCCGACTGCTCCGCGTTCCGGCGTGACGCGGCCTGGATGGCCCCGCAGACGAAGGACAGCGGATCGCTGAGGTTGTTGGTCGACAGCGCGCCGGTCAGTGTGCCTTGGGCGGGCTGGTAGATATTGACGAAATTCTGTGCCGCAGTCGGTATCACATGCAAGGTCTGTTTGAGATCATCGAGGCTGTCCACCAGTGTCTGCGATACCGACGCCAGCTTGTCCGACGTGGTACCCAGCGTCTCGCGGTTCTCAGCGACAAAGGCCTTCACCTCCTTCACCGCACCGTTGAGATCGGCGACCGCATTGGCCACCTCATGTGGGCTATTGGCCAACGCCCCGGTGGCGGAAGCCAGATTCTGGTTCAGCTTGCGCAATACCGTGTCGCTGTCCCGTAGGGCCGAAACCAAGATGGACAGGTTTTTCACCGTGCTGAAAATGTCACCGCTGTGATCACCCAGGGCGGAGATCGCCTGGGAGACCCCGATAATCGTGTCCCGGATGTTCGCACCCTCGCCCCGGAGGTTGTCGGCGGCGGTGCTGATGAACTGTCCCAACGTGCTCACACCACCTGCGGTGGTGGGCGCCAGCATCTCGGTGAGGTTCTGCAACTGGTCGCGAAAGTCATCCCACTCGACGGGAACGGCGGTGCGATCGCGTGGAATCACCGCGTTGTCGGCCAGCACCGGGCCACCCGAATAGACCGGGGTCAGCTGAATCGCACGTGCGGTGACCAGCGACGGAGACAAGACCACCGCCTTGGCCTCGGCCGGCACCCGATAGTGGTCGTCAAACCAGAAGCGGACCTGCACGCGGTCGGGTTGCGCCTCGATGGAGTCGATCTGGCCGACCCGTACACCCAGGATGCGGACCTCGTCGCCGACGAAGATTCCGTTGCTGTTCTCGAAATAGGCGGTCGCATGTGTCCGCCCGATTCCCCTGCTCAACGGGCCCAACACGTACACCCCGGCCGCCGCCGCGGCCACCAGCACCGTGGCCAATCCCAGCCGGAGCTTTCGGGAGTTGATCATCGGCTCGTCCTCTCCGCGGATGAAGGCAGTTCGGGTGCGGAAACCTCATCCGGCGCGGGGACGAATACCGGGCGCGGCGTGGGTTCGGCCGTGGACTGGCTGCCGGGCGGCGAGGGTGCCGGCGGGCCGGGCGGTGGTCCCCCGGGCGGCGGCGCCGGGGGCGGCTCCCGGTAGGGGTAACAGCCCGTGCCGGGCAGAGCGCACGGTTGATCGCCGGGGTTTCCGGTGATCGCGTCCGGCAGATACACCCGGGGGTCCCCGCCTTGGCCGGTGCGCGGATAGGGCACCGGCAACGGTGGCGTACCCGGCTGGCCGACCTGCGGGTCGGAAAGCTCGGAGGGCAACAGCACGTTCGGATCCAGGCCCAGGTCGGAGAACGCCGAGTCGATGTAGGGCTGGATGAACTGTCCCGGAACCAGATTGGCGACGTAGGCCTTGAAGAAGGGACCTGACGACAACGACTCGCCCAGGCCGATCGCATACCAGCTGAACCTCTTCAGGTACTCCTGGACCTCCGCCTTTCGATTCTCGACGGTGGTGAGCACCCCGTTCAGCTTGTCCAGCGCCGGCTTCAGTGTCTGGGTGTTGTCGGACACAAACCCGCTGAGCTGCTTACTGACACGCGAGATGTTTCCGGAGATCTGGTCCAAAGCAACGCTTTCACTGTTGAGCTGGCTCAGCAGTTCGTTGGTGTCGTTGACCAGGCGCACGATCTGATCGCTGCGGTCGGCAAGTACCCCGCTCACCTTGCGGGCATTGGACAGCAGATGGCGCAGCTGGGTGTCCCGCTTGTTGAGAACGTTGGACAGGCGCGCCACCCCGGCGGTGGCGATCTTGAGGTCCGGTGGAGTGTCCTGGAACGTCTGTGCCAGCATCTGCAGCGAATCAGACAGCTGCTCGGTGTCGAGCCCGCTGATGGCCGCGGTCAGGTCCCCGAGCGCATCGGGCAGCTGATAGGCCGGTGTGGTGCGCTCCAGCGGGATGACCTCCGACAGCCGCCCGTCGCCGCGTGGCGTAACACCCAGCATCTTGGTTCCCAGCAGGCTTTTCGTCTTGACCGCCGCCTCGGTCCGATCACCGAGACGGATGTTGTCGGCGACCTTGAACTTGACCAGCACCCGATCGCCATCAAGGGTCACGCTGTTGACGCTGCCGACCCTCATCCCCGCAACCTGCACCTCCGCGCCGGGAGTCAAGCCACCGGCCTCGGCGAAATACGCCGAGTGGTACTTGCCGGAGGAGATCACCGGAAGCTCGTCGTAGTACCAGGCACCGAGGGTGACAGCAGCAGTCACCGCTGATCCGATGATGCCGACCGTGACGAGATTGCGCTCTCGGAAGCCCCTCACTTCGGCGTACACCTTCCCGACGTCTGTTCGGCGACCTTGACGTACATCGGTTGTCCGCCTTTACCGTTCAACTTGAGTGCGACTTCGCAGAAATAGAAGGTGAAGTAGTCGCCGTAGAGGGCCTGGCGGTTCAGGATGCGCAGTGCGACGGGCAGGTTCTCGAGCACATGGTCGACGTACTCCTGGTCGGCCAGGATGACCGATGCGGTGCGATCGGTCTCCCGGACCGTCTTCACCAGTGGCGGCCGCGCTTGCTGAAGAAGATCGGCGATCGTCGCCGTCGATGCATTGACGTGCGCGACGCCGTTGCTGATGTCGAGTTTGCGGTCCGCGAGGCCTTTCATCAGCCCCGACAGCGACTCGACCGCCGTCGCGAATCGGTCGCTTCGGTCCCCCAACGATCCCAGGACGGTGCTCAGATTGGTGACGACCTGGCCGATCAGCAGATCCCGGTCCGCAAGTGTGTTCGTCAGCGCCGCCGTCTGGCTCAGAAACGACCCGATGGTGACACCCTGTCCCTGGAAGGCCGCGATCAGTTGGCCGGCCAATGCGTTGACTTGATCGGGGTCCAAGGCCCGAAAGAGTGGGCGGAAACCTCCGATCAGCACGTCCAGGTCCAGCGCCGGCTCGGTCCGGTCAACGGGGATGGTCTTGCCCGGCGCCAATTTCGCTGTCCCGCCGGCCCCTTCCTCGATCGACAGATAGCGGCCACCGATCACGTCGCCCCAACGGATCGCCACCCTGCTCGACTCGGTCAGCACCACCGAGTCGTCCGCGGTGAATGACACCTCGACGTTGCCGTTCTCCTTGAGCGCAAGGTGTTTCACCTTGCCCACCTCCACACCGGCGATCCGCACGAAGTTTCCGTTGGCCAAGCCGGTGACGTCGACGAATTCCGCCAGGTAGTTCCGGGCTGAGTCGAACCGGAACTGCCCGAATACTGTCAGCAGAGCGAACATGCCCAGCATGGTGACGATCACGAAGACGCCGAGGCGCCAAACCGTCTGCCTCAAGTTAACTTTCACGCTGATCGAGCCCTTCCCGGCTGCCTCGTTGATCCATCACGGCGGTCTCGCGGCTCAGGGTTCCGGCGGCGGTGTGACCGGCTGTGGCGCCGGAGGCACGCCGGGGTACAACGGCACCCCATCGGGCCCGTACTGTGGCGCGCCATACGGTGGCGTGGCGAACCCGAGTTCGGGCTGCGGCCCCACCGCCGGCCCGGGCAGGCACTCTCGGACGGCCGGGGGTAGTGGCACCGCGCGGGTGACCCGGAACCAGTCGGCATAGCAGTGCTGCCCGATGCCCGGGTTGGGCCGGAGGTCAAGGCCGGTTCCCCAGCCGGTGTTGGTAACCAGATGGCGGACCGGGAAGTTCTTGGAGACATCAGGCAGCGAGCCACAACCCGGTTTGCCGCCCGGGCCACCCTTGGCGGCGGTAATCGGCAGATTGTCGGGATACTGGTAGATCTCGTCGCCGAGCAGCAGTGCCACATCCACGATCAGAGACGAACCGTTGGCCCCGCCCATGTAGTCGGCCAATCCGTAATCATCGAGGGTTGTCTTGGCTCCGACCAGCGTGCAGGTGAGTTGCGGGTTGTATTTCATCAACAGGCCGGTGGTCGATTCGAGAGCGTTGACCGACCGGACCAGATTGTCCTTGTTCGGACCGATCAGATCGATGCCGCTGTGCGCGAACCCGGCCAGGTTGAGCAGCAAGTTGTCGAGTTCCGGCGCGTTGTCGGCGATGGTGGCGCCGGTCGTGCTGGCCGCCGACATGGTGTTCAGAATGTCTTGTGCCGCAGCATCGTAAGTGTCGCCGAAGCCTTTCAGCGCTCGCCAGTCCGCGCGGATCGTCTGACTGCGGGCGTTGACTGCCAGCAACACCTGGTTCGCGGCGGTGGTGGCTTCGCCGATTCGTTCGCCCTGGCCAGCTACTCCTTCGGCGACGGCGGCGAGCACCGCATTCAGTTCAACCGGGTCGACCTGCTTGATCACGCCGACCAGATTCTGGAACACGGTGTTGACCTCGGTCGTGACGTTATCCGACTTCAATACCGATCCAGCTGTCAGCGACGCGGGGCTGGGACGGTCCGGATAGACCAGTTCAACGAATTTCGCGCCGAAAGCGGTGGTGGCGGAGATCCGAACGCCGACGTTGGTCGGGATGTGACGGACGTGCCGAGGGTCGATTTCGAGCTTCAGGCTCACCGGCTGGCTGCCTCCGACAATCCGGCCGACGCGGCCGACCTGAACACCGCGCATCTTCACCTGAGCGCCGGTCTCCATGACGAGTCCTGTGCGATCGGAGATCATGGTCACCGGAATACTGGTTTGGAATGACCGGCTGAAGCACTGGCCCACCAACCACGCCGCAAGCACCACGGCGACGATGAAGATCAATGTCCACCACCGTGGGTGAACCGTCGACTCTCCTCTCCTGGCTTTCACTTCTAACCCGCCAGGTGGAAGTTGCCGGATTGACCGTAGACAGCCAATGTGATCGCCACGGTAACCAGCACAGCTGCCAGCACCGAAGCGCGAGTGGCCCTGCCCACCGCCTCCCCCACGCCGGCCGGGCCGCCAGACGCGGTAAACCCGTAATAGGTATGAATGATCATTATCGTGATGCTCGCCACGGCGACCTGAACAAACGACCAGATCAGGTCCGTTCGATTCAGGAACGTATGAAAGTAATGGTCATAGACGCCGGATGACTGGCCGTAGATCACCGTTGTGCCGAAACGTGCGGAAAAGAAGGTCATGAGCACGGCTACGCAGTAGAACGGGATAACCACGATGAGGCCGGCCAGCACCCGGGTGGAGGCCAGATACGCGATGGTTCGCACCCCGATGACCTCGAGCGCGTCGATCTCTTCGTTGATTCGCATGGCCCCGAGCTGCGCGGTCGCACCGGCACCTATCGTCGCGGCCAATGCGAATTCAGCGGTCAGCGGAGCGAGAATCCGTACGTTGAAGTACGCCGATGCGAACCCGGTCAGGGCCTCCACCCCGATTTGTCCGAGCTGGCTGAAGCCCTGCGCCGCGATGAGCGCCCCCGTCGACAGCGTCAGGATCCCGACGACCGCGACGGTGCCACCGATCATCGCCAGGGCGCCCACGCCCAAACTCATCTGTGCGACCAGCCGCACCAACTCGACGCGGTAGTACAGAAAGACTTCTCGAACAGACGTCAGCGTCTTTACGTGGAATTGAATTTGCGTGCCGAGGCGGTCCCAGCCGGACACACATCGACCGAGGGTTCGGCCGAAGCCGGTCGACAGGCGGCTTGCGGGGTGGCTCATATCGTCACCCTGAATCCGATGGCGGTCACCACGGTATTGATGACGAACAGCGCCATGAACGAGAACACCACCGTCTCGTTCACGGCATTCCCCACCCCGGCGGGGCCGCCTCCGACCGAAATGCCCTTGTAACACGCGATCAGGCCGGCGGTGAGGCCGAACAGCGTGGCCTTGACCAGGCAGACAACAACGTCACTGAGCCCCGTGATCAAAGTGAGACCCGCTACGAAGGCACCGGGTGTGACGTGCTGAAAGTACACCGAGAACACGAAGCCGCCGGCCAGTCCCACCAGTACGACGAGCGGGGATAACAACAGTGCGACCACGGTGGCCGCCAACACCCGCGGAACCACCAGCGCCTGAATCGGATCTATACCCATAACCCGTAGCGCATCGAGTTCCTCCCGAATTGTGCGCGCCCCCAGGTCGGCGCACATTGCGGTAGCACCCGCGCCGGCCACAACCAATACGGTGACGACCGGACCGATCTGGAGAACAGCGCTTAGAGCAGCACCGGTACCCGAGAAGTCCGCCGCTCCGATTTCACTCAACAAGATGTTGAACATGAAGACGGCCAACACGGTGAACGGGACCGATAACACCATTGTGGGAACCAGCGAGACCCGTGCAACGAACCATGCTTGTAACAAGAACTCTCGCCATGCAAAGGGCGGTCTGAACACCTGGATCGCTGTGTCGAGGGCCATCGCGAAGAACCCGCCGAGCGCACGCATCGGCCGGCCTACGGCTACAGAGCTAAGCATCGCAGCCCCCGGGCTCAGCCCAGGAGTCTTGAGCCGAGGGGATTTTCACGCTGCCAAAGAGTCCGGTGTCTACGGCCGGAGCCGTACTCACCCACCTCGCAGCTGCGTGTGTCGCAGGATTCGGAGAGTACAAGCCAGTCCCCCCAGCCGTCGGGCAGTCAGGTAACTGCCGCAGTGTGTGACGTGGTTCATGTGTTGAATCGAGATTAAACAGCATTCCATCTCGGCGCGCAAGACTTCGGCAAAAGACCCCGACCGGGCAACGTCACCAGGTTCAGTAATATATGTGTAGCCCATTGCAGCCCTGACGATTACGATGCCAACCATCGAATCTCAGCCGGTTCTACAAGGGGTGCCGCTGGCCCGTCGACGCGGACTGAACGCAGATACGATTTTTTGTTCTGACGGGATACGGGCCCCACGACCGGGACGATAGCAACCGGAAAACTGATACCGCGACGATCATGACCCGACGCCCAGCCCGCGGGCGCCTGGGCGAGGCGGGATCAGTTCCCTTGAGGCCGATCCGGCCCGGTCACGAACTCCCGCGCCACCGCAACCACCCGTTCCCGGTCGGTGTCCACCAACCCGATGCGGGTCCGGCGATCCACGATGTCCTCGACGGTCAGCGCGCCTTCGTGACTGACCGCGTACTCGAACTCGGCGCGGATCACGTCGATCCCGTCGGCCACCGGCGCCTCGGGCCGTTCGCAGGTGGCGGCGGACAGCACATTGGCCGCCTCCGCGCCGTAACGCGCCACCAGCGAGGCGGGCAGCCCGGCCACCGGCTCCTGCGATCCCGGGTTGCCCGGCGCGCCGATCAATGGCAGGTCACGGGTGCGACAGGGCGCGGCGGACAGGCCGCGAGCCCGTATCGCACGGTCCAGCACGTCTTGCGCCATGTGGCGATACTCGGTCAGCTTGCCCCCGATGACGCTGAGCACCCCGGACGCCGATTCGACGACGGCGTGGTTGCGCGAGACGTCGGCGGTACGCCCCTGGCCGGTGTCGATCAGCGGCCGCAGGCCGGCGTAGGAACCGATGACATCGGCCGTGCCGAGTGCGGTCCCCAACGCCGTGTTGACGGTGTCCAGCAGGAAAGAAACTTCTGTCGAAGTCGGTTGTGGGACATCGGGGATGGGCCCGGGGGCATCTTCGTCGGTGAGCCCCAGATATACCCGGCCGAGCTGTTCGGGCATGGCGAAGACGAAACGGTTCAGCTCGCCCGGTATCGGCACGGTCAGCGCGGCGGTCGGGTTGCCGAAGGCCGCCGCGTCGAACACCAGGTGGGTGCCCCGGCTCGGCCGCAGCCGCAACGCCGAGTCGATGTCGGCGGCCCACACCCCGGCCGCGTTGATCACGGCCCGCGCCGGGACATCGAAAGACTCCCCGCAACGTTGGTCGGTCAGCCGCACCGACTCACCGGTGGCGTTCGACGCCGCGGTGTAGTTGAGGATCGTCGCGCCGTGTTGGGCGGCGGTCCGGGCCACCGCCGTGACCAGTCGGGCGTCATCGATCAACTGCCCGTCATAAGCCAGCAGTCCACCGTCCAGGCCGTCGCGGCGCACGGTCGGCGCCAGGTCGACGACCTGTTCACGCGAGATACGTTGCGAACGAGGCAGAACCGTCGCCGGCGTACCGGCCAGCCGGCGCAGCGCGTCACCGGCGACGAATCCTGCGCGCACCAGGGCCCGGTCGCGACGGCGCATCGAGCCCAGCAACGGCACCAGCTGAGGCATCGCCCGCACCAGGTGAGGAGCGTTGCGGGTCATCAGGATTCCGCGCTCGATGGCGCTACGCCGCGCGATGCCCACGTTGCCGGTCGCCAGGTACCGCAGCCCGCCGTGTACCAGTTTGGAACTCCACCGGCTGGTGCCGAACGCCAAGTCGTGTTTCTCCACCAGTACCGTCCGCAAGCCCCGGGTGGCGGCGTCCAGGGCGATGCCGGCGCCGGTGATGCCGCCGCCGATCACCACGACGTCGACGGTCCCGCCATCGGCCAGCGCCGCCAGTTCGGAGGTGCGACGGGTGGCGTTGAGCGCGGCGGCGTCGGGTATCACGAGAGGTACCGGTTGAGGGTGTAGGTCAGTTCGGCCGCCAGCGCATCCTCATCCAGGATCGGTGCCACGATCTGCGCCGACTGGATCGTCGACTGGGTGATCAACAGACACATCGCGGCGAGTCCGCGCGGGTCCCCCGCGCGCACGCCGCCGCCGGCCTGGGCGCTGGCCAGCTCATCGGCCACCACATCGATCAGCCGCTGCTGGCTGGCTCCCATCCGCTCGGCGATGTAGACCATCGCCAGCTCCGGTGCATGGTGCAGCACCTGCATCACCACCTCGTCGCGTCGCAGCCGCGCGGCCACCGCCACGATCCGCATCACCAGCGCCTCGCGTCCGGTTCCCGGCCCGGCCACCTCCATCCAGGCATCGCTGACCCGCGCGGTGAGCAGCGCGGCGATCACCGAACGACTGTCGGGCCAACGCCGGTACACCGTGGGACGGCTGACCCCGGCAAGGCGCGCGATGGCCGCCAATGTCACCCGCTCGACTCCCAGGGCGAGCAGACAGCTCGCAGCGGCGTCGAGGATCCGCTCCCCGACGTCCAACTGCTCGTCATTACTGATTGACAGCATGTGTAATACTGTAACGCATGACATCGTCCGACGCCCAGGATGGCCTCACTCCCCCGATGAAGTGGAACGCCTGGGGCAACCCCGCGGCGGCCAAGCCGCTGTCCGACGGCATCCGTCAGCTGTTGAAGGCCGCACTCGGCATCGAGGGCACCGACACCGCCGAGGCCGACCCCGGCCAGGTGCCGCTGCGGCCGTCAGCGCTGGCCGCCGCCGACCACCGGGCGCTGGCGGCGATCGTCGGCGAGGAGTTCTGCCGCGTCGATCAGTCCGGGCGACTGTTGCGCGCCGGAGGTAAATCCACCCTGGACCTGTTGCGGCGCAACGACACCGGGGTCCAGGACGCGCCCGACGCGGTGCTGCTGCCGGGCGGCCCCGATGGCGAGGCCGAGGTCACCGCCATCTTGGACTACTGCAGCCGGCACGGTATCGCGGTGGTCCCGTTCGGCGGCGGAACCAGCGTCGTCGGCGGGCTCGACCCGATCCGAGGCGACTTCGCGGCGGTGGTGTCACTGGACCTGCGGCGCTTCGATGAACTACTGAGCCTCGATGAGATCTCCGGCGAGGCGGAATTCGGCGCCGGGGTCACCGGACCGGATGCCGAACGACTGCTCGGCGAGCGCGGCTTCTCACTCGGTCACTTTCCGCAGAGTTTCCAGTTCGCCACCCTCGGCGGCTTCGCCGCCACCCGTTCGTCGGGTCAGGATTCTGCCGGCTATGGCCGGTTCGACGACATGGTCCGCGGGCTGCGGACGATCACCCCGGCCGGGGTGCTGGAGCTGGGGCGCGCCCCGGCGTCGGCGGCCGGACCAGATCTGCGCCAGCTGGTGATCGGTTCGGAGGGCGTGTTCGGCGTCATCACCCGGGTGCGGGTACGGGTGCATCCGGTGCCGGCGACCACCCGCTATGAGGCGTGGTCGTTCCCGGACTTCGCCACCGGCGCCGCGGCACTGCGGACGATCATCCAGACCGGTACCGGCCCGACCGTCGTCCGGCTCTCCGACGAAGCCGAGACCGGTGTCAACCTGGCCAGCACCGAGCAGATCGGCGAGCAGCAGATCGCCGGCGGGTGCCTGGCGATCACGCTGTTCGAGGGGACCGCCGAGCACGCCGAGAGCCGACATGCCGAGACCCGGGCGGTGCTGGCCGCCCACGGCGGCACCTCGCTGGGCGAAGAACCGGCGCGTGCCTGGGAACACGGCAGATACTCCGCGCCCTACCTGCGTGATTCACTGCTGGCCGCCGGGGCGCTGTGCGAGACGCTGGAGACCGCCACCGACTGGTCCAACATCGCCACTCTCAAGGCCGCCGTCACCGAGGCGCTGACCACTGCACTGGCCGACAGCGGCACTCCCGCGCTGGTGCTGTGCCACATCTCGCACGTCTACCCCACCGGTGCGTCGCTGTACTTCACCGTCGTCGCCGGACAACGCGGCAACCCGATCGACCAGTGGCGCGCCGCGAAAACCGCGGCGAGTGAAGCGATCATGCGCAGCGGCGGCACCATCACCCACCACCACGCCGTCGGCGCCGATCACCGCCCGTGGATGCGCGACGAGGTGGGCGAGCTCGGTGTGCAGGTACTACGCGCGGTCAAGGCCACCCTGGATCCGGCCGGGATACTCAACCCCGGCAAGCTGATCCCGTGACTCGCGGGGTGAACCGTCGCCAGATCGGCCGGGTGACGCTGCTGACCAATCCGGCGGCCGGGCACGGCAACGCGCGGCACGCGGCCGAGCGGGCACTGGCCCGTTTCCAGCAGCGCGGGGTCAACGTCAACCACATCGTCGGCGCCGATCCCCGCCACGCGCGGCAATTGCTCGACGAAGCCCTGAGCGCGGGCACCGACGCCGTGGTGGTGGCCGGCGGCGACGGCGTCATCTCACTGGCGCTGCAGGCACTGGCGCTCGGTGACGTGCCGCTGGGCATCGTCCCGGCCGGCACCGGCAACGATCACGCCCGCGAATACGGTTTGCCCACCGGCGATCCCGAGGCGGCCGCCGATATCGTCGTCGACGGCTGGACGGAAACGGTCGACCTGGGCCGCATCGCCCCCGACGGCGGCGCCACACCCTCCTGGTTCGGCACCGTGATGGCGGCAGGATTCGACTCACTGGTCAGCGATCGGGTCAACCGGATGCGCTGGCCGCACGGCCGGATGCGCTACAACCTGGCCATGGTGGCCGAGATGTCGAAGTTGCGACTGCTGCCCTTCCGCCTCACGTTCGACGACGGCGAGCCGGTCAGCACCGACCTGACGCTGGCCGCATTCGGCAACACCCGCAGCTACGGCGGCGGAATGCTGATCTGCCCCAACGCCGATCATGCCGACGGACTGCTCGATATCACGATGGTGCATTCGGGATCACGGACCAAGCTGATCCGGCTGTTCCCCACCGTCTTCAAGGGCACGCATGTGAATCTCGACGAGGTCAGCACCCGGCGGGCGGCCTCGGTCCGGGTGGAGTGCACCGGTATCAACGCCTATGCCGACGGAGATTTTGTGTGCCCGCTGCCGGTGACGGTGTCGGCGGTGGCCGGCGCTCTACAGCTTCTGCGTAGCGCCAACTGACTCGCTCCACGAGCAGGCCCGTGACGGGCGGAGCAAGATCCGTCAATCCGAACACCTCGATACCCGTCGGGCATATCGTCGGTAGACAGTTCGAGCGGACGGGGGGGTAATGCCCGAGACCGGTGTGCAGGTCCAGATCCCCGCGGTCGGGCGGCTGATCCTGCGGGGTTTGAAGTACTTCACCTGGCCGCTGCACATCGACGACTACCTCGCCCTGATCAACCCGCTGTGGTCGACCGAGGAACTGCGGGGCCGCATCGAACGTATACACCGCGAAACCGACGACGCGGTAACGGTTTTCATCACACCCGGGTTCCGCTGGGTCGGGCACCAGCCGGGACAGTATGTGCGGATCGGGTTCGACGTCGAGGGCAAGCGGCACTGGCGGGCGTATTCGTTGAGCAGCGACGCCGCCCGCCCCGACGGACAGGTGACCATCACCGTCAAGCGCACCGCCGACGGTGTGGTGTCGCGGTTCCTCAACAGCAACCAGGCGGCAGGCTCGATCGTCACCCTGGGCGCGGTCGCGGGCGAGTTCACGCTGACGGCCCCGACGCACTCCAAGCTGTTGTTTCTCACCGCCGGCAGCGGCATCACCCCGGTGATGGCGATGCTGCGCGCCCTGGACCGCCGTGGCGAGATGCCCGACGTGCGTCATATCCACTCGGCGCACACCCTGGCCGAGGCGATCTTCGCCGAAGACCTGGTGTCCTTTGCCGACCGTCACAGCGGTTACCGGTTGACGTTGCGGGCCACCGGAGAGGACGGTCGGGTGGGGCCCGAACAGCTCGACGAGCTGTGCCCCGACTGGGCTGAGCGGCACACCTACGCCTGCGGTCCCGGAGACATGCTGGAGGCGTTGAAGACTCACTTCGCGGCGGCGCAGATTTCGGATCGGCTGCACATCGAGTCCTTCGAGCACCTGCTGATCGGTGACGTCACCGGAGGCGGCGGCACGGTCACCTTCACCGCCTCCGGAATCACCGCAGAATGCGACGGCGCGACGCCGATCCTGGTCGCCGGCGAAGCCGCCGGCGCAACGTTGCCCTACGGCTGCCGGATGGGGATCTGCCACACCTGCATCGGCAAGCTGGCCAGTGGGTCGGTGCGCGATCTGCGCACCGGTGACGTCACCCAGGCCGGTACCGAGGTTCGCACCTGCCTGAACTGCCCCGACGGCGACATCACTATCGAGTTGTAGGAGAACCACGATGACCGAAGCGATGATCGAAAGCCCGTTGAGCAGACTCAGCGCCGAGCAGATCGAAGCGATCGGCGCAGAATTCGACGCCATTCACGACGAGGTGTTCGACAGTCTCGGTGACCGCGATGCCGACTACATTCGCAGCATCATCGCGCTGCACCGCCAGCTCGCGCTGCTGTCCCGCGCCATCCTGTTGGGCTCGCGCTACCGGCCTGCGTGGATTCTCGGCACTGCGGTGCTGGGCATCGCCAAGATTCTGGAGAACATGGAGATCGGCCACAACGTGATGCACGGCCAGTGGGACTGGATGCAGGACCCGCGGATCAACTCCGCGTCGTGGGACTGGGACGCCGCGTCCACCCCGGAGGCATGGAAACACTCACACAACTACGTCCACCACACCTTTACCAATATCCGCGGCAAAGACAAGGACCTGGGCTACGAGATCATGCGGATCGATCCGCATCAGCCCTGGCATCCGGCCTATCTGCTGCAGCCGTTCTACAACCTGCTGCTGGCGGCGTTCTTCGAATGGGGTGTGGCGGCCCACGACCTGGACCGCGAGGCGATCAAGTCCGGCGCCAAGAGCAAAGAGCAGGTGCTGCAGCAGCTACGCGGGATGGGAGGCAAGGCCTGGCGCCAGATCGTCAAGGACTACATCGCATTTCCGTTGCTGTCCGGCCCGAGGGGCTTCAAGAAAACCCTCGCCGCGAACTTCACCGCCAACATCATCCGCAACGTATGGGCCTACGCCATCATCTTCTGCGGCCATTTCCCCGACCAGTGCTACACGTTCAGCGAAGAGGAGGTGGCAAACGAGACCCGCGGCGGCTTCTACATCCGGCAGTTGCTGGGGGCGGCGAACATCGAGGGCTCGCCCATCTTCCACGTCCTGTCGGGCAACCTCGGCTACCAGGTCGAGCACCACATCTTCCCGGACATGCCGGCGAGCCGGTATGCGCAGATCGCGCCGAAGGTCAAAGACATCTGCGAGCGATACGAGTTGCCGTACAACTCCGGCCGGTTCGGCAAGCAATTCGGCTCGGTGCAGCGCACTATTCTGCGGCTGGCGTTTCCCGGCGGGCGGCCCGCCGCCAAACCCGGACCGTACCGGCCAGTCGAGGACGATGCCGTTACCCGCCCGTTGATTGCCGTGTGACTCCCCGAGGCGAAACCTAACCCACGCCGCGGCTGAGCCAGCTCACCTCCGCGCCGTCGCCGCCGTCGCGGTAGGCCTCCAGCGCGTCGTCCCAGGCGGCGCCCAGCACCGTTTCCAGCTCAGCGGCCAAGGCGTCGGCGCCGGCCGCCATCATCGTCCGCAGCCGATTCTCGCCGACCATCACGTCACCATTGGCGCTCATGGCCCCGCTCCACAGTCCGAGCTGCGGGGTATGGCTGAACCGCTGGCCGTCCACTCCGGCGCTGGGGTCTTCGGTGACCTCGAATCGCAACACCGACCAGGAGCGCAGCGTATTGGCCAGCTGGGCGCCGGTGCCCACCGGTCCGACCCAGTTGACCACCGCGCGCAGTTGTCCGGGCATGGCCGGTTGCGGTGTCCAGTTGAGCTTGGCCCGGGCATTCAAAGCCGAGGTCAGGGCCCACTCGACATGAGGGCACACCGCCGCGGGCGATGCGTGGATGTACACCACGCCGCTGGTCACGTCGGCGAATTGATTCGTCGCGCGCATCAGTTGCTCCTTCGGATCCACGAGGGACGTCTTCCCCAACGACCTGGCGGAACCGGGCGGAACAGTGCTGATGCTGATGTTTATTTAGTGTCGTATGAGTCTATTGTGCCTCGTGAGACGCCTGTTGGCTAGTCCCGACCGTATTCGGACACCACCGCGTCGGCCAGCACCGGCCACCGGCCGGTCACCCAGTCGCCGAAGTCACGGTCGGTGAGCACCACCAGCACCCGCTCGATCGCCGGATCAGCCCAGATCAGAGTGCCTGACTGGCCGAAATGACCGTAGGTCCGCGCCGAGTTGGAAGCACCGGTCCAGTGCGGCGATTTGCCGTCGCGGATCTCGAATCCCAACCCCCAGTCGTTCGGCCGCTGCGGCCCGTACCCGGGCAGCACCCCGTCCAGGCCGGGAAACTGCACAGTGACGGCCTCGGCGTGCAGCTGCGCCGACACCGTGACCGGTGCCAACAGGTCGCCGGCGAAAGCCGCCAAGTCGGCGACGGTCGACGTGGCCCCGTACCCGGCCGCCGCGGCACCGCCGTCCAGCCGGCTGGCCGACATGCCCAGCGGTTCGAACACCGCCTCGGCCAGGTAGCGGCCGAACTCGATCCCGGACGCGTCCTGCACGGCCTCGGCCAGCACCGCAAAGCCGTGGTTGGAGTACACCCGCCGGGTGCCCGGTCTGGCCAGGACCCGGTCGGAGTCCGCCGAGAGCCCGGAGGCATGTGCGAGCAGATGCCGCACCGTCGCACCGGGCGGCCCGGCCGGGGTGTCCAATTCGACGGCCCCCTCCTCGACCGCGACCTGTACCGCCCGGGCGACCAGAGGCTTGGTCACCGACGCCAGATAGAACGGCCGCGCCGTGTCGCCGTAGGTGTCCAATACGCCATCCGGACCGATCACCGCGGCGGCCGCGTTACCGACCGGCCAGTCGTCGAGGGCGCTGAGGGCTTCGAGGGCGGACATCGGCAGCCAGCCTAACCATCGAGCCCAGCCGCAGCCGTCGAGCCGGCCTGCGCATGAAGGCCTACACGAAGCGCCGTGCGATGACTGCTCGCGCTGCAACCGAACCAGCGCCGGCAGGATCGGCTGAGCACGCTCTGCTCGGCATAACCGAGTTCGCGGGTCAGGTGCGACAGGCTGATGTCGGTGTCGCGCAGATAACGTTCGGCGGCGTCGCGCCGAACACCGTCGACGACGGCGGCGAAGGTCGTCTCCTCGGCCGCCAGTCGCCGGTGCAGCGCCTTGGGATGCAAATCGAGTTCGCCCGCGATCAGCTCCAGGTTCACCGTGCCGGTGGGCAGCAGCTGGCGGGCCATGGCGCGGACCGATGCGGCGATACCGGGTGATTCGGCGGTGATGCCACTGAGGTAACGCACCATGGCCTGGTGCGCTTGATCGTCGCGGTGCAGCGGGCGGTCCAGATCGGCGGTGCGGAGCGTGAAACCCGCGACCGGTTGCGCGAAGTAGGGCCGGCAGCCGAAGTAGGCCAGGTAGTCGCGCACCGGGGTGAGCGCTTCGTGCGGAAGGTGTACCGACAGTGGCGCATACGGGGCGTCGAGCATCATCCGCATGATCCCCAGCGACACTCCGAGGGACAGCTCGGTGGTCTGCGGGTGCGGCGGGGACCGCTCGAGCAGGACATCGAACGCGTAGAACGACTCGGCGGTTTCATGCGGCGGTCCCAGCTTCCCCGCTCCTTCGTCGAGGCTCGCTGAACCGCCGGGTCCGCCCACCGAGGTGATGCGCGCAGAGATCGCCGGGCTGTAGGCGGACAAGAACCGCTCCGCGATCGAGAACCCGCCGCCGACGGTGGCGGCGGTGCGCGCGGCCACGCCGAGTGGCCCGAAGATGCCGATATCCTGGCGCAACGCCAGCCGTCGCCCGAAATCCGGACACGCCGTTGCACTCGCTGCATTCTCGACAGCGAGGATCACCGCGCGGTACGGCACGAACACCTCGTGGGTTCCGGCCGCCCCGGACGGCACCCCGGCCGCCGCCAATAACGCCGCCGGATCACCGCCGAGCTCAGTGACCAGGTCCGGATAACCGGACAGCGCGGTACCGCGCACCACGGACATGTCCCTAAACATCAAAGAAATGTCCGCAGATGTCAAGACTTCCGCCCCGGGCGCGGGCCATGCTGGACCGGCACCCCGCGGAAAGGAAGATCCAGTGAGCTTTGACATCGTGATTCGCGACGGTCGGTGGTTCGACGGCACCGGCGCCCCATCGGCGATCCGCAACATCGGGATCCGCGACGGGCACATCGCCGCCATCACCGCCGAAGCTCTCGACGAGGCGGGCTGCGGCCAGGTGATCGACGCCGCCGGCAAATGGGTGCTGCCCGGGCTGATCGACATCCACACCCATTACGACGTCGAGATTCTGGCCGCCCCGTCACTGTCGGAGTCGGTGCGCCACGGCGTGACCACGGTGCTGGTGGGCTCCTGCTCGCTATCCACCATTCACGTCGACGGCCAGGATGCCGGCGACCTGTTCGGGCGAGTGGAGGCCATCCCGCGCCGGTACGTGGTCGACATGATCGATCGGTACAAGAACTGGTCGAGTTGTGGGGACTACATCGCCAGCCTGGAACGGTTGCCGCTCGGGCCGAATGTGACTGCGTTCATCGGACATTCGGATATGCGCGCCGCAACCATGGGGCTCGACCGCGCCACCCGGTCCGACGCCCGGCCCACGGCGGCCGAGCTGGCCCGGATGGAACAGATGCTCGACGAGGCGTTGCAGGCGGGATTCGTCGGAATGTCTTCCCAGCAGCTGCTTTTCGACAAGATGGACGGCGATGTCTGCCGCTCGCGCACCCTGCCGTCGACGTACGCCAAACCGAAAGAGCTGCGCCGGCTCAAGTCGAAACTGCGCCGCAGCGGACGGATCCTGCAGGCTGGCCCGGACGTCAAGAACCCGCTGGACGTGGTGTCCCAACTGGCGCAGGCCCTGGGGATCTTCCGCCGGCCGCTCAAGACCACCCTGCTGGCCGCTGCCGACGTCAAGAGCAACAAGCTGGCGATTCCGGCGATGATCAAGGCGTCGCGGATGTTGACCAGGCTCGGCGGCAACTTCCGCTGGCAGCACCTGCCGGTGCCGTTCGAGGTGTACGCCGACGGCATCGATCTGGTGATCTTCGAAGAGTTCGGCGCGGGCGCTGAAGCGCTGCACCTGCGGGAGTCGGTCGAACGTGACGAGTTGATGCGCGACCAGGCCTACCGGCGGCGCTTCCGCAAGGACTACGAGAACAAGTACGGCCCGCGGGTCTGGCACCGTGACTTCTTCGACGCCGAGATCGTCGACTGCCCCGACGCGTCGGTGATCGGAAAGTCCTTCGGCCAGGTCGGGGTTGAGCGCGGCGGGATACACCCCGTCGACGCATTCCTCGACCTGGTTCTCGAACACGGGACCGCCTTGCGCTGGCACACCACGATCTCCAACCACCGCCCCGACGTGCTCCGCAAGCTCGCCCAGGAGCCGGGTATCCAGATGGGCTTCTCGGACGCGGGCGCGCACCTGCGCAACATGGCGTTCTACAACATGGGCCTGCGGTTGCTGCGCCACGTCGCTGATGCCGCCGAGCAGGGTCAGCCGTTTCTGTCGATCGAGCAGGCGGTGCACCGACTGACCGGCGAACTGGCCGACTGGTACCGGATCGACGCCGGTCACCTGCGCGTCGGTGACCGTGCCGACGTCCTGGTCATCGACCCCGCCCATCTCGACGCCACCCTGGACGCCTACGTCGAGGAGACCTTCGCGGCCTACGGCGGAATGTCGCGGATGGTGAACCGCAACGACGAGGCCGTTACCGCCGTTTTCGTCTCGGGCCGCGCGGTGGTCCTCGACGGGCAGCCCACCGGCGTACTGGGGACGCAACGCACCGGAAGCTTCCTGCGTGCCGACACCCGTACGCCGGCCGTCACCGGGAAGGCCGCACACGCCGCAGCGCCGGGCGCCGCGACGGGCACCTAAGGTTGACCCCATGAGTCAGACAGTGCGCGGAGTGATCTCCCGCGAGAAGGGCAAACCGGTCGAGGTGACCGACATCGTCATCCCCGACCCCGGCGCCAACGACGTCGTCGTCGCCATCACCGCCTGCGGGGTGTGCCACACCGACCTGACCTACCGGGACGGCGGCATCAACGACAGCTACCCGTTCCTGCTGGGCCACGAGGCCGCCGGCACCGTCGAGGCGGTGGGTTCGGCGGTGACCGCGGTCGAGCCGGGCGACTTCGTGATCCTGAACTGGCGTGCGGTGTGCGGGCAATGCCGGGCCTGCAAGCGCGGCCGCCCGCACCTGTGCTTCGACACCTTCAACGCCTCGGTGCCGATGACGCTCGCAGACGGCACCGAGCTCACCCCGGCACTGGGTATCGGGGCGTTCGCCGACAAGACACTGGTCCACGAAGGGCAGTGCACCAAAGTCGATCCGGCCGCCGATCCCGCGGTTGCCGGACTGCTGGGCTGCGGGGTGATGGCCGGCCTTGGCGCGGCGATCAACACCGGCGCCGTCACCCGCGACGACACTGTCGCGGTGATCGGCTGCGGCGGCGTGGGTGATGCCGCGATCGCCGGTGCGGCCCTGGTGGGTGCCCGGCGCATCATCGCCGTCGACACCGACGACACCAAGCTGGCCTGGGCCCGCGACTTCGGCGCGACCGACACCGTCAACGCCCGCAGCCAGGACCCGGTCGAAACGATCCAGGAGCTCACCGACGGTTTCGGCGCCGACGTGGTGATCGACGCGGTCGGGCGTCCGGAGACCTGGAAGCAGGCGTTCTACGCCCGCGACCTGGCTGGAACCGTTGTGCTGGTGGGTGTTCCGACTCCGGACATGCGCCTGGACATGCCACTGGTCGACTTCTTCTCGCGCGGTGGGTCGCTGAAGTCGTCGTGGTACGGCGACTGCCTGCCCGAGCGCGACTTCCCCACTCTGATCAGCCTGTATCTGCAGGGCCGGCTGCCGCTGGAGAAATTCGTCTCCGAACGCATCGGGCTCGGCGACATCGAGGAAGCCTTCCACAAGATGCACGACGGCAAGGTGCTGCGCTCGGTGGTGGTGCTGTAGTGCCCGCGACGATGCAGAGCGAAGCGATGAGGAGGAGTGGCGCCATATGACCAGGGGCATCGAGCGCGTCGTCACCCACGGCACTTTCGAACTCGACGGCGGCAGTTGGGAAGTCGACAACAACATCTGGATCGTCGGTGACGAGTCGGAGGTGGTGGTCTTCGACGCCGCCCACGATGCGGCCCCCATCCTCGACGCAGTCGGCGGGCGCAAAGTGACCGCGGTGGTGTGCACGCACGGCCACAATGACCACGTCACGGTCGCGCCGGCGCTCGGCGAAGCCCTCGACGCCCCGGTGTTGCTGCACCCCGCCGACGAGATGCTGTGGCGGATGACACATCCGGACAAGGACTTTCAGCCGCTGTCGGATAACCAGACGCTGCGGGTGGCCGGCACCGAGATCCAGGCATTGCACACTCCGGGCCACTCGCCGGGCTCGGTGTGCTGGTACGCGCCGGAACTGGGCGCGGTGTTCAGCGGCGACACGTTGTTCTCCGGTGGACCCGGGGCGACGGGACGGTCGTTCTCGGACTTCCCGACGATCCTGGCGTCGATATCCGGGCAGCTGGGCAAACTGCCGGCCGACACCGTCGTCTACACCGGCCATGGAGACAGGACCCGCATCGGCGACGAACTGGTCAATTACGACGACTGGGTGGCGCGCGGCCACTGACCCGGCCCGGCCACTGAGACTCAGCGTCCGTCGAGGATTCGCCGCTTCTCGGTCTCGAACTCCGCGGGCGTCAAGGCCCCGCAATCACGCAGTGCCGTAATCGTTTTAAGCTGCTCGAGCCGGACGCCCTCCCCGTCGGGGATGTACGCGGAGTCGGCGTCGGCCGCCGGTCGGGCGCGGCTGCGGGCCGGCCAGGAACGCGCACCGATCAAGCCCACCACGCCGATCCCGAACATCACCGGAAACACCCACACCAGCGACCAGTAGCCGCTGGGCCGGCCGAACGCCAGCCGCGGTGCGATGAATCCGCCGACCTGCCCATCGGCAGTGATCTGATAGTCGCCCGCCGTCGCCACCCGCATCCGCCACAACCGCCGCCGTGAGTCGTTGTTGACCGTCGTCGTGGTCCCGATGCTCTCCTCGAACTCCGGTTGGCTCATCCCCTCCGGTGGCACCACCCGCAGGCTCAGTGGCGGCACGGGCAGACCACCGCCGCTGGGACTGGAGATCACCCGGGTGTGCAGACTCACCGTTACCTCGCCCGCCGGCAATCGGAGACTGCCCGTCCCCGGGATCGGCACTTCGCCGTAAGCGTTGTACCGGTCCAGCACGAACGCGTTGAGGAGCAGCGCAACCACGAAGCCGATGACGCCGACGGTGATCAAGACGGCCGAGACCAGAACCGGAACCCGGCGGATCGCCCGCGCAGCTCTCATCCGCGCAGTGTGCCACGGCTGCCCACCGGTATCGCCGCAACGGCTACGGTCGGGGGTGGTGTCCGCGAAAGCCTGCAGCGGTCGGAGGTACACATGCCGGAGTCGAGCATCGTCGTCCGCCCGGAGCCTGCCGGAGCCCCCTCAAGGCGGCTCCAGGCAGCCGGGCTGGCCCACGCCACCACTGTGTTCGAACAGCTCGCTGCGGCGGTTCCGCTGCCTCCCGCTCCGCGGCCGATCGTCGTCGCCGACTACGGCGCCGCCACCGGCTACAACTCGCTGCTGCCGATCGGCGCCGCCATTGCGGCTTTCCGCCGCCGCACCCGGCCCGACCACGCCGTGCTGGTTGCCCACACCGATCTGCCCGACAACGACTTCACCGCACTGTTCAGCACCCTTGCCGACGATCCGGACAGTTATACCCGCAAGGACGCGGCCAGCTTCCCCTCCGCGATAGGCCGGTCGTTCTACGCCCAGATCCTGCCGTCACAGAGCGTCAACCTGGGCTGGACGTCCTGGGCGACGATGTGGCTGCGCCGGGCGGGCGAGGAACTGCCCGAATTCGAAGACCACGTCCATGTCGACCACAGCGACGACGCCACCGCACGACGCGAGTATGCCCGCCGGGCCGCCCAGGATTGGCAGGATTTCCTGGCCTTCCGCGGCCGGGAACTGGCCCCGGGCGGCAAGCTGCTGGTGTTGACCGCGGGCGTCGACGCGCAGGGCCGATCCGGCTATCAGCCCGTGCTCGACGCGATCGTCGCGGTGCTCGACGAGCAGGTTCGCGACGGCCTGCTGAGCCGTGATGAGGTCGCTGGGATGACGATCCCGGTGCTCGGACGCAGCGAGAAGGAACTTCGCGCGCCGTTCGCCCCGGCCGGGCGGTTCGAAGCGCTGACGATAGAGCGACTGGAGGCTTTCGACGCCGAGGACCGGTTCTGGGACCGCTACCTGCTCGACGGCGACGCGGGCGCACTGGGCACGCAGTGGGCCGCGTTCATCGGCGCCGCGATCTTTCCGACCCTGACCGCCGCGTTGGCCGGCGGGGCCGGCGACCCGCGGGCGGCCGAGTTCGTGCAACGGCTGGAAGCCGGCGTCGCAGCCCGGCTGGCGAGCAAACCGCAGCCGGTGCAGATTCCGCTGGCGCTGGTGGTCCTGGCCAAAAAGGCGGCGTGACGCTACGGGCTGAGCGGGGCTTCGGTGGGTTCGGGAGCCGGGTATGCGGGAACGCCCGGAGCCTCCGGAAGGTGCGTGAGGGCCGGTGGGGCGGGAAGGGGGCGGGGCGCGAACGCCGGCGGCAGCTCGCCGGTCGTCGACTCGACGGCGGTCGTGGCGGACACCGTCGTCAGCACGCCGGAATCCGGTTCGTCGTCGGCGGCATTCCGCAGGACCAGCACGGCCGCGGTGCCCAACAGCATCGCCACCAGCGCGGCCAGGATGACCACGGGAACCGGTCGCCGGTACCACTGGGCGCCGTCCCGGCCACCGATCTCTTCGGGTTCCGGCATGGCGGGCGGGCGCGGCGCTACCGGGGCCGGGCGGGCAGGCGGTGGCGTTATCAGCGGTTTCAGCACCGCGCTCGACGGGTCGGCCACCGGCGGCGCCGGGGGTTCGACCGGCGGTGTTTCGGGCAACGGTGGCGGTTCGGCCGGCGGGGTCTTCTTCGAGGTCGCCACCACATTGCCGGCGACGCTCAGCGCGGCACCGATGGCCGCCGTCAACTGCGGTCGCGGCGAGCTGATGACGGCGGCCCCGAAGCGTTGCGACAGGTTGTTCGTGACGGTCGGCATGTTCGCGCCGCCACCGACCGACACGATCGCCGACAGGTCATCGGGCACAATCTCGTTGTCGTCCAAGGTGTTCTGCAACGCAGTGAAGAAGCCGTCGAGCGGCTGACGCAGCGCCTCGTCGAGTTCCACTCGAGTCAGCCAGACGCCGCCGTGGAATCCCGCCAGCTCGGCTACCGTCTCGGTCGAGAGTTGCTCCTTGGCGTCACGGCACTGGCTGCGCAACCTGGTCAGCGACCCGACCGTCGGCGGTCCGTCGCCATTGCCGCCCAGATCGGCCACCACATGGTCCAGCAGCGCCTGATCGATCACGTCACCTGAGAACGTGGTGATGCGGCGGGTGGCGGCGATCGGCTCGAACCCGCGCCGAGCGTCGACGAGGGTGATGTTGGTTCCGCTTCCGCCGAAATCGCACACCGCGATGATGCCCTCGTCGGGCAGGCCCGGATTGGCGCGCAGGGCGGTCAGCACAGCGGTGGTGTCGGAGATCAGGGTCACCGGATGCTGCGCCCACTCCGACACCCGCCCCAAAGCGGTGCCAAGCGCGCCGATGGCCTCCCGCGACCAGTGGGCCGGGTGGGTGACCGCCACCGCGGGCGGTATCGGGCGTCCGTCGGTCGCGGCGTAGGCCAGCGCGTGCAGCCCGTCACCGAGCAATTGTTCGGCACGGTGGGTGGACCCGTCGCCCGCGACCACCGGCCCACCGCCGCCGACACGGTCCACGAAATCGGTCACCACCAGGCCACGTTCGTCGAGGTCGGTATTGACCGTGGAATTCTCCGATGGCATGCCGATCTGGGATGGCCGGTCCCGGAACAGCGTCAACACCGGCCGGCGGGTGATCGCGCGATCGGCGGTGACCGCTGCCAGAGTGGTCGCTCCGACGGACATGCCCATCGCGGGGCCTGTGTCATGCGCCATGCTGTCCCATCCACGGTGTCCACCGGCGATCGGAACCGGATCCTCGCAATTTTATCGACGAGTGTCCTGTTTACCCGGCATTGCAGCGACATTGGTGCGCCGAACAGCTCGCATCGGTGCTGCGCCAGGCGCTGAGCGGCCGGCGGTCCGTATCCTCGGCGCGCTGTGGCGCGGTGCCGCGGACCTCGTTGCGTGAACGCTCGCAGCCGTCGGGTTTCGAGTTTGCTCCGATGACGACATCCGGTGGTGGGCCGCCCGCCACCGAGTAGACACCTCGCGGTAACCGCGCGCTCACTCCGAGCCGGTCTCAGCCATGATTCAGATCTTCGATATGGCCCACACAGCGGGGTGTGCCTTAGACGCTCGGAGCCGCCCGGAAATCGTCGAACACGTGAATTCCCAGCGGTGTCTGCTTACGTCGCGCCACGACTTATGTCACCATGGACGGGTGAACGCACGTCGGATTCTTCGCGCCCTCGGTGTTGTGCTGGCAATGACCTGGCTCCTGCAGAGCACCGCCGTATCCCTTCCCTCCGCCTCCGCCGAACCATGTCCCGACGTCCAAGTGATGTTTGCTAGAGGCACCGACGAGGCGATCGGTCTCGGTGACACCGGGCAAGCATTCGTCGACGCGCTACGGCCCCGGCTCGGCGAGCGCTCCATGCAGGTCTACGCGGTCAATTACCCGGCCACCAATGACTGGCCGACCGGTATCGAGGGCATCCGCGACGCCACCGCCCACATCGAGGCCACCGCGGCGAATTGCCCCAAGACCAAGATGGTGCTCAGCGGCTTCTCGCAGGGTGCCGCGGTGATGGGGTTCTCCACCGCGAACGTCATCCCCGACGGGGTGGAAGGGGTTGATGTACCACGGCCGATGGCCCCGGAGGTGGCCGATCACGTCGCCGCCGTGGTGCTCTTCGGTACCCCGAATGAGCGGGCGATGAACTTCCTGGGCCAACCACCTCTCGTCATCGGCCCCGCGTACGCGGCCAAGACCATCCAGCTGTGCATGCCGGAAGACCCGGTCTGCTCCGAGGGTATGAATTTCGCGGCGCACGCTCCCGGCGCCTACGACGGGATCGCCGACGAGGGGGCGGCCTACGCGGCAAACCGACTGTAGCCACCGTGTTGGCAGTGCGGCACCGATATGACGGTTTGCTGGTGACGCTGCTGGTGGTGCTGGTCGGCTGCGGTTCGCAGGCGGCCGAACATGGCCTGGACACCGGCCTGAAGCAGGCCCTGATGCCGGCCTGCCGGCGGCGTCACTGCCGACCCCGGACACCGCGACGGTCCCCGCCGCGCCCATCGGGACTGTGCGGCCGGCCTGACCGAATACGCAGGGCACACCGCTGCCACCGACGGCTGCGCACCGGCTACCTCATCGACTCCAACCAGGACCGCACCGACAACAACCCCCAGCCCAGCACCATTATCTGCCTGTTACTGGGGTCCGACGGCGGTCCGCTGACCGGGTCGGCACGACGCTGAAATCCGACCCGCGGGCCCATCGCGAGATCTCGGCATGTCAGCATTTGAGGATGAGTTTGCGTGACACTGTTCGCACCGTCGCTGCCACGGTGATGCTGACCGGGACGCTGCTGGGCACACCGGCGGGCATGCCGACCGCCGCTGCTGAGCCCTGCCCGGACACCGAGGTGGTGTTCGCCCGCGGCTCCGGGCAGCCCGTCGGGCTCGGTGACGTCGGGGAGGCTTTCGTCGCTTCACTCCAGGACCAGCTGCCCGGCCGCGACGTGCAGGTCTACCCGGTTGAATACCCGGCGAGCACCGATTACCGCAACAGCGCGCTGATCGGCGAGAGCGACGCCACCGCGCACATCCAGGCCACGGTGGCCAACTGCCCGACCACCAAACTCGTGCTGGGCGGCTACTCCCAGGGCGCCAGCGTGATCGAGATGTCCAGCAATTCGCTGCCGGCCCCGGTCGCCCACCATGTCGTGGCGGTGACGCTCTTCGGCCCGCCGTCGAGTCCGTACTCCATCTCATTGTGGGGCGGCCCGCTGCCGGTCCTCGCCACGTCCTACCGCCCGAAGAGCATCGACTTCTGCCTCACCGGTGACATCTACTGCGAAGAGAACGGCAGCGTCATCCCGCACCTGATGTACGTGCAGGACGGAAAAGCCGCCGAGGCTGCTGCGTTCGCCGCGAATCGGCTCACGGCGGGGCAGAACATCAGTTAGAACGACCCGGTCAAAACACCGCCGGCATCCGGGCGTCGATCAGGTGCGGTCCCGGTTCGGACAATGCCCGCCGGAACTGTTCGGCGAGTTCCTCGCAGGTGGTCGCGACGGTCGCCGGCACCCCGAAGCCCTCGGCGATCTTGGCGAAATCCATGTTCGGCCGCGACAGGTCGAGCAGGGCCTCCGCTTTCGTGCCCCCGCCCTCGGCGCCCACTCGGGCCAGTTCCATGCGCAGAATCGCGTACGAGCTGTTGTTGATCAGCACGGTGGTCACGTTGACGTTCTCCCGCGCCATCGTCCACAGCGCCGAGATGGTGTAGGCCGCACTGCCATCGGCCTGCAGCGCGATCACCGGCCGATCGGGTGCGGCGACGGCAGCGCCCAGGGCGACCGGCAATCCCTGCCCGATCGCCCCGCCGGTGAGCGTGAGCACGTCGTGGCGCGATGCGCCGGCGGTGGCCGCCGGCAGCATCAGGCCCGAAGTGTTGGACTCATCGGAGATGATCGCGTTGTCGGGCAGCAGCGCGCCGATCACCTGGACCCAGTTCTGCGGGGTCAGCTCCCCCGACGGGAGTTGCGGGGCGGCGGCGGGCGCCGGCCGCGCCTGTACCCCGGGCGCCACCGCCTCGGCCAACTGCGCCAGCGCAGCCGCCACGTCCGTCTCGAGACCGGCCAGATTGTGGACCACACAGCCTTCGGGCACCAGGTCGCTGGGCTTGCCGGGATAGGCGAAGAACGACACCGGGGACCGGGTACCGGCGACCACCAGGTGCTTGATCCCGTCGAGTTGGAACGCGGCCTGCTCTGCCAGGTAACCGAGCCGGTCGATCGCCGGCACCCCGGCACCACGGGCCAATCGGGCCGGGAAGGTCTCGACCAGCGTGCGGGCCCCGGTCGCGGCGGCGATCCGGTCGGTGGCCTCCAGTGCCGTAACGTCGGCGACGGCGGGGCCACCGATCAGCAGCGCCACCGGTTCTCCGCTACGCAGGACGGCGGCGATCTCGGCGACGGCCTGCCCGTCGGGAGCGGCCGCGGCGACCGGTTCAACCGGGCCGGCCGCTTGTGCCCCTTCGTCCCAGGAGATGTCGGCGGGCAGGATCAGGTTGGCCACCTGCGCCGGACTGGCCATCGACGCGGCCACCGCTTCGGCGGCGTCGCGTCCGATCTCGGCCCCGTCCCCGGTGCGACGCACCCAGCCGTGGGTCCAGTCGGTCAGCGGCTCGATGTCGGACTCCAGCGGCGCGTCGTACTTCTTGTGGTAGGTGGCGTGATCGCCGATGACGTTGACCACCGGCACGTGCGCACGGCGGGCGTTGTGCAGGTTGGCCAGTCCGTTGCCCAGCCCCGGCCCCAAGTGCAGCAGGGTGGCGGCCGGCTTTCCCGCCATGCGGGCATAGCCGTCGGCGGCGCCGGTCACCACGCCTTCGAACAGGCACAGCACCCCACGCATCTGGGGCACCGAGTCCAGGGCGGCCACGAAGTGCATCTCAGAGGTGCCGGGGTTGGCGAAGCAGACCTGCACGCCGCTGTCGACCAGAGTCGTGATCAGGGCCTGTGCTCCGTTGGTCATGCGACCACCTTTCCTACCGACTCCGAATGTGCGGTTAGCTGCCGTTGCCTATAGAAGCACGCCGGGATTGAGGATCCCGGCGGGGTCGAAGGCATCCTTGATCCGGCGCATCAGGGCGATCTTGACCGGATCCTCCAAGTCCAGGAAATGTTGTGTCTTGACCCGTCCCAGGCCGTGCTCGCCGGAGATCGCGCCACCCAACGTCATCGCCGCGGTGAAGATGTCGTGCAGCAACCGGTGCCGGACATCATCCTCGGCGCAGAACACCGCCAGGTGGACGTTGCCGTCGCCGGCGTGTCCGCAACCGACTACCCCGGCACCCGCGGCTTGCGCGAAACCCTTTGCCCGGGTGAAGAATTCGTGCATGGCCGCGCGTGGAACCACCACGTCGATCACGTCGTGGGCACCGGCGGCCTTGGCCGTCCAGAACGCCTTCTCGCGGGCCTCGATCAGGGCATGCGCCGAATTACCCTCCAGCACATAGACGTCGACCGCCCCGAGCGAACCCAGCAATTCGCCCAGCATGGCCACGTCGTCGTCGAGGCGGCCGCGGTCCCGGTTCTCCAACCCGATCACCAGGTGCGCCTCGGCGGTCTCGCGGATGGTATCCGGGATGCCCAGGTTCAGGTTCTGCGAGTAACTGATCGCGGCCAAGGTGAGTTTGTCGACATATTCCAGGATCACCGGGTCCACGCCGCTGCGCACCACCGTCGGCACCGCGCGCATCACCGCGGGCAGGTCCGCGAACGGCGCCAACAGGGTGGCCGAATGCGCCAGCCGCGGATAGAGCCGCACGGTCACTTCGGTGGCCAGGGCGCAGGTGCCCTCTGAGCCGATGATCAGCTGGGTCAGGTCATATCCGGTGGACAGCTTGGTGATCCGGCCGCCGGCGCGGATCAGCTCGCCGGTCGGCAGCGCGGCCTGCAGCCCGAGCACATTGTGGCGGGTCACCCCGTACTTGACCGCGCGCATGCCGCCGGCATTGGTGCCGACGTTGCCGCCGACACTGGCGGACAACTCCCCGGGGAAGACGGTGTACATCAACCCCACCTCGGCAGTCGCGGTGTCGAGATCGGCCAGGGTGACGCCGGGTTGCACCACCGCGACCTGGTTGTCGGTGTCGATCTCCAGGATCGCGTTCATCTTCTCGAAGGAGATCAACAGACCGTCTGCGCATGGCCGCGCGCCGGCCGACAGTCCGGTGCCCGATCCGCGGGCGGTCACCGGGACTTTGGCGTTGGTGGCGGCGGCCAGCAGCGCCGCGACCTGCTCGGCGGTCTGTGGGCGGGCGACGTAGCGCGGAGTCACCGGTGCGCCGACCAGCGCCTCGTCATGGGCGTAGTCGGGGCCGATCTGCTCACCGGTGAGCAGCCCGGCGGCGCCGACGATGCCGACGAACTGCTGTGCGGCGTCGATGTCTACCGTCCCCATGCGGCCCTCACTTCCCGAATCCGGCGTCACGCAGCGCCTGAGCCATTGACCCGCCGGCCGGAGCTGCGTCCCGGCGACCGGCGCCGTTACCGGGGCGCCGCCGCTCCCCCCGATTCTGCTTGGCGGTGTCCCGGCCCGCAGCCGGTTTGGCGGCGGGACCGCGAGCCGGCTTTTCCCCCAGCCGCAGGCTCAATCCGATCCGCTGGCGATCGACGTCGACGTCGAGGACCTTCACCTTCACCACTTGCCCGGAGTGAACCACCGCATGCGGATCGGAGACGAAACGGTCCGACATCGCCGAGACGTGCACCAGGCCGTCCTGGTGCACCCCGACATCAACGAACGCGCCGAAGGCAGCAACATTGGTGACCACCCCCTCCAGGACCATGCCCACCTTCAGGTCGGCAACCTTCTCCACGCCCGCCGCGAACGTCGCGGTGGAGAACGCCGGCCGCGGATCGCGCCCCGGCTTCTCCAACTCGGCGAGAATGTCGGTCACCGTCGGGACCCCGAACCGGTCGTCGGCGAAGTCGCCGGGTCGCAGCGATCGCAGCAGCCGTTCGTCGCCGATGATCTCGGCGAGCGCGACTTGCGCGCGGTCCAGAATCCGCCGGACCACCGGGTATGCCTCCGGATGCACCCCGGAGGAGTCCAGCGGGTCGTCGCCGTCTCGGATGCGCAGGAACCCGGCGCACTGCTCGAAAGCCTTGGGCCCCAGCCGCGGCACGTCGAGCAGGGCGACCCGATTACGGAAGGGCCCGGCCTGGTCGCGGTGGGCCACGATGGATTCGGCCAACGATCCGGTCACCCCCGACACCTTGGCCAGCAGCGGCGCCGATGCGGTGTTGAGGTCGACGCCGACGGCGTTCACCGCGTCTTCGACGACCGCGTCTAGGCTGCGCGCCAGATTTCCCGGCGTGACGTCGTGCTGGTACTGGCCGACCCCGATCGACTTCGGCTCGATCTTGACCAGCTCGGCCAGCGGGTCCTGCAGCCGTCGGGCGATCGACACCGCCCCGCGCAGCGTGACGTCCAGATCGGGCAGTTCGTGTGCGGCGTAGGCCGACGCCGAATAGACCGAAGCGCCGGCCTCGCTGACCATCGCCTTGACCGGTGCGGCGGCGCCTGCGGTCTTGAGGTCTGCGATCAGTTCGCCGGCCAGGGCGTCGGTCTCGCGCGACGCGGTGCCGTTGCCGACGGCGATCAGTTCCACGCCGTGCCGGGCTACCAGTGCGGCCAGCGTCGCTTTGGCCTGATCCCACTGCGTCTGGGGTTGGTGGGGGTAGATGACGCAGGTGTCGACAACCTTGCCGGTGCCGTCCACGACGCCCACCTTCACCCCGCTGCGAAAGCCCGGGTCCAGCCCGAGTGTGGCGCGGTTGCCGGCCGGGGCGGCCAGCAACAGGTCCTTGAGGTTCGTGGCGAACACCGCCACCGCGTCGGATTCTGCGCGTTGCCGCAGGCGCATCCGGGCGTCGACCGCGGCCGAGAACGCCAGCCGGGTGTTCCACGCCCATCGGACCGTCTCGGCCAGCCAGGGCGTCGCCTTGCCGGGCGCGGTCATGTCCACGCCGAGCGACTTCGCCACCATCGCCTGGTAGGGCTCCTCGGCGCCGCCGTCGAAGGTCAGCGCCAGGGCCTCCTCCTTCTCGCCGCGCAGCACCGCCAGCACCCGGTGCGACGGCATTGTGTCCAAGGCTTCGCTGAACTCGAAGTAATCGCGGAATTTTTGTGCCGCAGCATTTTTCGCGGCCTCCTGGGACCGCGGGGCGGTTCGCAGCGAACCGGCGGTCCAGAACGTCTCCCGGACAGCGCCCACCAGTTCGGCGTCCTCGGCGGCCCGTTCGACCAGGATGGCGCGCGCGCCCTCCAGCGCCGCTGCGCCGTCGGCGACGTCCTCCCCGGTGAACTCTGCGGCCATCTGCTCGGGATCCAGCGCCGGGTCGGCCAGCAGCCGGTCGGCCAGCGGTTCCAGACCGGCTTCGCGGGCGATCTGGGCCTTGGTGCGGCGCTTGGTCTTGTAGGGCAGGTAGATGTCCTCGACCCGGGCCTTGGTGTCGGCCGACAGCAGTGCGTGTCGCAGCTCGTCGGTGAGCTTGCCCTGCTCGTCTATTGAAGCCAACACGGTGGCCCGGCGGTCGTCGAGCTCGCGCAGGTAGCGCAGGCGCTCCTCGAGGGAGCGCAGCTGACCGTCATCCAGGCTGCCGGTGACCTCCTTGCGGTAGCGGGCGATGAACGGCACCGTCGACCCCTCGTCGAGCAGGGCTACGGCGGCCGCGACCTGCCGCTCGGCCACTGCCAGTTCCTCGGCAAGACGGACGTTCACCGGTTTGAGCGTTACGTTCGCGGTCACGCCGTCGGACCCTACCGAACGTCGCTGACAATCCCGGGACGTGGCCTACGACGCCGCACCACCGACGGCTTGAACAGCGTTGCCGTGGGGCGGTTTTGGGCGAGTTGTCCACAGTTGGCGGTCTATCCACAGATTGCTATTCGTGCCCCACGAATCGAACGATTGTTCGATATCCTTGAGGCATGTCCGACCCCGATCAGGTACTGCCTCCCGCGGCAGCGGCCCGCGCCGCGATCAGCGCTGACCTGACCCTGATCGACGACGCTCACGCCCGGCTGCGCGGTGCCGATACCGACGCGGTGGGCAATGCGTTTCGCGTCGAGTTCGCCGAACGCCTCGAAAACCAGCAGCGGGTCAACCGCGGCCTGTCCTATCGCATGTTCGGTGAGATCGCCGACCCCGCCGACGGCCCCGATGATCCCCGACTGCCCGCCGACACCACCGTGCGTGACCTGCTGTGGTCACGGCTGCACGTCACCCGCGCCGAGATCCGGCGCCGCTTCCGCATCGCCGCACGCATCCGGCCCCGACGCAACCTCACCGGGCCCCCGACGCCACCAGAGCTCCCCGAAGTCAGCGCCGCCGTCGAGAACGGCCACATCGGCGACGACCACATCAGAGCCATCACCGCGGCCCTCGACGCGCTGCCCGCCAAGGTCACCGCCACCGACCGGGAGTATGCCGAGCGCACCCTGGTGCACCATGCGACCCAACAGGACCCCGCCTTCGTCACCTCGGTCGGCCATCGCATCACCGATGTACTCAACCCCGACGGAAACTTCTCCGACGAGGACCGGGCCCGCCGCCGCAACCTCGTCCTGGGCCGCCAAGGCTCCGACGGCATGAGCCGGCTCACCGGATGCATCGACCCCGAAACCCGCGCCTATCTCGAACCCATCCTCGCCGCGGTCCGCCCCGGCCACCGCCAACCGGACTCCCCCGAACAGCGTGACACCCGATCCTGCGGTCAGCGCTGTCACGACGCGCTGAAACTGGCACTGCGCCATGCCATCGAATCCGGCGCCCTGGGTGCCCACCGCGGCGTCCCGGTCACCGTGATCGTCACCACCAAACTCGCCGACCTCGAACAAGCCATCCACGCCGTGGCCGACCCGGACATCCCGATGCCCGCCCCGGCCCGCACCGGTGGCGGCAGCCGCCTGCCCATGCGCGATCTGATCCGCATGGCGGCCAACTCGATTCACTATCTCGCGGTCTTCGCCAGCCACTCCGAACGCCCGCTCTACCTGGGCCGAAGCAAACGCCTCGCCACCCTCGACCAGCGAATCATCTGCCACGCCCGCGACCGTGGTTGTACCCGACCGAACTGCACCGAATCCGGATATCACTGCGAAGTCCACCACTCCACCGACTGGGCCCGCGGCGGCCGCACCAACGCCGACGAACTGTACTTCGCCTGCGGCAGCGACCACGGCGCAAACACCCGAGGCGACCTGCAAACCCACGTCACCAACCAAGGCCGCCTCGCCTGGAGCGACAGCACCAGCACGCCCCGGATCAACCACCTGCACCACCCGAAGAACTCCTAGACAACGACGATGACCCCTAGCCCAACGACCCCCGGCCCACCGACCCGCAGTGCGTCGATGCCGCGGCCGCGAGATGATGACCCGGTGACGACCTACGCGGAGATCCGCAACAATGCGCCACTGTGGCCCGGTGTGATGGACCGCTCGCTGCTGGGCAACCGGCAGGCTCAGGCCGCGCTGTATCTGGCCGACGCAGCCAAGCGAGGCAAGTGGCGCAAGGTGGTCCGCGAACTCGACCGCGGCGACCACGTGGTCGATGTCAAGGCTTGGCGGCCCGGCGGCAAGACCTGGTTGACCGTGCTGCATCAGGCCGGCTGGCACGGGGCGTCCCCGGACGTGGCGTCATGGCTGATCGAGCGGGGCGCCCTGCGCAGCCAGCCCGACGCCGCCGGCCGCACCGCCTATGACGTCGCCGTGGAGCACAACCGGCCCGCCGAATTGCTGGAGCTACTCAAGCCTCCACCGGCGCCGCTGGACCGCGACCGGATCGCCGCGCTCAACGCCCAGCTCACCGGAGTCATCGACGACTTGATCCAGCAGCTGTTCCGCGGTGTCGACCTGCGCCAGATGTTCCGCTATCCGCCGGTCGAGGTGCTGCACGAGCTGTCCGGAAAGCAGCTGTGGTTCCCGGTGCCGTACCTGTGGGGAGGCTTCCGGGTGGGCCTGCAGGACGATGACGTCGAGTTGTTCGGCGGATATCGCGAACTGGACCCGGTCGGCGACGTGCACGTCGCGACGGTGGGCTATCTCATCACGCCCGACGGCCCCTCGCAGGTCTACGAGGGTTACGAATGACCGGAAAGACCCCGGCCCTGTTGCCGCAGCTGCCCTTTGGCGATCTTGCCGCCGGAAGACCGCGGCAGTTCGTCGACGATGACCAGGCGTTCGGGCAGCAGTTCCTTGGACACCCCGAGCGCCAGCAGATGCTCGACGAGCTCGGGTAACTGCAGGGTGCCGGCATCGACGACTTCGACGCCGGCAAGTTCAACAAAGACGCAGACCTTTTCGCCGAACACCTCATCGGGCATCGGCACCGCGGCGGCCACCGCGATCGCCGGATGGGTCATGACGGCGTCCTCGACCTGCGCGGCGCTGATGTTCTTGCCGCCCCGCAGAATGAAATCCGACGTCCGGCCAGTGACTATCAGATAGCCGTCGGCATCGATCTCGCAGATGTCGCCCATCCGCATCCACCCCTCGGCGGTGAACAGCTTGTCGTGATCGACCCCGCCCAGGTAGCCGAGGCTGGTCGCCGGGCCCCGGCACGCGGGCTGACCCCGGCCGGTGTCGGTCACATCGGTCTCGCCGTCATCGCCCCCGAAAAGCCGGACCGCCATCTCTGGGACGATCCGCCCACCGGTGCGCAGCCGCCGGCCCAACGGATCGTCGAGGGTCGTTCCGCTGAGCACCCCGGTCTCGTTGGAACCGTAGAACTGCAGGATTTTCGCCCCGGTGAGCTCCTCGAACTCCGCGGCCGGGCGGTAGGGCAATGCCTCACCGCCGGTGAACACCACCCGCAGCGAGCTCAGGTCAAACTCTCGACTCGCCGGATCGGCCATCATCATCGTCAATTGGGTGCTGACGCAGCACAACACGGTGACCCGATGCCGCGCTATCGCGGCACAGGTCGCCGCGGCAGTGAAGCGGTCCAGCAGGATCGCCGTGGTGCCGAGGTGGATCGGGGTGGTGTGGCTGGTCCAGAGCCCGAAGCCGAACGGGGTGGGAATGATCGGCAGGAAGACATCGTCGCCGCTCAGGTCTCCGTTGGTGACGGCCAGCTGATGGAAGTAATGCCAGCGGTTCTGGGTGTGCACGACGCATTTGGGCAGCCCGGTGGTGCCGGAGGTGGAGTTGATCAGAAAGACGTCGTCGGCGCCGAGTTGCGGCCCCGGCACGGCGGTTTCGCCGGCCGCGTTGAGCTCATCGATACTCAGCGTCTCGATATCGAGGCCGGCTGCGGCAGCCTGATGCTGCTGGTCGGTGATCAGCAACTTGGCTTGCGCCCCGGCCAGGATCGCGGTCACCTCTCGGGTCCCGGCGCGCGCACCGATACCCACCACCACCGCGCCACACCGCTCTATCGCCACGAACAGCACGTGGATGGCCGCGGAGTCGCGGTGCCACACCGCGATCCGGTCACCCGGCACCACGCCCACACCGGCAAGCCGCGCCGCCAGCGCGTCTGCCGCAGCGTCGAATTCCCGCCAGGTCAGCCCCGCCCCGAGGTAGTCGGCATAGCCGGCCCGATCACCGAAGCGTTGCGCGTTGCGGCGAACCGCATCCGACAGCGTGGTCTGCGACCACCAGCCGGCGGCGTGATAGCGGGCCACTTCGGCCGCGGTGAACGCCGGCGAATCCCATTCAGGCATAGCGCTCCTGCAGTCGTCCCTTGATCAGCTTGCCGGTCGGGGTACGCGGCAGATCGGTGCTGAACTCGTAGCGGCGGGGCACCTTGTAGTGCGCGATACGCTCCCGCAGAAACTGATCCAGCACTGCCGTCAGGTCGCCGCCCGAGCCGGTCTCGACAGCGGGATGGCCTGCCGGGTGCACTATGGCCACAACCGATTGCCCCATCTCCTCATCGGGAACACCGATGACAGCCACATCCAGTACAGCCGGATGCAGCGCCAGCGCGTTCTCGATCTCCTGCGGGTAGATGTTGACCCCGCCGGAGATGATCATGAACGACTTGCGGTCGGTGAGATACAGATAGCCCTCGGCGTCGAGGTAGCCGACATCACCGGTCGTCGTCCAGTTCGGATGGTTGCGGTGGCGGGTCTCAGCGGTGCGCTGCGGGTCATTGTGGTATTCGAAAGGCGCAACGTCACGTTCGAAGTAGACGGTCCCGATCTCCCCCGTCGCGACATCGGAGCCACTGTCGTCACAGATGTGCGCAATGCCCAGCACCGGCTGGCCGACCGATCCGGGATGCTGCAGCCAATCGTGGCTGTCGATGATGGTTGTGCCGGCCGCTTCGGTGGCCGAGTAGTACTCCAGCAGAATCGGTCCCCACCAGTCGATCATCGCGCGCTTGACCTCCACCGGGCAGGGCGCGGCGCCGTGTACCGCGCAGCGGTGCGACGACAGGTCATAGGAGTCACGGAGCTGCCGGTCGAGTCTGAGCATCCGGACGAACATCGTCGGCACCCATTGACTGTGGGTGACCCGGTACCGCTCGATGAACCGCAGCGCGTCCGCGGCGTCGAAGTGCCGCATCATCACCACGGTGGCTCCGACCCGGTGCGCCATCGCCATGAACCGCAGCGGCGCCGAGTGGTAGATCGGCGCCGGTGACAGGTAGACCGAATCGGCATCCAGCCCCAGCGCCGGTGCGAACAACGCCGTTATCCGGTCGCCCGGCTCGTCCACGTCGCGGTCGGGTAACGGTGCCCGAATGCCCTTGGGGAACCCGGTGGTGCCTGACGAATACAGCATGTCCGCTCCGCACGGCTGGGCCGGTAACGGTTGCGTCGCGGCGGCCGCCACCAATGTCTCGTAGTCGTCGAAACCGTCGACGGGCCCCAGCGCGATCCTGCGCTGAACCCGGGGGGTGCCGGCGATCACCGCGTGCGCGATGTCGGCGTACTTCTCGGCGATCACGAATGTCTGCGCATCGCAGTCATTGACGATGTAGGCGACTTCTCCGGCGGTCAGCTGCGAGTTGATGAACGTGACGTAGAGCCCGGAACGCATAGCGGCCCAGTAGATCTCCAGTGCCCGGGGCTGGTTGTCGGACAGCACCGCGAGGTGATCGCCCGGCCGGACGCCGACGTCGTAGAGGTGGCGGGCGAACCGCAGTGAACGAGTATCAAGTTGAGCGTAGGTAACTGTCTCTCCGGTGTCGGCGACGATGATCGCCGGCTTGTCGGGCGTGCTGCCCGCGTGAGCGCCGGGATACATGGTGAGGTGCCGCCTCGGTGTCAGTAGATGTAGTCTTCGCCGCTTGCCCGCACGGTGATGTCGCTGATGCTGATGCCCCACGGCTGGTCGATCACGTGGACTACAGCCTCGGCCAGGTCCTCGGGGGTGATCAGCCAGTACTGCACCGAGTCGATGTCGGTCTGCTCGGCCGCCAGGGTGCCGTTGGCGAAGGCGGTCATCGACTGCAGGTAGCTCTCGCCGCGGGATCCGACGATGCCCATGATCGCCGCGCCGTTGACCACCCCGCTGCCGAGATTGGTGCCCAGCACGCCGGTCGGTTTGACGGTGGTCACCTTGATCTTGCCCTTGGCCTCGTTGCGCAAGGAGTCCGACAGCACGGCGACCGCGGCCTTGGTCGCGCTGTAGACACCTGAACCGGCCACGCCGGCGTTGCCGTAGATCGACGAGATGTTGACGACGTGGCCTCGGCCCTGTCCGATCATCTGGTCGTAGACGGCCGAGATCCCGTTCACCACGCCCTTGATGTTGATGTCGATCGCACGGTGCCACTGCTGCCAGGCTTGTTCGTGGTCGGCGAAGTAGGCCAGCGGCATCACGCCGGCGTTGTTGACGATGACGTCCACCGCGCCGAAGGTCTGCACCGCGTGCTGGACAGCGGCCTTCATCTGCTCCATGTCGGTGACGTCGGCGACATGATGAGTGCCGGAGAGACCGGCAGCGCGGATCCCGTCGAAAACGGTTGCGAGGTTCTCCGCGCCGATGTCCACACCGACGACGCGGGCCCCTCCGGCGGCGCACTTCTCGGCGATCAGTTTGCCGAACCCGCCTCCGGCGCCGGTGATGACGACGACCTTGTCCTGCAGGTGCTGCGACATAGTCGGCCTCCGGGCAACGCGAAAGGGACTGAGGGTTTCGGTGCAGTGTAGGTCGCCGCGGTTGCCGCCGTGACGCGCGCCCGATTTGCCCGGCGACAGGCCGGACGTCCAAGCCTCGGGCCGGGGGTCCGGACGTTATGGTCAGTTCGTGAAGCGTCGAACGGCACTGGGTCTGCCGCTCCTGTTGGCGGCGGCCCCCGCCCTGAGCCGGATCCCGCGGGCCGGCGCGGACCCCGGCCGCTGGACGATCGACCGGGCCAACCGCTGGTATCAGGCGCAGGGCTGGCCCGTCGGCTCGAACTACATCACTTCGACCGCCGTCAACCAGCTCGAGATGTTTCAGCAGGGAACGTTCGACCTGCGGCGCATCGACGCCGAGCTGGGCTGGGCCCAGTCGGCGGGCTTCAACACCGTACGGGTGTTCCTGCACGACCAACTGTGGGCGCTGGACCGTAAAGGCTTCCAGTACCGGCTGGCCCAGTTCGTCTCGGTCGCCGCCCGCCGCCGCATCAAGCCGATGTTCGTGCTGTTCGACTCGTGCTGGGATCCGCACCCCAAGGGGGGTCCGCAGCTCGCGCCGCGGCCCGGTATCCACAACTCGCGATGGGTGCAAAGCCCGGGCGCCGAACGTCTCGGTGACCGCAACTACTACCGCACCCTGTACGACTACGTCACCGGCGTGATGACCCAATTCCGGTATGACGAACGGGTTTTGGCCTGGGACGTGTGGAACGAGCCGGATAACATGGCCCGCGAGTACAGCGGTGTCGAGCGGTCCGACAAGCTCGACCTCATCAGTGATCTACTCCCTCAGGTGTTCAGCTGGGCGCGGGCAGTCGATGCCCGTCAGCCGCTGACCAGTGGCATCTGGGAGGGCTCGCGGCAGGGCAGCACGATCGTCAACACCCAACTCAACAACTCCGACATCATCACGTTCCACTCCTATGACGGGCCGGCGGCGTTCAGTGAGCGGATCTCAGAGCTCGCGCCGTTGGGCCGGCCGATTATGTGCACCGAGTACCTGGCCCGGACCCGCGGCAACACCATCGACGGGATCCTGCCGATCATGAAGCGGCACAATGTCGGCGCCTACAACTGGGGTTTCGTCGCCGGAAGAACCCAGACCTACCTGCCGTGGGACTCCTGGGACAGTCCCTACACCGCCGCGCCGCAGGTCTGGTTCCACGATCTGGTGCAACCCACCGGCCGCGCGTACCGCAACCTGGAGATCATGACGATCAGCAACCTGACCGGCCGCTAACCGCGGTCACTGCACCGATTTCGGCGGTTCAGGGAGGCTCGACGTAGGAGAGGCGAAGCTGGGACCGCCGCACGAATCGGGACAGGTTGGCGCGACCGGCTGATAGCCGGCAGGTTCGATGATGAAATTATGAGCGGCAATGTCGTCGGGCCGCCGGTTCGGTGATCGGTGTTCACGGGTCTGCTTGAGGAGTCGATGATGGGCGAGACCGCGTCGGGGTCGCGGGCTGGGTCACGTGTTGGGCGCTATCTCCTCAAACGTCTGCTGGGCCGCGGCCCCACCGGAGCGGTCTACGAGGCCGTCGACACCCAGAAAGACCGCCCCGCCGCGCTCAAACTGCTTTCACCTGCGTTGGGCCGGGACCCGGCTTTCCGGGAGTGGTTGCAGCGTGAGGCACTCACCGTCGGGCGGGTTCAGGAGCCGCATGTGGTCCCGGTCCGCGATTACGGCGAGTTGGACGGCGAGGTGTTCATCGACATGCCCCTGGTCCACGGGGCCGACCTGTCCGCGCTGCTGAAACGAACCGGGGTGCTGCCCGCGTCCCGCGCGGTGAACATCGTGTGGCAGGCCGCGTCGGCGCTGGATGCCGCGCACGGCGCCGGGGTGATTCACCGGGGCGTCAAACCGCGCAACATCCTGTTGACCGGTGACGACTTCGTCTACCTGGTCGACTTCGGTATCGCCGGAGCGCCCGGGGCGAATTCAGGTGACACCGACCATGCAGGCGCCCGTTGGAAGTACTCCGCACCGGAGCTCTTCTCCGGCGGTGACTTCGGCCCGGGCGTCGACGTCTACTCGCTGGCGTGCGTGCTCTACCAGTGCTTGACGGGTTCGCCGCCGTACCGGGCCGACAGCGTCAAAATGCTTGCCAATGCTCACCTGACCAAGCCGATTCCGCGGCCCAGCCAGGCCGGGTCGACGATCCCGCCCACCTTTGACGCGGTGATCGCCAAGGGCATGGCCAAAGACCCCCGGGAGCGCTATGCCAGCGCCGCCGAGCTGGCCACCGCGGCTTATCAGGCGTTGAGTGCGCCCGATCAGCACCGGACGCTGCACATCTACGAGGCCAGCCAGCAGTCCACCCCACCGTTGATCGAGCAGCCGAAACCGCCGGTGGTTCCTAACCCGGCGCCACCGGTAACCCCGCCGACACCCGTCGCCCAGGTGCCCGCAGCCCCGGTGCCGCCGGCCCCATCGGTGTCTGAGCCCGTGGCGCAACCCGTCGACCCGCCGGCCACTCCGCCGGAAGCCGAGCCTGCTCCGGTGCCGCAACCCGCGGGCGCCCGCACGGCCCCGCCATCGGGTATTCCGCGCATCTCCACTCCGGACAGGGATGGCACGGACTGGTTCAGCTCCCAACGGCGAGCACCCGTGGATCGCGATCCCGGTAAACGCAGGCAGCTGCTGCGTCTTGCGGCGGCACTGGCCGTGGTCGCCGGGCTGATCACCTGGTTGACGAACCGATCGGGTTCCGAGGAATTGGCCGCCGACACCGACGTCTCGGGGGCCACCGCGGCCGCGAGTGAGCCCGCGTCGTCCATGTCGGGCGCCGAAGCCCAGGCCCGGTTGATCAAACTGCTGCCCGCCGGTTATCCGCAGGACACCTGCACGTCGACCACACCGATGGGCGGCGCCATCGCGCAGGTGACCTGCGGCCGGAACGTCGACGTGGACGGCCCGCCCTCGGCGACCTACTCGCTGTTCCCGAACGCCGGCGCACTGCGCCTGAGCTTCGACAACACCGTGCAGGCCACCACCGTCGTCACCTGTCCGGGCCGGATCCAGTCACCGGGCGCGTGGCACCGGACCGCCACCCCGGACAAGCCGAGCGGGATGCTGCTCTGCGGCATGCGCCAGGGTTCCCCCACGGTGGTGTGGACCAACGACGCCGACTTGGTGATCGGGTCTTTGCACACCGAGCACAGCACACCCAGCCTGGAGCAGCTCTACACCTGGTGGAGTTCGCACTCCTGATCGCCGCTCGCGGCCGACGCGGCAGTACTTTGTGACGCAACCCTGAGACCTGAACAAACGCCGAGGTCAAATCCGTTAGGATTTGCGGTCTGGACTGCATAACCCCCGAGATCCAGTCGAACCGAGGAGTCAACCAATAATGAAGTTGATCACTACTGCCGTGGCAGCAGCCGGAGCGCTGGCCGCAGCCGGCGCCCTCACTATCGCGACCGCCGGCGCCGACGCCGGTGACATCGCTCCCACGACCCATCCGCTCGGCACCCAGGGCACCCTGGAGAACGGCGGGGTTACCCAGGGCTGGACGATCAGCGACCTGCGACCCAGCTCAGATGCCATCCCCTACCAGCCGCACGGCACGCTGTGGGAGGCCACCGCCACCGACGTGGCCATCCAGGGCACCGTCACCCCGGTCGTCGCCAACCTCAGCGCTCGTTCCGCCGGCGGCCAGACCTACCCCGCGCTGTTCGGCGTGGCCACCGCGCAGGGAGTGAACCCCTCCAACCTGGCGCAGGGTCAGAAGACCAGCGGCAAGGTCTACTTCGACGTGACCGGCGACGCACCCAACAGTGCGGTCTACCAGGGCTCCGGCAAGGACCTGCTGGTCTGGACACCGGCGGCACCGGCCGCACCGACCGGCGGCGGCTCGTCGGCTCCGGCGGCGACCGGTCCGCAGCACGCACCTGCGGCCACCACCCCCAAGCCGGCCCAGTCCGACACTCAGACCTCCCCGGCTCCCGCCGGCAACGAGACCACCCCGTCGACCGCCGGCAGTCAGGGCACCCCACTCGCCTCGGGCAGCCAGGGCACCCCGCTGCCGACCGAGGCTGAGGGCACGGCGGCAACCGCAGGAAGCGCCGAGGGCACGCCGGCGGCGGCCAGCGGCTCAGCGGCAAGCGGCTCGGAGGCGCCGGCCTCGGCGGGCACCCCGGAGGCGTCGGCGCCCGCCAACTCCGCGGCTCCGGCCAACACGCCGGCCGCGGCCGGCAGCTCCGGCACGCCACTTCCGGCGGAGACCCCCGCTGCTTCGGCGGCAGGTTCGGAAGGCACGGCGGCGGCCAGCCCGCAGGGCTCCGAGGCCGGTACCCCGCAGGTTTCCGCCGGGAACCAGGGCACGCCGCTTCCCGCGCCCGGGGCCGCTACGGCCAGCGGCGCGAGCAACGCGTCCGGATCGCAATAGGCGCGTCGTAGATCGTTCGTCCGGCCCGGACTCCGCTCCTGCGGGGTTCGGGCCGGACTCGTTTCGCGGCAGCACGGCCGATGGCCCGTTAGGATCCAGTACTTGGGTACCAATCACCGGGCTGCAGCCGAACCGAGGAGTCAGACCACATGAAGTCCATCTCGACCGCCCTGGCCGCCGGAGCCCTGGCCGCCGCAGCCGCGTTCAGCGCCGGAATCGCCGCCGCGGACGATCCTGCCCCGGCGCCGGCCACCCAACCGATCGGCACCCAGGGCACGCTGCCCGAGGGTCCCGGAGTGCACGGCTGGACGGTGAACGACCTGCGGCCCAGCTCCGATGCCATCCCCTACCAGCCGCGCGGCACCCTGTGGGAGGCCACCGCCACCGACGAAGCGATCCAGGGCACCGTTTTCCCGATCATCGCCAACCTCAGTGCCCGTTCGGCCAGCGGCGAGAATTATCAGTCCCTGTTCACCGTGCCCACTCCTCAGGGCCTCGTGCCGACTGGCCTCACTCAGGGCCAGAAGACCAGCGGCAAAGTCTACTTCGACGTCACTGGTGACGCCCCGAACAGCATGGTCTATCAGGCCGGCGGCGCCGACCTGATCCGGTGGGTGGCCCCGGCACCGCAGCCGCAGGCCCGGCCGTCCGCACCACAGCCGCAGGCTCCGGCCGGCGGGTCGGGATCGCAGGCTCCGGCCGCCAATGGCGGCAGTAGCCATCAGGCACCCGCGCCGGCTCGAGGTCCGTCGTCACGCCCCGCCAGTCCTGGGCCGGCAGCGCCGCCCGCCGGCAGCTCCGGAACCCCGCTGCCCGAAGGCAGTTCCGGCACACCGCTTCCCGCCGAGGCTCCCGATTCGTCGGCGTCGTCGTCGAGCGGTTCGGCGGGAACTCCGGCAGCCAGCCCCTAACGCTGCGCGGGGCCCGAGTCGATCAAAGCTTGAACCGCCCGGCGAATCCGCGCAGCGGCAGGTCGGCACTGGTCAACAGGCCCGGTGGGGCGGCCACCACCGACCTGATCGCGTTGAGGGCGGGCAGGCCGGTCACCGTCATGCCGATCGAGGCGAAGTTGTCCGGGTTGGACAGATCCACGCCGGGTTTCGGCAAGATCATGTGCTTGTTGTAGACGCACGGGTCGCCGGTGACCCGGGTGATGTAGCAGCCCTTGATGTTCCAGTTCGGCGTGGTGTGCGGGGTCATCTGCCATTCCAGATGTGTCTCGACGCGCGGCACACCCGCGACCATCCCCTGGTATTTGATGTAGTTGCCGCCCAACGATCCTTTGGGCAGGGTGTACCAGCCCAGATCGACGTCCTTGGTGCACACGCCCAGTTCGTAGCTGAAGGTGACCTCGTCGAGAGTCAGCCCGAAGCAGTCGGCCATCATCAGGACGCTGTCGGCGAAGACCCGGGTGAACTTTTCCAGCTTGGCCGGGATCTCCGGATCATCGGCAGGCTGGCCGTAGCCGACCTCGATCCAGGTCTCCTTGGAGTGGTGGCACGACACGTCGACTGATTCGATGGTGGTGACGTTCTCGATCTCGGCGACGTCGGCTGCGGCCACCACGCCCAGAATCTGGTTGAGTCCCGGGTTCATCCCGGTGCCGTAGAAGGTGGCGCCGCCCTTCTGGCACGCTTCGGAAAGCAGCTGTGTCACCGGCTTTCCCGATGGGTGCGGGTGATTGTGATCGCGGTGCCAACCGGTGATCCAGTCGGCGGTGGTGACGATGTTGATACCCGCCTCCAGAGCCTGGACATAGAGGTCCTCGTCGGGGAACACGCCGTGGAACGTCAACACGTCCGGCTTGGCGGCGATGATCTCCTCGACGCTGCCGGTCGCGATCACCCCGTTGGGCGCCAAGCCGACCATCTCACCGGTGTCCCTGCCGATCTTGTCCGGCGAATAGCAGTGCACGCCAATGAGTTCGAGGTCAGGTCGAGAGGCGAGCCGCTTGATCATCTCGGTGCCGACATTGCCGGTGGCGACCTGGAACACGCGGATCGGTGCGGCGGGTGCGTTCATGCGGTTGCGCCTTTCTGGGCGGTGGCTTCAGCGACCTCAGCGGCGCTGCCGCCGATGCCGTCGGGATAGAACTGCTTGGCCCACCTGCGGATTGCGGTGAAACCCTCGTACTCGGCCGTCGCCAGCGCCGGAGGATCCGAATAGCGCTGGTGCGACCAGATGTGGATGTCCTGTTCGAACTGGCGGATCACCTCCCGCCCGAATTCGGTCGCCCTGACCTCGGCGCGAGCCGGGTCGGCGTCCGGCGTCCGGCCGATGTAGACCATGAACCGGACATCGGAGGTGGATTCGTCGACGGGCGTGATCGCCGAGATGGTCCGGTTGTCGATCATCCCCCAGCTCTTGGTCACAGCGATGCCCAAGCCGCCGTTGATGGCCTCCACACCACTGTTGATGTCCTCGATCTTCTGCCCGTCATCGCCTTCGAACGTGATGGTGAAGTCGACGTAGGACACCGGTTCGGCGAAGTCGTGCCGGGTGAAGACCGGCACGATCGGGGTCCGGTGCACGTACTTGAAGTGGGCGAAGTCCACCCCGTTCTCCAGGACGTACTGCGGATGCATTTCAAGGGCTTGCCGGTACAGCCGCTGCTGCGGGTAATAGTCGGCGGCGCTGCGATCGTCGAAGCTGGCGAACACATCCGGCGGGTCGAAGAACGGCTCGCGGCCACCTACGTCGTGCCAGATGTAGACCGACTCGTTTCGTTCGACGACCGGGTGGGTGCCGATACGCCGGCCGCGGTTGGGCTTGTCCTGGTAGGGAATACAGACGTTGCGGCCCTGCGAATTCCACTGCCAGCCGTGGAACGGGCACTGCAGCACCTCGCCGAGCACGGTTCCGCCGTAGCCCAGATGCGCGCCGAGGTGCTCGCAGTAGGCGTTCATCACGGTGAGTTGCCCGGATTCGGCGCGCCAGGCGACCATCTCCTGACCGAAGTACTTCATGGTGTGCACGTCGCCGACGCCGATCTCGTCGGACCAGGCGACCTGGAACCAGCCGGTCGGCTTCATCGACAGCGGCGGTTTTGCCATGCGTGCGTGTCCTCTCCATGGTCTCGGCCGGGCTGATTTTCGCAGCATAGTTCGCCCCGCACCAGAATCATAGTGGGCACTATGGAAACGTTGCTAGGATTCCTGGGATGACGCAACCGGCGCCGCGGCGCAGCAACAAGCGGGGGCAGGCGACCCGCGAGGCGATGCTCGACGCTGCGGTGCGCTCGCTGGCCACCGGCGACCCGGACGCGGTGTCGGCGAGCCGGATCGCCAAGGAGAGCGGCGCAACCTGGGGTGCGGTGCAGTATCAATTCGGCGACGTCGACGGATTCTGGGCGGCGGTGCTGCACCGAACCGCCGAGCGCCGGGATGCAACGATATCGGCGTTCGCCGGATCGAAAGCCGATGCGCCGCTGAGGGATCGGGTAGCCGCGATCATCGACACGCTCTATCGCGGCCTGGCGTCGCAGGATTCCCGGGCAATCGAGAGCCTGCGCGCCGCACTCCCCCGCGATCACAGTGAGTTGGAGCGGCTGTACCCGCGCACCGCCGCGGAGTTGTTCTCCTGGGGCAAGAGCTGGCTTGCGACCTGCCACAGCGCGTTCGCCGACCTCGCCGTCGACCCGCAGCGAGTGCGCGAGGTGGCCGCCCTCATCCCGGGCGCGATGCGCGGGCTGGTCTCCGAGCGCCAACTGGGCTCCTACGCCGACCTCGAGGAAGCCCGCCGAGGTCTGACCAATGCGCTGGCGGCCTACCTCGAAGAGTCCCGGCCCGGCTGACCTGCGCCGTTACCGTGGCGGCTGCGCCGGTCCCGGTGCTACCGGCTGGCATGCGTTGGCCCCTGGATTCCACCAGTTGCCCGCACCGCAATCAGGCGGCGCCGTCGGCTGGCACGCATTGGCTCCCGGATTCCACCAGTTACCCGGACCGCAGTCAGGTGGTTGAGCAGAGCTCACGCCAGGTGACACCGCGGTCAGGTACGCCATGGGCGCCAATGCCACCGCCATGGCGAACGTTGCGCGAAGGACGAAGATCCTCATCGAATCCTCCTTGTGAGTAGTGTCCAGACCCCAATCCGGACGTCGACCTAAGGCGACTACCCCTTCGGGCTGCCTCACAATCACCAATCTCGGCGATCAGCCCGCCGACAGTTCGGGGGCGCCGCGGTCCAGGCTGCGAAACCCGGCGCAGGGTTCCTTCGCACCGACCATGAACGGCAACGAATTCCACCGGAACTTCAGCCTGCCGCCCCAGCCCATGGCCTCGGCAGGCGGTTGCACCGCCGAGTTCGCGAGGTCCATGTAGTACGTCGACGTTTGGCCCAGCCCCTCGAAGTCGTGTACCAGCGGCGTGCACACTGCACGGGCCGGCTCGTCAAGACACTCCGCGACGGCGTCGGTCATCAACACATATTCCGGCACCGGAACCTGGTTCTTCAGCATCCGGTGCACCAGGATGACGTCGACGCCGGCGAGTTCGGTGTGGCGCTTGACCTTCTGCTCGGCCACCTCGCCCTGGTGAGCGACGAACTTCAGCGAGAGGTTCATCAGTTGTCTGCAGCTGGCGCAACTGCACAGGCGTGAATTCTCGATACGGCCGCGCCGATCGAGGAAGGCTTGGTGCATTCGCGCCAGGCGCTCGCTGACCAGGATCTGGGCATCACCGTTGGGTGCCCAGAAGAAGGCTGCGTCGCCCTCCAGCTTCGCCAGCTTCATGCCTTTGGCGGCATCGATGACCGATTCCAGCAGCGTGGCCACCGCCATCTGGGCGTGCACCAGGTGGGAACGGTTCCAGTTCATGTAGGCGGTGTATCCGCCGATGTCGGCGATGACGAGCACCGCGCGCCGGATGGCCATGAACACAGGAGTCTAGTTAGCCATAGCCCCGCTTGACCAGATGGCGTGCACCGGCCGCCATCGCGGCGGGACCGGCGACCTCGAAGTCGAACGCGTTGGCCAACCGGTCGGTGATGTTGAAGACCAGGCTAACCGCCAAGGCATCCTTGATCTGGTCGGGAGTGACGCCGGCCGCGACAACCGCGCGCACGTCATCGGCATCGATGCTGTGCTCGCGCGTGAGCTTGCCGAGCAGGCGAAGCATTGCCCGCAGCGGCTCTGCGATCGGCGCGGTCTCCAGATCGGCGAGGGTGGCCGCAGCCGTGTCGTCGTCGTAGCAGAGGTTGGAAGTGGCCGTGTGCGCCGCGACGCAGAACGGGCAGTCGTTGGCCTTGGAGATGTAAGCGGCCATCAGTTCTCGCTCCCCGATGGACCACGCCGATGGCCCGCGCATCGCCTCGTTGGTCAGCGGACCGCCGCCGTAGAACTCGGGGCGGTAGAACGCCAGCTTGACGGCGTCGACGACCGGCTGGCGTGACACCAGTCGGATCATCCGCAGCAGGGCCTTGGTGCGCAGCCGGTGCCCGTGATCGAGAATCGCGAGCCTCATGGCAGGCCCCCGTCGCCGGCAGCGGCCAGCGCCTCCAGCGCGCCGGTGTATTGGCGGGTCGCCTGGCCGACCGCGGCGCACACCACGATCTCGAAGATCTGGTCTTCACTCAGGCTCGCGGCACGGGCGGCGGCGACGTCCTCGTCGGTCACCCGGTAAGAACGCAGGGCGACCTTGTCGATCAAGGTGCGCATCGGTTCGTCGAGCCCGGTGTTGTCGAAGGCGGCGCGCCGTAGTTCGGGCGGTGTTGAGGCCTTGTGGTCAAGGATGCGGGCCAGCAGCGCGCGATGCAGTTCGGTGATGTCAGGCATGTGTTTGCAGACCTCCTGGTGCTGTAACAAGCCATCGGATACCCGCGCCGTCGCCGTTGTCAATCATTCGATCAGGTTGTCGATCGAGAGTCCTGCTCTTTACTCTCCTGCTGGTACTGCCGCAGCTCGGCACGCACCGCTGCATCGAACGCACGGTCCAGACTCGCGTGCGCCGTCCGCCTTGCCACCCGGCGCATGGCGTCCACCAAGTCGGCGGCCCAGGCGAGTTCGTCGTCGGTGGTGGGTAACCATCCGGTCCCTCGCTGGCGCACCACTTCCGAATACCCGCTGCGGGCCAGGACTCCGGCCGCTTCGTCCAGCTTCGTGTCGACCGCGCGCACGGCCTCCAACAACACCGGCAATGGCATGCCGCGCGAGATCAACGTGGCCAAATCATTGACGAGACGCAGATCAATCACCCGGTAGCTGTTGTCGGTACCGGTCGGCTCGATCACTCCGCTGTCCGTGAGCCGACGCAGCATCGGAGCGTCCAGGCCTCCCAGTCGCGTCTCCAGTTGCTCACGGGTCATGTTCTGCGACACCGGGTTCGACCACGGCGCGGTCACCAGCTCGCCCAGATCGGCCAGATCCAGCACCTCCACCAGATTCTCGCCGCGCTGAAGCCCGGTCAGGAACTTCAGGATGTGCTTGACCGTGAAGCCCTCGCCGAGCAATCGGATGATCGCCTGCAGCTGCTTGAGGTGCCGGTCGGTGTAGATCGCGACCCGACCCCGCCGCTGGGGCCGCGGCAACAGACCGTTCTCCTGGTAGACGCGCACGTTGCGGGTGGTCGTTCCCGCTTCCCGTGCGAGGTCGTCGATCCGGTACTCGGCCACCAGCACATCCTATGCGGTCAAGACCGGTTCGCCGCTCGCCTTCGCCGCGGTGATCGTGAAGTCGTGCAGGTCCAGAGTCTTGAGCTGGTTGACGTATTGGCTGGCAAACCCGGGATACATGGTGGCGTTGAAGCCGTCCTCCGTCAGATACCAACTCTGACATCCGGAGTTCCAGGTGGTGGATTGCAGGCGTCGCTGGATGTCCTGGTTGTAGCGAGCCTGCACCTCTGGCCGTACGTCGAGCGCCTTCCAGTCGAACTGCAATAGTTTGGAGATCGCCTCGACGATGTAGTCGATCTGCGCCTCCATGTAGACCAGCGCCGAACTGTGGCCGGGCCCCGAATTCGGCCCGAAGGTGAAGAACAGGTTGGGATAACCCGATACCGCCACGCTGCGGTAGGCATAGGCGCCACCGCTCCATTCGGAGGCCAATGCCCGGCCTTCCCGCCCAGTGATCGGGTAGGGGGTGCCGGCCTTGGGCACGTCGAAGCCGGTGGCGAACACGATGGCGTCGAACTGATGCTCGATACCCTCGACTGTCCGAATTCCCTTGGGTGACAACCGGGCAATCGGCCAGGTAACCAGAGCACAGTTTTCCGATTGCAGCGCCGGATAGTAGTCGCTGGTCATCAGCAGCCGTTTGCAACCGGCGGAGAAGTCCGGAGTCAACTGCCGGCGCATCCATGGATCCTTGACCTGCAAACGCAGGTTGACGGCACTGACCGCTTCGACCAGCCGGGTGAACGGACTCTCCCACACCACGCCGAGGGCAACCGACTCATGGCCCCAGTACCAGGCGGCCCGGATCAGTTTCTCGGCCGCCGGCACGTTCTTGTAGATCCGTTTGAGCCGACCGCTGGTGGAGGTGTTGACCTTAGGCAACACCCAGCCCGGCGTGCGCTGGAATACCTTGACCGACTTCGCAACCTTGACCAATTCCGGAATGATCTGCACTCCGCTGGCCCCGGTGCCGATGACCGCCACCTTCTTGCCCTCGAAGTCATAGTCGTGATCCCAACGGGCACTGTGGATCTTGCGACCCTCATAGCTGTCGATTCCCGGGATGTCCGGGAGGCTGGCATTGGCCAGCGGCCCGGAGGCCACGATAACTGTCCGGGCCCGCATCGACTCCTGATCGTCGAAATCGATGATCCACTCGCCCGCTTCGGCGTCGTAGCAGACAGCGGCCACGTTATGACCGAACCGGATGTGCGTTGCGATCCCGGCGGATTCGACCATCCCGTCGATGTACCCGAGTATCTCCGCGCTGCCGGAATAGGTCTGCGACCAGTCCGGGTTGGGCGCAAAACTGTACGAGTAGAGCCTCGACGGGATATCACATTGCGCACCGGGATAGGTGTTGTCGCGCCAGGTTCCGCCGACGCGTGAATCACGTTCGAAAATCGCGAAATCGGTGATTCCCTGGTCTTTGAGGCGCATAGCGGCACCGATGCCGGCGAAGCCCGCGCCGATGATGGCCACTGAGATCGTCATGTCGTACTCCTTCAGGCGACCGGCTCGTAGGTCAGTTCCTCGGACCAGGACGGGGTGTACTCCACCAGGGATTTGGGGATGACGCTGGTGATCGTGACCAAGGAGTCGGCCAGCCAGTGGTACTTGGAGCTGCGGTCGATCACCTTCTTGCTGTGCCAGGAGATGAACCGGTACATCGGCACCCGGCGGGCGAAAGCGCTGCGTTCACCGACAGTTTGGAACCGGCGCATGGCCTGGTAGAGACGTTCCTCATTGACGCCCATTGCCACGATGTTGTCCCGCATCTTGTTCAGCAGCGGGAAGTAGCTCAAGGTGCCGATCAGCAGCGCAGGGTTCATCCAGCTGCCAACGAGTTCGACAGCCAACTTGCGTATGTTGGCGTGGCCCAGAATGTCCATCACCTCGAAGTCGACCGCCAGGTGACGCGACTCGTCGGAGTTGATCCGCTTGAAGACTTCTTGGGCCACCGGGTCTTTGACCTCGTCGGTGATGAACTTGATCAGTGCGCCGTCGAGGGCGACCTCCAGCATGGGTATGACGGTGCCCAGAATCGACAGTGACATGCCATCGGAAAACTTGTCGAGCCAGGTGATCACCAGTTGGACGTTGACGCTCGGAGGCGGAATTTCGTCGTCCTCGAGCATGCCCCAGCGGCGCATGAGCGCGAGCTCGGCGTTAGCGTGCTTCTGCTCCTCGGCGTGGAAGTGCTCGTAGATGCTCTTCAGGGTCGGGGTCGGGGCCTTCTTGGCCAACGCGGCGAAACCGCGGGCACCGACATTCTCGATCCACATCAGGTCGGTCATGAACGGCTTGAGCTTCGCCCACAGCTCCGGCTTGATCAGCTCGGCGCCCGGGGCATCCCAGTCGATGTCGACCAAAGCCCACTGCTTGTCCTTGATCTTCTGCAACATGCCGTCCAGATCCATTGCCATGATCGGCTACTTCCTTTCGTGAGAGGGTCGGCCGCGGTTCAGTTTCAGGGAAGTACGCGGCTCAGCAATCCGGTGCCGCGGACATACAGTCCGGGGAAATGTCGCTTCAGGTGCCAGATGACCTTGGCGTCGAGCTGCGGAACCATGTACAGCCGGCCGCAATCGTGTGCGTCCAAGGTCCGCACCGCGACATCGTCGGCGGACAGTCCGATCCAGCGGGCCAGCTGCTGGCTGAGATTCCGCGAGCCACTGGTGATCCGGCCGTCTTGAAAGACGTTGGTCTTCACAAAGGTCGGGCAGAGCACCGTGACCGCGACGCCGGTGCCGTGCAGCTCGGCGGCCAGGGTCTCCGACAGGGACATGACGCCGGCCTTCGAGACGTTGTATGCCGCCATCGACGGTGCGGCGGCGAATCCGGCTGCCGATGCCACGTTGATGATTCCGCCGCGCCCGGCGTCGCGCAGGATCGGGGTGAAGACCTCGCAGCCGTAGACCACGCCCCACATGTTGATCCCGAGCGCCCAGTCCCAGTCCTCGAAGCCGATGTCGCCGACGGGCTTGCCTCCGATCCCCACGCCGGCATTGTTGATCAGCAAGGTCGGGGCACCGCCAAAGACGTCCTGGGCGTGCTCGGCCAGCAGCTCGACAGCGCCGCGGTCCGACACATCGCAGCGCGCCGCATGCCCGGCGCCAGTGGCCAGCTGCCCGATCAGGGCCACCGTCTCAACCGCGCGTGCTTCGTCGATGTCCGCGCAGAGGACGTCGCCACCGCGGCGGGCCAGTTCCAGAGCGAAGGAACGTCCGATGCCGCTGCCGGCGCCGGTGACCACCGCCTTGGCGTTAGCCGTCCGCCGCTCATGCCGAAACAGGGACAGCACCGTGTCGAGGCCGAACATCAGCAGCTCTCCTTGAGTTCGCCGGAGCGCTGGTCGACGTACACCTGGGCGACGAATGCCGCCGCACGGCGCAGTGCGTGCTTCGCCTCCGGGGCCAGCCGCGGCAGGGCCTGGAAGACGTGCACCATCCCCGGCCAGATCTCCAGGGTGCTGGTTGCGCCGGCCCGGCCCAGCTCGGCGTCGAGGTAGCGCGCGTCGGCGCTGAGCATCTCGTAATCACCGACCTGAATGAGCACCGGCGGAAACCGATCCGCTTTGCCGAAGTCGAGGCGAAGGCGCGGGTCGGCTTGGTCATGCCCGCAGATATAGAGGCCCACCATTCGCCGCGCCGCGCGAGCCGAGGTCGCCGGGTCACGGCGCACCGCTTCCTGCTGTTCGGCTAGATCCAGGCTGAGATCGATCAATGGCGAGAACAGCACCACTCCGGCCGGCCGGAAATTCGGGTCATCGGCATGGGCGAGCAACAGGTCACAGGTCAGGTGCCCGCCTGCAGAGTCGGCGCCGATCACGATGTCGGATGCCGCGTACCCCTGGGCTATGAGCCATCGGTAGCCGGCTTCGACATCGTCGGCCGCGGCCGGGAAGAGGTGCTCGGGAGCCAACCGGTAGTCGACCACGAACATCGGCAGTCCGGTGGCCTCGGAAAACCTGGCGACCAGCTTGCGATGGGTCCGGGCCGAGCAGATCACGTAGGCGCTTCCGTGCACGTAATAGCCTGCCCGTTTGCCGAACTCGACGCCGGGCCCCAGCACCCATTCACCGCGCACTCCCGGACCGCTCACCGCAATGATCCGGGTGCCGCCAGGCATCGACCCGAACGTCGCCATGACCGTGGCGATCAAAGCGCGGCCGAACCACACGCCCGGTCGGTTCATCGGAATCATGCAGGTGAGCCAGCCCAGCGTCCAGCGGGTGGCGGCAGCCGACAGCACCGCACGCAACGAGGCGCGGGCAGGTACCGCAGGGGGTTCTGGCCGATCAGGTTCCGTCACAACATGGAGAACATCACACACTGTGCCAGTTGTCAATGGCATGGTTGGGAATATCGAACTTTCCGAGTCCTTTTGCATGGAGTTCCGTCCATTTGTTTTTGCTTATGTTCCGCAGCCATTGACTGCGCACAGCGGGAGACTTCACTTCGCGATTTCGCTCGCCCGATTTCTTTCGATTCTGCAGACGAAATTGACGTCAGCTGAAATAATTCAGCTGTTGGCAAGGTGCCACAGCGCGCGATTAACATCTACCGCGTCGGAGATCAGACGAACCTAAGGGGGACTTCATGAAGCAAGTGATCCTCGGCGCCGCACTGTGTGGGGCCGCGCTGGCGTTGTCCGCTGCGGCCAACGCGGCCAACGACAACTACGATTTCCTCTACGGCTCAACCGACGCGTTGGTCCTGGGTCCGACCGGCATCTCGACGCCGACTGCCAACTACATCAGCCACGGGATCGACCTGTACCTCGATCCGCTGGGGTACCAGGGCACCCTCGCGTCGTCGGAGGCGCTGACTCTCCCCAACTCCTATGACTTCCTTGAGAGTGTCCCGGGTGGCGAAAAGATCCTCATCGACGCGGTTCTCGCTGACTTCCAGGCCGGGGAGATGGGCTGCGACGCCGCCGGCGTCTGCAGCGACCCGCTGACCATTTTCACCTATTCCCAAAGCAGCCTGGTGGCCGCCCACGCCCAAGACGACCTCGTGGCGGCCGGCGTCCCCACCGACGCACTACGTTTCGTGATGCTCGGCGCCACTCCCGAGGCCGTTCCCACCGACCTCTATCCCACCGAAGTGTTCAACATCGAAGGCGACATCTATGCGACGCACTCCTTGACCACGAGTTGGATAGACCTGCTGTTCGGGAACACAAGTTGGCAAGACGTGCTGTTCGGGTTGGCAGTCCACAATGCCTACCTCGGGTTGACGGCAGACCAAATCGACTCGGCCACCTCGGTTACCGATGGACTGACCACGTTCAACGAGATTCCAGAACTCAGCTTCCCCGAACTGTGGAGCGCGCTGTTCAGTTCGTGGTTTGCCGTGTGATGCACAGTTGCCGCATCGAACCGAGCAGCCGCGGCGGCGACTTCGTCGTCATCGGAAGGTGGCCACCCGGTCACGGTCTCGCGGTCCGAACCACATAGTTCGGGGCCCGATTGGCTAGCACATCGACAGGTTGGGACGTCGTCAATTTCGCTCGGTAGCTGTGTCGATTCCGGGAAGACAAAATTGACGCCGACTGCAATAATTCTGCCGTCGACAACCAGCGCACGATCGACATCTCCCGCGGGTGGAGATGTCGATCGGCGTAACCGAGTGCTGAGCCGATCAGTGACGGCATCTGTGATTTTTACGACTGGGGGGACTTAATGAAGCAGGTAATCCTCGGCGCCGCGCTGTGCGGCGCCGCGCTGTCGTTGGCCGCTGCAGCCAACGCCGATGCCAATGTCGACGACAGCTACGACTTCCTCTACGGCTCAACCAACGCGTTGATCCTGGGGCCGACCGGCATCCCGACGCCGAATGCCGCCTACATCAGTGATGCGGTCAACCTGTACCTCGACCCGAACGGGTATGACGGCACCGCCGCGTCGACGCTGGCCCTGACCACCCCCGAAACCAACGACTTCGGCCAGAGCGTCGCGCAAGGCGAAACCATTCTCGTCAACGCGGTCGTCGCCGACTACGCCGCCGGCGACATGGACTGCGACGCCTCCGGCGTGTGCAGCGACCCGCTGACCATTTTCACCTACTCCCAGAGCAGCCTCGTCGCCTCCCTCGCCGAACAGCAACTCCATGACGCCGGCGTCCCCAGCGACGCTTTACGTTTCGTGATGCTCGGCGCCAACCCCACCGTCGTCCCCGACGACCTGTACCCGACCGACATATACAACATTCACGGCGACGCCTACGCGGAACCCGGCTCCTTGGGCCTAAGTTGGCAGGACCTGATGCTCGGACTGGGACTCCATGAGGCCTACCTCGGGTTGACGGCGAACGAAATAGACTCGGCCACAACGGTGGTCGACGGAATGACCAGTATCAACGACATTCCGACACTCACCACAACCGAGCTGTGGGACGCGCTGCTCAACGCGCTCAGCGCAGCGTGATGCACAGCTGGGCATTCGGTCACCCTCAACTCACACGACCTGGGTGGGGCGGGCGGGGCTCGAACCCGCGACCAACGGATTATGAGTCCGCGGCTCTAACCAACTGAGCTACCGCCCCCGGCACCGACTGGCGGCAGACATCATCCGCCAGATCGTCGGTCGGCATCGGCACAAGGCCTCCGCACGACCATGACATTAGCGCCCGGTCACATCACCAGCGACTCCGTGGTGTGGCTCAGGAGGCTCAGGCAGATCAAGCCTGGCCAACCGGACCGGGTCGGCGATCGAGACGATACCCACCAGGCGGCCGTTGCGCACCGTGCACGCCATCAGGCTCAGCGGCCGGCCGGAGGGGCCCCAGCCGAGAATTCCGGGGTCGCCGTTGACCAGCACGCGACGGGCGGTGAAGCGAGCCCCCTGACCCCGGCGGACCGCAGCTATGACCTCGCCGGATCCGGTCGTGACGGTCACGCCGCGGGACGTGTGCTGGCGCCAGGTGACATCGGGATCGAGCACCCGCAGCAGGGCGTCGAAGTCGCCCAGCTGGGCGGCCGACAGGAAGGCGTCGACGACCTCGCGCTGCTCGCGCCGATTTCCCGCCGGCCTGGGCACGTCCTGAACTTTGCGGCGGGCCCGGCTGGCCAGCATCTTGGCGGCATCGGCCGACTTGCCGACGATCGGCCCGATCTCGGCGAAAGGCACCGCGAACATGTCGTGCAACACGAATGCCAGGCGTTCGTCGGGGCGCAGCGAACCCAGCACAACCAGCAGCGCCAGTCCGATCGAATCCGACAGCACCGCGGCATCTTCCGGGATGTCGCGGTCATCGGTCACGACGAGTTCGGGCAGGTCCTGTTCGATCGAGACCTCGGGCCGCGCGGCGCGCGAACGCAGGGTGTCGATGCAGATGCGGCTGATCACGGTGGTCAGCCATCCCGGCAGGTTCTCGATCGCCTCGGCGTCCTGGCGCGACAGCCGCAGCCACGCCTCCTGAACCGCATCTTCGGCATCTGACCGCGAGCCCAGCACCCGATGCGCCAACGCCAGCAGGCGATGACGCTGCTGCTCGAAAGCTTCCGCCAGTTGCGACTCGGTCGTCATCGGTTACCTCTCGTGGTGTCGGTCCGTCATAGGTAATGACGGACCCCACCCGACCGAGGTAACCACGAACACGAAGGAGTGCGCCATGAACACCACCCTGTGGATCATCGCCGGCGTCGTCGCCGCCGGTTTTGTCGCCGGTGGCACCGCCCTGCTATTGCTGCCGAGGGAGAAGTACCGGGCATTGGGCGCCAACCAGCACTGGGTCGACGACTTCGGCAACGGGCATCTCAAGGCCATCGGCACGCTCAAGCTGACCGGTGCGATCGGTCTGATCCTCCCGGCTGCTGTCGGGGTGGCACCACTGCTGGTGCCGATCGCAGCCTGCGGCCTGATGCTGTTCATGGCCGGGGCGGCCACGACGAGATTCCGCCGCGGCGAGTGGGGCTACATGGCCGGCGACATCGTGTTCATCGCGGTGTTTGCGTTTCTGGCGTGGGGGCGATTGGCCCAGCAGCCCTTCGCCTGATTCTGCCGGGCACGAGCATCGGCACGTTGGCTCGGTACTGCTGGTATTGGTCCCCGAGTGCTGCGATCAGATCGCGCTCCTCGAGTTGCACCGCGATCAAGATGTAACCGGTGGTTGCCGCCGCGAACAGCAGGTGGCCGGCGGTCATGGTGGGCGTCGCCCAGAACGCGATCACGAAGCCCAGCATCAGCGGGTGCCGAACCACCCGGTAGAGCGCCGACGCGCGAAACCCGACAGGCTGGTACGGCTGCGCCTGCCACGCGGCGTACACCTGGCGCAGCCCGAACAGGTCGAAGTGGCTGACCATGAACGTGGACGTCAGGGCGATCACCCAGCCGACCCAGAACAGCACCCACAGCGCTGTCCGCCCAACCGGCGTCGTCACATCCCAGATGATCGTCGGGATCGGCCGCCATTGCCAAAACATCAGGGCCAGAACTAGATTCGATGCCAGGACATAGGTGCTGCGTTCGATACCCTCCGGCACCATGCGCGTCCACCATCGTTTGAACGCCGGGCGTGCCATGACGCTGTGCTGCACGGCGAACAGGCCCAGCAGCGCCACGTCGACCACGATCGCTTCACCGACGCGCGCCTGCAGTCCGTGGTCCACGCTGCGCGGCACCACGAAGTCGCCGACGAAGCCGACCGCGTAGAGGAAGACGACGAGAAACACCAGATAGTTGAGCACCGCGTAAGCGAGTGCGAGAAAGCGGGCCATGGTGCCCTCCCAAGCTACGAATACACCATCGTAGCCCCATCAACCCGCAGGTCACCATGGGTTTTGCCGGGCAATTGATCGGCCATTATCGAGGTCGGCTTACTATCCCAAGATGACCGCGGAAACATTCGTCACCCACGTACCCGGCGATGTGCGGATCATCGCCGACCGTCACGGTGACCCCGACGCACGCGCGGTGGTGTTCCTGCACGGCGGCGGCCAGACCCGACGCTCCTGGGGCCGGTCTGCCGCGGCGGTGGCAGAGCGCGGCTGGCAGGCCGTCACCGTCGATCTGCGCGGGCACGGTGAATCGGATTGGGCCACCGAGGGTGACTACCGGTTGGTCAGCTTCGCCACCGACGTCCACGCGGTGCTGCGCACGCTGCCGCCGGACCCGGTGTTGGTCGGCGCCTCACTGGGCGGGTTGACCGCGATGCTGCTGGGCGGCGAACTGGCTCCCGGTGCGGCCAGCGCGGTGGTGTTGGTCGACATCGTGCCGAACATGGACGCCGGCGGCGCCGAACGGGTGCAGGCGTTCATGGCCGAGCGGATGGAGTCGGGCTTCGACTCCCTCGACGAGGTCGCCGACGCGATCGCCGCCTACAACCCGCACCGGCCCCGCCCCGCCGACCTGGACGGGCTCACCGCGAACCTGCGCCGCCGCGGTGACCGCTGGTATTGGCACTGGGATCCGAAGTTCGTCAGCGCCGCCGCCGAGCAGGCACCGCTGGAGATCCATGACGTCGACCGGCTCAGCGCCGCGGTGCAGAACATCCTCGACGGCGGCGTGCCGATGCTGTTGGTGCGCGGCCAGCTCAGCGATCTGGTCAGCGCCGAGAGCGCCGAGGTGTTCCTGGCCCGGTTCCCGCAGGTGGAGTTCGTCGACGTTGCCGGCGCCGGCCACATGGTCGCCGGGGACCGCAACGACATCTTCGCCGACGCCGTTATGAGTTTTTTGGCCCGCCACGCCGACTGAGCTCAGCCGTACACGGTCTGGCCGTTGGCGTCGAGCAGATACTGTTCGGTGCCTTCGGTCACCCGCGGCGCGTCGGCGTCCAGTGCCACCGCGATCTTGTTGCCGGCGTTGCGCATCACATCCAGGGTCAGTTCGACGACTTGGTCGTCGGTGAAGTGGCGGCGCACCCCGGCGGCGACGTCGGCGTCGATGCGCGCCGGCGTCCAGATCAGGGCGTCGACGTAGCGCAGCGCCGCCTTCTGCGCCTCGCTGAGCAGCCCGGAATCCTCGAATCGCTCAATGTCGTCATACAGCGACTCCGAGCCGCCGGAGTCCAGGGCGGTCGTCTCCCGCAGCGACTTGCACAGCCGGCAGTTGTGCTGCGCCGCACCACGCAACCGCACTACCTCGGAGGTCACCGCGTCCAATGACCGCAGCCGGGCGACGGCGGGCATGAACCCGTTGAACAGCGCGTCGGCCGGGTGACCCGAGTGGTCCCAGGCGATCGTGTCCGACCACGGCACCGGGACACCCACCGCATCCAGCCCGGCACGCACCCGCGGCACGAAGTCCGCTATGTACATCTGGATGACGGCTTCAAAGGCGCTGTCCCCCAGTGCGTCCCGCAGGCGGCTGCGCTGGTCGCCGGTGATCGTCGTGACGTCGACGCTGAACTGTTCGGCGAACTCGGTCACCGCCGGATCGGCATCGGCCCCGGCGGACGCCACCTCGGCCGGCAGTGACGGCAGGCCCAGCGTCCGCCCGCACACCTCGCGGACCAACGCGCCGACACCACCGCCCGACAGCGCCACCAACCGATTCAGCTCAACGAGAACGTCCATGTCAACGATTATGGACCGAACGGCAATAGGCTCACACCCATGCGCGTCGTCGTCATCACCAAACACGGGCCTCCCTCAGTGCTCCAGGTGCAGGATCGCCCCGACCCTCCGCCGCCTTCGAGCGGCCAAGTGCGGATCGGGGTGCGTGCGGCGGGGGTGAATTTCGCCGACCACCTCGCCCGCGTCGGGCTGTATCCCGAAGCGCCGAAGCTGCCCAGCGTGGTCGGGTACGAGGTGGCCGGGACCATCGAGGCCGTCGGCGACGGGGTCGATCCGGCCCGTGTCGGCGAGCGGGTCCTGGCCGGTACCCGGTTCGGCGGCTACGCCGAGATCGTCAACGCCAACGCCACTGACACCGTGACGCTGCCGCCGTCGATGAGCTTCGAGCAGGGCGCCGCAATACCGGTGAACTACGCGACGGCCTGGGCGGCATTGCACGGCTACGGGTCGTTGCGCGCCGGCGAACGGGTGCTGGTGCATGCGGCGGCCGGTGGGGTCGGCATCGCGGTGATCCAGCTGGCCAAGGCCGCCGGGGCGATCGTGCACGGCACCGCGTCGCCCGGCAAGCACGATCAGCTCAAGGCATTGGGCGTCGACCGCGCCATCGACTACCGCCGCGACGGCTGGTGGGACGGCCTGCAGCCTTACGACCTCGTACTCGACGCGCTCGGCGGCACGTCGGTGCGGCGGTCGTTCGGACTACTGCGTCCCGGCGGACGACTGGTGGCCTACGGCCTGTCGTCGCTGCAGCAGGGCGAGAAGCGGTCACTGCGGCGAGCCGCACCGCAGGCGCTGGCGATGCTGCGCGGCTTCAGTCTGCTCAGGCAGATGGAGGAGTCCAAGACCGTCATCGGGCTGAACATGCTGCGGCTCTGGGACGACCGCGGCACGCTCGAACCCTGGATCGCCCCGCTGTCCGAAGCGCTGTCCAACGGCACCGCGGCACCACTCGTTCACGCGGCGGTGCCGTTCGCCGAAGCCCCGGAAGCGCACCGCATCCTGGCCGCGCGCGAAAACGTCGGCAAAGTGGTGCTGGTGCCCTGAGGTCAGACGGTGCGGGCCAGCCGCTGCGCCAGCAGCTCGGCGAACCGCGCCGGATCCTCCAGCGACCCACCCTCGGCCAACAACGCTGTGCCGTAGAGCAGTTCAGCGGTCTCGGCCAGCCCGGCATCCTCGCCCCGCTCCCCGTGCGCCTGGCGCAGGCCGGTGACCAGCGGGTGGTCCGGGTTGAGTTCGAGGATGCGCTTGCCGACCGGAACCTCCTGACCGTTGGCACGGTAGATGCGTGCCAACGCCGGGGTCATCTCGAAGGTGTCGGTGATCAGACAAGCCGGTGACTCAGTCAGCCGGGTTGACAGCCGCACCTGTCTCACCTGGTCGGTCAGGGTCTGCTCCAGCCAGGCGATCAGGTCGGCGAAGTCCTTCTCCTGCTCCTTGCGCTGCGCCTCGTGCGCGGTCTTGTCCTCCTCGGAGTCCAGATCCACCTCGCCCTTGGCCGTCGACTGCAACGGTTTCCCGGCGAACTCGGCGACGGTGTTCACCCACACCTCGTCGACCGGGTCGGTGAGCAGCAGCACCTCGTAGCGCTTGGCCTTGAACGCCTCCAGGTGCGGCGATTTCAGCAGTTGCTGGCGAGACTCGCCGGTCGCGTAAAAGATCTGCTCCTGGCCGTCTTTCATGCGTTCGACGTACTCGGTCAGGGTGGTCGGCTCGGTGTCGCTGTGGGTCGAGGCGAATGAGCTGATCCCCAGCAGTGCCTCCTGGTTGTCGAAGTCGGAGAGCAGTCCTTCTTTGACGACGCGACCGAACTCGGTCCAAAAGCTGCGGTAGTCCTCGGGCCGCTGCGACTGCAGCTCCTTGATGGTGGACAGCACCTTCTTGGTCAGCCGCCGGCGAATCGCGTTGATCTGGCGATCCTGCTGCAGGATCTCGCGGGAAACGTTGAGCGACATGTCCGCTGCGTCGACGACACCCTTGACGAAGCGCAGGTACTCGGGCATCAGCTGATCACAGTCGCCCATGATGAAAACTCGTTTGACGTAGAGCTGCACCCCGACCTGGGCGTCCCGGTTGAACAGGTCGAACGGGGCATGCGTCGGGATGAACAGCAACGCCTGGTATTCGAAGGTGCCCTCGGCCTTCATCGCGATGACCTCGAGCGGATCATCCCAGGCATGTGCGATGTGCTTGTAGAACTCGCTGTACTCCTCTTCGGACACTTCGTCTTTGGGCCGCGCCCACAGCGCCTGCATCGAGTTCAGCGTCTCGGTCTCCACCGTGACGGTCTCTTCTCCCCCGTCTTCGGTGGCTGGGGTCCGGCGCTCGACCTGCATCCGGATCGGCCAGGCGATGAAGTCGGAGTACTTCTTGATCAGGCCCCGGATCGTCTGATCCGCGGCGTAGTCGTGCAGCGCGTCTTCGGCGTCTTCGGGCTTGAGGTGCAGGGTGATCGACGTTCCCTGTGGCGCGTCCTCAACCGGTTCGATGGTGTAGGTGCCGTCTCCGCTGGATTCCCAACGGATGGCCTCGCTCTGGCCGGCCTTGAGCGTGAGCATCTCGACTCGGTCGGCGACCATGAACACCGAATAGAAGCCGATGCCGAACTGACCGATCAGCTCTTCGGATGCTGCTTCGTTCTTCGCGTTCTGCGCCTCGCGCAGTTGCTGGCGCAGCTCGGCGGTGCCGGAGCGGGCCAGCGTGCCGATCAGGTCCACCACCTCGTCGCGCGACATGCCGATCCCGTTGTCGCGGACCGTCAAGGTGCGGGCCGCCTTGTCGACCTCGATCTCGATGTGCAGGTCGGAGGTGTCTACCCCCAATTCGGCCAGGTCCTTGTTGCGGAATGCCTCGAGCCGCAACTTGTCCAGCGCGTCGGAGGAGTTCGAGATCAACTCGCGCAGGAACGCGTCCTTGTTGGTGTAGACCGAGTGGATCATCAGATCCAGCAGCTGACGGGCCTCAGCCTGAAACTCCAGTTGCTCCACACGCGCGCTCATGGGGATCTTCCCTCCTCGACTGATTGACAACCGGCTCGGCGACACGGTTCAGTGACCATCATGATGGATGGCCCCGCATCGGATACAGCCACCGCGACGAGCGAGGTCGTCCTGGGCTTGTGGCAGGCACTGGCACGGCACGATTGGGATGCACTGAAGACACATCTGGCGCCGGACTGCCTCTATGTCGACATGCCGATGCCGGCGGCGGCGGCACGCGGCCCCGAAGACATCGTCAAACGGCTGCGGTTGTTGTTCGACCGGTTGGCCGGCTACGAACACCACGGCGGCCGGCTGGTGGCCGACGGTGCGGACGTCATGTACGAGCACTCCGAGACCTGGCACTTCCCCTCCGGCGAGCAGGGCACCCTGCGGTTCGCCACGGTGCACCGGGTTGTCGACGGGAAAATCACGGTGTGGAAAGACTATTGGGATTTCTCCAGCATGCTGGCGTTCGCGCCGCCCAACTACTTCGACAGCTTCGGCGCCGACGACATGTCCTGGGTGTTCGACGCCACCGATCTGTTGTGAGCCCGGGCCGTCACTGCGCCTGACTCACCGACGACATGTGGAAATCGGGGATGCGCAGTGACGGCATCACCGCCCGGGTCGCCCAATCACCCCACTCTCGCGGCAGCGTCGGCTCGGCGATACCGGCCTGACTGGCCCGGCGCAACAGGTCCAGTGGGCTCTCGTTGAACCGGAAGTTGTTGACCGCCGCGCTCACCTGACCGTCCTCGACCAGGTAGACACCGTCGCGGGTCAGCCCGGTCAGCAGCAGCGTGGTCGGGTCGACCTCGCGGATGTACCACAGCGTGGTCAGCAGCAGCCCGCGCTCGGTCGAGGCGATCATCTCGTCCATGCTGGCCGAACCGCCCGTCATCAACAGATTGTCGGCGGGCAGGGCAACCGGGGCACCGAACTCCGCGGCGGCGGCCCGCGGGTAGGCAAGCGCGTTGATCACCCCGCCGCGGATCCAGTCCACGCAACCGATGTCCAGGCCGTTGTCGAACACCGACGCCGTCTCCGAGGAGGTGCCGGTCGCCACGAACGGCGCGCACTCGAGTTCGAACGCGTGCGGGTCGGAGTACAGGGTCAGTGGCAGCTCGGTGAGCCGCTCCCCCACCCGGGTGCCGCCGCCGGGCGCCGACAGCGCGGTGCGGCCCTCCTGGGCGCCGCGGCCGCTCATCGTCCACCCCAGGTAGATCATCATGTCGGCCACCGTCGACGGCGGCATCAACGTCTCGTACCGCCCGGCAGGCAGGTCGACGGTGCGCGCCGCCCACCCCAATCTCGTCGACAGCTGCTCCAGCAGCGAATCGCCTCGCACGTCAACGAAGTCCGGGGTGCTGACGCCGGCCCAGGCACTGGCACCGTCGCGTTTGGCGTTGATCTCGACCGTCCCGGTGGGCTGGGTGAAACGCCGCCGCAGGCCGGTCGAGGAGGCCACGAAGGTCGTGGCCACCTCGTGGCGGGCGAAGCCGTACAGCTGGTCGGCGCCGCGGAAGCCACGGCTCAACGACCCGGCCAGATCGGCGAACACGTCGGCGCCGGTGCCCGGCACGTCGGCATCCCAGTCGTCCGGCACGTCGGTGCCGGCTACCAGCTCGGTGGCGTCGCGGGCTTCCGGCGCGCCCGCAGCGGCCTCCGCGGAGGCCGCCACCAGGTCGGGAATCAGTGCCGGGTCCACCTCCGCCGAGCACAACGAGCCGACCCGGGCCCCCTCATCGTCGCGGGCGATGGTGATCACCGTGGTGGTCCGGTTGCTCGACACCCCGTTGGTGGTCATCGAGTTGCCTGCCCAGCGCAGCGAAGCCTCGGCCTTATCGGTGACCAGCACGATGGTCGCCGTGTTATCGCCGGCTGCCCGCCGGCTCGCCGCCAGCGCGGTGTCGATGACCTGTTGCGCCCGAATCATCGGCCCCCCTCGCTGCGCGTGTTGAGCACGTTGATCCCCCGGAACAGTGCTGATGGGCAGCCGTGGCTGACCGCGGCCACCTGACCGGGCTGGGCCTTGCCGCAGTTGAACGCCCCGCCCAGCCGCCACGTCGAGGCACCGCCGACGGCCTCCATCGCGTTCCAGAAGTCGGTGGTGATGGCCTGATAGGCCACATCGCGCAGCTGCCCGTCGAGCCGGCCGTTGCGGATCTTGAAGAACCGCTGCCCGGTGAACTGAAAGTTGTAGCGCTGCATGTCGATCGACCACGATCGGTCACCGACGATGTAGATGCCGTCGTCCACCCTGGCGATCAGGTCGGCGGTGGACAGATCCGCAGGACCCGGTTGCAGCGACACGTTGGCCATCCGCTGGATCGGGACGTGATGCGGCGAGTCGGCATACGAGCACCCGTTGGAACGGGATTGTCCGAGCCGCGGCGCGAATACCCGATCCAGTTGGTAGCCGGTGAATCTCCCGTCGCGCACCAGATCCCAGCTCTGCGCTGCCACCCCCTCGTCGTCGTAGCCGACGCTGGCCAGCCCGTGCCGCACGGTGCGGTCGGCGGTCACGTTCATCACCGGCGACCCGTAGCGCAACGTGCCGAGTTTGTCCGGAGTGGCGAACGATGTGCCGGCGTAGGCCGCCTCATAGCCGATGGCCCGGTCGTATTCGGTTGCATGCCCAATGGATTCGTGGATGGTCAACCACAGGTTGGTCGGGTCGATCACCAGATCGGTCGTCCCGGGGGCCACGCTGGGCGCTTTCATCTTCTCGGCGAGCAGCACCGGCAGCTGAGCCAGCTCACTCGACCAGTCCCACACGTCGTCACCGGCCACCGCCTCCCAGCCGCGCGCGGTCGGTGGCGCCAGTGTGCGCATCGAGTCGAAGCCGTCCGGACCGACGGTGACCGCATCGCAGACCGGCATCAACCGCACCCGCTGCTGGGTGATCGACGACCCGAACGTGTCGGCGTAGAAGGTCTGCTCCTTGACCGCGGTCAGCGCTGCCGTCACGTGGTTCACCCCATCGGCTGCGAGCAGCCGGCCCGAGTAGTCCTCCAGTACGTCGATCTTGTCGGCCGTGGGCACGTCGAACGGGTCGATCGCATAGTCCGACACCCAGCTGACGTCGCGGTACACCGGCTCGGCGGCCAGCTCGACGCGTTCGGCGTTGAGGGCGGCCAGCGTCGTGGCCACCTGCACCGCCCGGCGTGCGGTGTCGGCGGCGACACCCGGGGCCAGTTCGGCATGCGAGGCGAAGCCCCAGGTGCCGTCGACGATCACCCGCACTGCCAGGCCGAGTTCACGGTTGACCACCGCGGTCTCCAACTCGCCGTCGCGCAGCCGGACGATCTCGGTGGCGATCCGGTGAATCCGCAGGTCGGCGTGCTCGGCGCCCGCCGCTTTGGCCGCCGACAGGGCGGCATCGGCCAGTTCGTGGCGGGGCAGCGCCATAAATTCGGCATCGACCCCCCGGTTCGCTGTCACCGGTCCACGGTAACGAGCGGCTTTAATACCTGCATGGCAGACCCGCCGCGCACGCCGCAGCGCCGCTCTACCGCGCTCGGCTACGCACTGCTCGCGCCCAGCCTGTTCGGGGTAGTGGCGTTCCTGCTGCTGCCGATGTTTGTGGTGGTGTGGCTGAGTCTGCACCGCTGGGATCTGCTGGGACCGATCAGCTATGTGGGCGCCGACAACTGGCGATCGGTGCTGACCGACCCGGTGTTCGGCAATTCGCTTGTGGTGACGGTGCTTTTCGTGGCGTTCGTCGTCCCGGTCCAGACCGCGCTGGGGCTGGGGGTGGCGATGCTGCTGGCTCGCGAGCTGCCCGGCAACGGCGCGTTCCGCACCGTGTACGTGCTGCCGTGGATCTGCGCGCCGCTGGCGATCGCGGTGCTGTGGCGCTGGATTCTGAGCCCCACCGACGGCGCGGTGAGCACCGTTTTGGGGCATCGGATCGAATGGCTGACCGATCCGGGACTGGCGCTGCCGGTGACCTCGGCGGTGGTGGTGTGGACCAACGTCGGCTACGTCGCCCTGTTCTTCTTGGCCGGAATCCTGGCCATTCCCACCCAGGTGCTGTCCGCGGCGCGCATCGACGGGGCGAGCGGCTGGCAGCGGTTCTGGCGAATCACGTTGCCGATGCTGCGGCCCACCATGTTCTTCGTGCTGGTCACCGGGATCGTCAGCGCGGCGCAAGTGTTCGACACGGTGTATGCCCTGACCGGCGGCGGGCCGGCGGGCCGCACCGACCTGATCGCGCACCGCATCTACGACGAGGCGTTCGGCGCGGCGGCGATCGGTCGGGCCGCGGTGATGGCGCTGGTGTTGTTCGCGGTGCTGGTCGGTGTCACGGTGGTTCAGCAGTTCTCGTTCGGGCGGCGGGTCAGCTATGACCTCACGTGAGCCTGCGCCATTGCCGTGCCGCCGTTCTGGCCACCATTGAGTGCGCTGTGACGGCGACCCCACACCAGGTAGAAGGTCAACGCGACAGCTACCCAGCCGGTGAACGCAATCCAGGTGTACCAATGCAGGCTGTACAGAATCCATCCACACGCCGCCGCCGACAAGACCGGCGTGATCGGATAGCCGGGAACCTTGAATCCGCGAGGCAAATCCGGTTCCCGGACCCGCAGCACCACCACAGCCACCGACACAACGATGAACGCGGTCAAGGCGCCGATGGAGACCATTTCGGCCAGACGCTGGAGCGGTACCAGACCGGCGAGGATCGCCACCACAACCGCGACAATCACGGTATTGGTTACCGGTGTCCCGGTACGCGAGTTGACCTTGGCCAACGTCGCCGGCAGCAGACCGTCCCGACCCATCGCGAAAAGGATGCGAGTCTGGCCGTACATCGTCACCAAAGTGACTGAGAAGATCGAAATCACGGCGCCTGCGGCCAACACCGTGCTGCCTACCCGATTTCCGGTGATGTTGTCCACGATCACGGCCAGCCCCGCGTTCTGGCCCTCGAAGTTTTGCCAGGGCTGGCTGCCCATCGCGGCCACCGCGACAACCACATAGACACCGGTCACTATCAAGAGTGCCGCCATGATTGCCCGCGGGATCGTGTGTTGCGGGTCTTTAACCTCCTCGCCGGCGGTGGATACCGCGTCAAGACCGACGTAGGAGAAGAAGATCGTGCCCGCTGCCCAGCTGATTCCCGAGAATCCGAAAGGCGTGAAGTCACTGAAGCGGTCCGCCCTGAACGCAGTTGACGCGATCACCGCGAACATCAGCAGCACACCGAGCTTGATCACCACCATTACGGCATTGACTTTGGCTGATTCACTGGTGCCGCCGATCAACAACGCCGCACAAATTGCCACCAAGATGATGGCCGGCAGGTTGACCACGCCGCCGTCAGACTCCCATGGTGCCGATGAAATAGCCTGCGGTACCGATACTCCGAAGACATTGAGCGACAACTTGCTCAGGTACTGACTCCACCCGACTGACACCGCGGCGGTGGACACCCCGTATTCGAGCAGCAGGCATGCCCCGACAACCACGGCCACGAATTCGCCGAGGGTGGCGTAGGCGTATGAGTAGGCCGACCCCGATATTGGCACCGCCGAGGCCAACTCGGCGTAGCACATCGCGGCCAGACCCGCTGCGGCCCCGGCCATGACGAACGAGACGACCACTGCCGGGCCGGCTTGCGGTACCGCCTCCGGAAAGACGAAGAAAATACCCGCGCCGACCGTCGCGCCGACACCGAACATGGTGAGCTGAAAACCGCCGAGACGACGTCTCAGGTGGTTTGAGCTCCCGTCGGCGACCGGTGCACCGCGCACCGGCCGGCGCCGCAGCATCTGCCGTGGCACGCTGAGCGCCGGTGTTGGCATGGTGCTCCTGGCTGAGCGGTCCGGGTCCATCGTTGAAAGCGGCCCGACTGGCACAACGGGTTACAACAGGCCTACCGGGCTATGAGCAAGTCACGTCAATTTCGAAGGGCTTGTTCACCGGCTGCATCGGGTTGGCCGTATCGATCCCGGTCGCGGTACCGGTGATCTTGTATCCGTTGCCGTCCTTGGTCGCCTCAGCGTTGCCCTGGCCGGTACCCGCGGTGTAAGCCAGCGTCACACCGTTGACGTTGCCCAGCCCGACCGACTTCACCTCCGGGGGGTTGGCGTCGGTGAGCACTGCGGCGATGCCGGTGGCCGCTCCACCTATCGCGATGTTGACGTCACCGGCCATCGTCGTACACACGGTCGTGCCGCTGACGTTCTGGTCTTTGCCATCGATGGTGACTCTTGTGTTTGCGGCAGCGCCCCCGGTGGTCACCGACGCGCTGGACGCACTCGACGAAGATGCGGGGGTGCTTTCCGCCTTCTTGTCGCTGGAGCATCCGGACAGACCTACGACCGCGATTGCTGCCGCTGCTGCGACAACCGTTACTGAACGCTTCATCCGTACTCCCTTGTTGGTGGTGGTCAGGTGCCTGATTTCGCGCTGTTTGGTGGGCGCGGGCGGGGGCTGGCGGGCTACGCTTAATTCCGCATCCTGATCCGATGGCAGTGTGCTGATGCCCGTGGCAGACCGCCCACCACGCTCACTGGGAGTGTGCTAGGCGGGAAGACCTCGGCGCATCAGGTAATTACCCGATATTTGCTCCGGGATGCGTGGACCCGAGGCGGGAGGGGGGCCTGGTGGACGGTCTGCTCGAACGCGACACCGCGGCCGGGGGCGAGACCGCGCAAGCGTCCGCGGCCTGCGGACCGCGGCCGCAGCCTGCCCTGCTCGAGTCGATATCGCCGAGCGCGGCGGGCGCGCTGGGCGAATGCCTCGCTGAATGCCTGCCGTTCGAGCCACATCACCTGCAGCCGCTGGGACGCCCTACCGAGGCTATGCGGGCGGCACACGCGGCATTGCGGTTGCTCGAAGATGTTGGCCCGTCCCCCCAGTTGGCCTGGTCGCTGATCAACATGGCGCACATCGCCGCCCTTGCCTTGGACCCCGCCTGTGCCCGGTATGCCGCTCGCGCGAAAACCCTCGGCATCCAATTCCGGGACCCTGCCGTGGTGATCCGCGCCCGCGGATACGCGTCGCTCACCACCGTGTTCTGCAGCGACACCGGGTGGGACGAATACGAGGCGGTGTGGGGAGAAGCGGCCGCAACCCCTGGGCTTGAGGAGCACGGCGGAATTTTGGGCGTCCTCATCGGCATGTTCTCGGTTGTTCGCGGCGAATTCGGTCGCGCGGAGCGTTACCTCGCCGAAGTAGCGGCCTTCCTTGACCGACGTGACCTTGGCACGTTCCGGACCCTGGTGGCGGGACTGCAGGCGCTGACCGCCCTGTCTCGCGGCGACTGGTCGCCTGCCGTGCTGGCGGCCGAGCAGATCCTTACCCGGCCCGGACTCCCTCCCCAGCACCGGATCGCGCCGTTGATCACCGTCGCCTTGGTCCGGGCACGACGTGGCGAGGAACCCGTTTGGCCACTACTCGATGAGGCCCTCGAGTGTGCGACGGGCAGCCTGCTGCGCCTGCCAGTGTGCGCAGCGCGAGCCGAGGCCGCCTGGCTGGCCGGCGACGACGAGGCGGCCCGCCGCTCCGTGGCCGAAGTCCTCACGGTGTCCGGCACCGCGTACGCGTGGCTGGGGGGTTCCCTGCGGCGCTGGGCTCATCTGGCCGGAGGCCGATCGGGTATTGACGTCATCGCCGTCACCCCCTACGAATGCGAAATCAGCGGGGACTGGTGCACGGCCGCCCGGGAATGGGTCGTCCGTGGCTGCTCCTACGATGCCGCCGTCGCTCAACTCGGCGGCGACATCGACGCCGCCGAGGCCGCGCTGAGTACCTTTCGCCGGCTCGGCGCCCGCACCGCGGCCCGCCGCGCCCAGCAACGCCTGGCCCACCTGAGCGATCGCGATCCCGACCGCCGGCGCAAAGACACCAGCGCTGACCCACACGGCCTCACCAAGCGTCAACGCGACGTCCTCGAACTCCTCGCTGCCGGACACAGCGACGCTGCAATCGCCACCGCCCTGTGCATCAGCATCAAAACTGCCAACACCCACGTCTGCGCCATCATGGCCAAACTCGGCGTCCACAACCGCACTCAGGCCGCCGCCTACGCCTACCAACAGCTCCGGTGAGCCAACCCACGTCATGCTGATCAGGGACTTACTCAATCCGCACAAGCAAGTTCGCGTCGCGGCGGTCTACGCGCTGCTGACTCTCGGCGCGCTGATCACCCTGGCGCCCTTCGGGCTCGGGCTGTTGACGTCGTTCACCCCGGCACGCCAATTCGCCACCGGAACCCCGCTGGCCTGGCCGCACCCGCCGACGCTGGACAACTACGGCGACCTCGGCGGTGCCGGATTCGGCCGGGCGGCGGCGGTCACCACGCTGATGACAGCGGTGATCGTGCTCGGGCAGCTGAGCTTTTCGGTGCTGGCGGCGTATGCGTTCGCGCGGCTGGATTTCCCCGGGCGGGACACGCTGTTCTGGGTGTACGTGGCAACCCTGATGGTGCCGGCCACCGTCACGGTGGTGCCGTTGTACCTGATGATGGCCCAGCTGGGTCTGCGCAACACCTTCTGGGCGTTGGTGTTGCCGTTTGTGTTCGGTTCCCCGTATGCGATCTTCCTGCTGCGCCAGCACTTTCGCGCCGTCCCCGCTGACCTGGTCAACGCCGCGCGTCTCGACGGCGCGAACACCCTGGACGTGATCGTGCATGTGATGCTGCCGGCGAGCAGGCCGATCCTGGTCACTCTCGGGCTGATCACCGTGGTCTCGCAGTGGAACAACTTCATGTGGCCGTTGGTGATCACCAGCGGCGACAAGTGGCGGGTGCTCACCGTGGCGACCGCCGCCCTGCAGTCCCGGTACAACGCGCAGTGGACACTGGTGATGGCGGCGACCACGGTCGCGATGATCCCACTGATCGTGTTGTTCGTGGTGTTCCAGCGCCGGATCGTGCAGTCGATCGTCGTCACGGGGATCAAATGAGCCGGCCGCGGTTCTCCACCCTGTTCGCGGTCGCGGTGGTCGCATTGGCCGCGCTGCTCGGCGTCGCGGCGGTGCTGCTCGACAGCGCAGCCTCGACCCGACCGGCCGGCGCCAAGACGGTGGTGTCGGTGCGATTGTGGGACGAACAGGTCGCGGCCGCCTACCGGCAGTCGTTCGCCGCGTTCAACAGCGCCCACCCCGACATCGAGGTGCGCACCAACGTGGTCTCCTACGCCACGTATTTCGACACCCTGCGCACCGACGTGGCCGGCGGCGGCGCCGACGACGTCTTCTGGCTCTCCGACGCCTACCTGGCCGGGTACGCCGACAGTGGGCGGCTGCTGAAAATCGATGCGCCGACTTCGGATTGGGAGCCGTCCGTGGTCACCCAGTTCACCCGGGACGGCACGCTGTGGGGGGTGCCGCAGCTCACCGATGCGGGCATCGCGGTGTATTACAACGCGGATCTGCTGGCCGCGGCCGGAGTCGATCCCGCCCAGTTGGATCAGCTGCGCTGGGATCCGCACGGCGGTACCGACACGTTGCGGGCACTGGCGGCCAAGCTCACCCGCGACGCCGACGGACGCAGTGCGGACACACCGGGTTTCGACGAGCGCCGCATCCGGCAGTGGGGCTACAACGCCGCCAACGATCCGCAGGGCATCTACCTGAACTACATCGGCTCGGCCGGCGGCGTGTTCCAGCGCGGCGACGAGTTCGCCTTCGACAACCCCGCGGCCGTGTCCGCGTTCGAATACCTGGTGCGACTGATCAACGACGGCCACGTGGCCCCGCCGGCCTCCGACACCAACACCAACGGGGACTTCTCCCGCAACCAGTTCCTGGCCGGGAAGATGGCGCTGTTCCAATCGGGCACCTACAACCTGGCGGCGGTCGCCGAGCAGGCCGCATTCGGTTGGGGGGTGGCGATGTTGCCGGCCGGCCCGGTCGGTCGGGTCAGCGTCACCAATGGCATCGCCGCCGCCGGCAACGCCGCCTCACCACACCCCGGGGCGGTGCGGCAGGTGTTGGCCTGGCTGGGAAGCCGCGAAGGCAACCAATACCTGGGCCGGCAGGGGGCGGCGATCCCGGCTGTGCTCAGCGCCCAACGGGTCTACTTCGACTACTGGGCGCACCGCGGGATAAACGTCACCCCGTTCTTCGCGGTGCTGGACGGACCGCGCATCCCAGCCCCGGGCGGCGGTGTGGGATTCCCGGCCGGCAACCAGGCGATCAAACCCTATTTCGATGAGATGTTCCTGGGCCGCGCCGACGTCGCCGCCACACTGCGTAAGGCCCAAGACGCCGCCAACGCGGCGGCCTCCCGGTAGCGCACGCCGGCAGTGGCGCCCGAGATTGCAACCATGCGGGAAAAAGCGGCGAAAAGCCTGCGTCAGTGCAATCTCGAGGCGGGAGGCGGGAGGCGGGAGGCGCTACCCGGTGGTGGACAACACCGTCAGCTCAAGGGCCAGGGACCCACCGCATATCACCGCGACCAGTGCCAGGGCTATCGCGTCGGCCAGCTTCGGGCGTGCCGGCGACGCCGAGATCTGGCCGATCCCACCGCGCGTGGTGATCGCGTCACCCATCTCATCGGCCCGGCGCAGCGTGACGGTGATGGCGGCGGTGATCAGGTCGATGGCCTCGCGCGCCCAACGCTGGCGGCGTTCCCGGCGAGTGTGCGGCCGCGTTCTGGGACGTAGCCCGCGGGCGGCGTAGAGCACCCGGAACTCGTCGATCAGCATCGGAAAAGCGCGCAGCGCCAATGCCAGCGCAACCGCCCAGTCGTCCACCGGGATTCGCAGCAGACGCAACGGTCGGCCGAGTGTGGCCACCGCAGGCGCGATTTCAGCGACGTTGGTTGTCCACGAGACCATCGCACCCAATCCCAGCAGCACGATCGACAGGGCGGTGATCCGCAGGAAGTTCAACAGCCCGCCCAGGCCGGCCGGTTCGCCGCCGGCCATGGCTGCGGTGGCACCGCCGACCACCAGCAGCACCCACAGCCAGCGCGGGACCGACGGCAGGGCGCCTCGCGGAATGCGGGCAACCCGGGAAGCGACGAACACCAACAGTGCCACCGCCCCGATCGGCACCCAGCCCGGATAGAAGGTCAGCAGCACCGAGATGCCGAAGACGACGATCAGTTTGGTTCCGGCCCACAACCGGTGCACGGCAGAGTCGCCGGGCACCGGCCGCAGCAGTACCACCGGGCGGGGGGCTTTACGTGTCTCCTTGCTCATGCCGCACCCGCCGGGGCCGACACCAGCACACCGTTTTGCAGGTGCAAAGTCCTGGGGCACAACTCCCCCAGTCCGGCGAAGTCATGCGAGATGACCAGCACGGTGAGGCCGGTCTCGCGCCGCAGGTCCTCCAGGAGCCGCAGCAGCCCGTGCCGACTGGTGGCGTCCAGACCGGCGAGCGGCTCGTCGAGAATCAGGGCCCGCGGGGATCGGGCCAACAAGCCCGCCAGTACCAGTCGACGCATCTGACCGCCGCTGAGTTGGTCGATGCGCCGACCCGCCAATGCCGCATCCAGGCCGACGGCCGCCAGTGCGGCGCTGACCCGGGCGTGATCGTGTGGTGAAAAGCCGGCCGCCGAAGCCACCTCCAGACCGACGTGGCTGCGCATCAGCTGCAGCCGGGCCGCCTGGAACGACAAGGCGACCGCCCCCACCTGTTCGTCGGCCGGCCGGCCACCGAGCAGGCAGCTGCCGGCGGTCGGTGTCGTCAGGCCGGCCATGATCCAGGCCAGCGTGGACTTGCCGGAGCCGTTGCCACCGTGGATCAGCAAGCCGTCGCCCTCGTCGACGGTGAAGCTGATGTCACGCAGCGCGGTCTTCGTCCACGGGGTGCCGCTGGCGTACTCATGGCCGACGCCGGCCAGTTCCAGCACCGGCGGGCCGCCGCGGCGGGCGGGCACGACGCCGCCGGGCGACGAGCGGGGAACTTCAGCGGTCTCCACCATTGCGGTGTTGTCGCGCGAGCCGCTCAGATCGATGATCCGGTCGGCGCTGCCGACCTCATCGTTGTAGTGGGTGATGTGGATCAGCGAGGTGCGGTGCCTTTCGGACAATCCCGACAACACCCCCAGCAGGACCTCACGTCCTTGGGGGTCGACCATGCTGGTGACCTCGTCGGCGATCAGCAATGCCGGTTCACGGGCCAAGGCCGCGGCCACCGCCAATCGCTGCAGCTCACCGCCGGACAGCCCGCCGGTGTCGCGTTCGGCGAAACCGGCCAGGCCGACCTCGCCCAGGAGCCGCTCGACGTCGGTGGTGGTGCCCGGCGGCAGCCCCCACACCACGTCGTCGGCAACGCGGGTGCCCAGCACCTGACTCTCCGGATGCTGCATGACGACCGCGGTGCCGCCGGGGGCGCCCAAGCCCACCGCGCCCGGGCGTTCGACGATGCCCGAGGTGGGAGCACGCCCGGCCAGGAGCAGCATCAGGGTGGTCTTGCCCGACCCGTTGGCCCCGGTGACCGCGACGTGTTCGCCCGCCTGCACTTGCAGGCTGACCGGCCCCAGAGCGTCGTGGCTGGTCTGGGGATAGCGGAACCGCACCTGATCCAGCCGCACCGGGACCGGCGCGACCGGCCCGCTCTCGACCGGCAGGTCCAGCTTGTGCACGTCGGGCACCCCGCGCAGCCGGTCCAGAACCCGCGACAGCGCCCACCAGCCGAGCAACGACACTGTCATGATGCTGAAGATCGACTGCACCAGCAGAAGCACCTGCCAGTAGCGCAGCAGCACTCCGAGGAATCCGGTGAGGTCCGCGGCGGCCCGTTGGAATTCCGGCAGCGGAACCTTGTCCATGACGGCCGCGACGCCGTGCACGTTGGCGGTGATCGCATCGAAGATCAGGTTGCGCAACCGCGACAGTACGGTCAACGCCGCCACGACACCGGCGCCGAAGATTCCGCCGGCCACTGCTGAGGCCAACACCACGGTCGGCAGTCCGCGGCGGTGGCGTTTGATGACGCCGGTGAGCCCGCCGATGTAGGCGCAGTTCACGACCGTCATGAAGCCGCCCATTCCGGCGATCAGGAACGCGATGGTCGCGGCGGCCACCGTGGCGGCGATCAGCACGCGGATCCGGTAGCGGTAGGCCAGCAGACCCATCGGCACCGTACCCAGCAGCGCCAATCCGCCGGCAAAGGGTACGACGACCGCGATGATCGCCGTCGCCGCGCACAGCGCGGCCATCACCGCGGCCTGCGCTATTTCGACGGGATCCATCGACCGAGCCCGGACACGGGTATCGGCCTGACCGGTCTTCGTCACCCGTCGATTCTGCCAGCCGATCCGAACAGCCCCGATGCCCACCGTGGACCGAGTTGATCCACTTCCGTCCACCGTTGTGCAATACTCGCGCGATGGCAGCCCCTGTTCACGCCAGCCTGGGAGCCGACCTGCTCAGCGTCGTGGCTCGACTCAACCGGTTGGCCACCCAGCGCGTCGCGCTGCCGATCCCCGGCGCGCAGGCCCGACTGCTGTCCACCATCGAGGATCTGGACGAGGCCCGCATCTGCCAGCTGGCTGCAGTCGACCACTGTTCACAGCCGACGATGACCACCCAGGTACGCCGACTCGAGGACGCCGGGCTGACCTCTCGCACCCCCGACCCGCAGGACGCCCGCGCGGTGCTGATCCGGATCACCGACAAAGGGGTGCACACGCTGGGCCAGGTTCGCCGCGACAGGGCCGCGGCGATCGATCCGGAGTTGGACCGTCTCGATGCTGAAGACCGCCGGACGCTCGCCGAAGCGGTCGAGGTGCTGCGCCGCTTCCTGGCCGACACCGCCCAGACAAGCCAAGTCCGCTAGGCGGCGATCGCACGTGCGGCGGGGCCGGGCGCGGCGGGTCGAGGCCGTCGGGCCTGAGCCGGAATTCGACTGAGATGTTTCCGGCTGAGAGGTTTCGGAATATGCTCACTGCGGCATCGGCTCGAAGCGATCCCCAGTCTCCCGCGGCCCCCACGGCTCGCGCACCGGGCTGCCGGTCTTCGGGGGAAGGACATTGTGGCGGATAGATTGGCGCTGGTCACCTCGATCGCCGCCCAGCTGATGGCGACAACGCCGTCCACGGCGCCCGCGGTCAGCGAACGCGTGCTACAGACGCTGGTGGAGCAGCTCAACGTCGACGCGGGATTCCTGCGCCACAACGACCACGAGATCCGGGCATCCAAGCTGGTGGCGGAATGGCCGCCGCGCACCGATCCGCCCAACCCGGATCCCCTGGCGGTCGTGTCGTTCACCACCGCCGATCCGGTCTTCACCACCTGCGCACACTGCAAGCAGGTGGCGGTCATCCGGCCGGACCCGTCCGAATCCGGCTACGTGCGCCAGATGGCGACGGATCACGCCATCGAGTCACTGTCGGTAGCCACCGCGCCGCTGATCTCGGGCCCGGTGACCACCGGCATACTCGGCCTGGTCAAGTTTCGCCGGCCCAAGTGGCGGCCGGAAGAACTCAACACGATCGAGGCGATCGCGTCGTTGTTCGCACAGTTGCAGGCCCGAGTCGTCGCCGAGGAGCGGTTGCGCTATCTGGCGGACCACGATGATCTGACCGGGCTGCACAACCGGCGCGCGCTGGTCGCCCACCTCTCCGACCGGCTCGTAGCGGGCAACCCCGGCCCGGTCGGCCTCTTCTATATCGACCTCGACCGGCTCAAGCCGATCAACGACTACCTCGGGCACTCCGCCGGCGACTGGTTCATCCAGGACTTCGCCCGGCGGCTACGGGTGTACGCAGGGAACCGGACCATGACGGCGCGGATCGGCGGTGACGAGTTCGTCGTCATCCCGGACTGGCCGATGTCGATGGCCAGCGCGGAGACCTTCGCCGACCGACTGCAGGGCGCGCTGCGCGACAAGGTGGAGATCCAGGGCCACACCGTCACCAGCACGGTCAGCGTGGGGGTGACGGTGGGCATTCCCGGCGAAGACACCAGCGCGGGGCTGCTGCACCGCGCCGACGAGGCCGTGCTGGCCGCGAAACGCGGCGGCGGCAACCAGACCGTCAGCTCCACCGACGACATGTCACTGAAGAGCTTGTTCCGCAAAGACATCGAACTGCACCTGCAGGGCAAGATCGACGACGAGTCACTACTGCTGTACTACCAGCCCGAGGTCGACCTGTGGAGCGGCGCGATCGTGGCGGTCGAGGCGCTCGTCCGCTGGCGGCATCCGACCCGTGGGCTGTTGCTGCCCGGTTCGTTCATCAGCATCGCCGAATCCGCCAACCTGGCCGACGACCTGGGCCGGTGGGTGATGCGCAGTGCGTGCGCGGAATTCAGCTCATGGCAGGCCAACGGCGTCCGAACCAACGCCACCTTGCGGGTCAACGTGTCCCCGGTGCAGTTGGCCGCCCGCGGATTCGTACAGAACGTGGTGGACACCGTCGACGAGTTCGGCCTGCGCCCGGGATCGTTGTGCCTGGAGATCACCGAGCGCGCGGTGGTGCAGAACATCGAGACGACCCGGCGCACCCTGGCGGAGCTGCGCGAGGCCGGAGTTCAGATCGCCATCGACGACTTCGGCACCGGCTACGCCGTCCTGTCGCACCTGAAGGACCTACCGGTCGACACGCTGAAGATCGACACCGTATTCGTGCGTGAGTTGGGGGTCAACGCAGGCGATCTCGCGATCGTCCGGGCAATCATCGGGCTCGCCGAGGCGTTCGGACTGCAGGTGGTCGCCGAGGGTGTGGAGACGTCAGCAGCCGCGCTCACCTTGATGCGTCACGGCTGCCACCGGGCGCAGGGCTTCCTGTTCTCTCGCCCGGTACCGGGTCCCGCCGCGGAATCAATGCTGGCGTCGCGCTGGATGGCCATGCCTTTCCTGGCCGACAGCCAGGCTCTGGTCATCTGAAAAGAACAACGCCCGGTAGAACGCGGCACACAACCGCACCCCCGGCTGCCGGCCGGCGAGCTCTGCAGCCGGTGCGGTGCACCTGCGCGTCTCGGCATACGGCGGCAATCGGCGATGCGGACCCCTCGAGGTGCCCCGGGCGAAGCTTTGGGAGGAACTCACCGGTACCGGCCCCGACGCACGCCGTAGCGCGCTCGAGCCGTGCAAACCAGTCCCTCGCATAAATGGAGATAGTACATACCTTTTGGATGTTGTCCAACCCTCACGAGACTGCCCGTTATGAGCTCCTGGGCGCCGAGGGCGCCGCACGCGCCCGCTGGGCTCTCCGGCACCGGCAAGGATCCCCGCGTCGTGCGCCCGGCCCGTCATAATCAGATGCATGGAGCGACGGCGGAACATGCAAACGACCCAGACCCCGATGGAGACTCTGCGGCAGCTGCCGGCCCTGGTCGCACTCGAACGGATCCCGGTACCGGTGCTCGCGATCGCCGACGACGGCACCATCCTGTTTGCCAACACCGGTTTCGCCGGCATGCTGGGCTACACCCAGGAAGAGGTGCTGGGCCTGGAGTTCCGGCAGATCTTCGGCGAAGTGCCGCCGGCCGAGGAGTCCGCCTTGTCGGTAATGCACTCATTGGCCAATCTGGTTGTCTCCCTGGAACATCGGGATGGCTCCACCGTGCGGGCGTTGATGAGCAAGTCGGCTCTCGAACGTGCCGACGACCGGGTTGCGCTCGCCACGTTCCAAGACCTCACCGAGCAGCTGTGGCTGGATGAGCGCTAGCACCTCAGTGGTCGGCGGCTGAATCCTCGTCGGCAGCTGAATTCTCGTCGCCGTCGACCTTGCCGGGGCTGACCTGATGACGCAGCGCTTCGCGAGCCAAAAATTGCTGAAAGTACACCAGCGAGTCCGCCGCCACGATCGCGGGAAGCAGCAAGTCCCACATCCAGGTCAAGCGGCCGAGACTATCGCCGGAGCGCGACAGCAGCCACGTCCCGAGCATCGCTCCGGTGATCGACTCGGCGACCTGCCGGGGTTCGAGGTCCTCGCGCAGGTCACCCTCGGCGATCGCGCGTGCGGTCTGGGCGGCCACCACCGCCGCCCATTCGCCGGCGACGTCACCACCGAGATCGTTGGATTCGGAGAGCGCGAAAACCAGGTGGCCGGCAGCGCGCGCCTCCTTGTCGACGGCCAGCACCGCGGTGACGGCGAACATGCCGTGGATCATGCCCTCCAACGCCGGCGACGACGGCTGACACATGCTCCGGAACGTGTTCAACATCGTGGTGAATCCACCCTCGATGATGGCCATCACCAGTGACTCCATCGAGTCGAAGTGGTGGTACAGGGCGCCTTTCGTCACTCCGGCCCGCTCGATGATCGCGGTACGCCCGGCGCCGACATAGCCGACTTCGCCGAACACATCGATGGCCGCGTCGAGCAGTTTCCGCCGGGTCGCCTCGGATCGAACCTGGCGCGCCATCAGCCGACCCGGTCGCCGGCCACGGCGGAGCCCGCCGACGTGGTCCTGACAGCCAGCACGGTGCGCCGCCGGACGAACTGGAGAAAGTAATCGATCCGGTCGGACGGCACCATACCGGGAAGCACGAGGATCAAGGCCCGCTCGACCTGGCGCAGGAACTGTTCGGGCTCATCGAGGTTGCCGGCCTGTCGCAAACCCAGGAACAGCGTCATCAGCACCCGGGCCACGTCCTGCGGATCGCTGTCGACGACGTCGCCTTCGGCGATCGCCCGTTCGGCCACCACGCTCAGCGCTTGAACCGCATTGTTGAGCACCGTGGTCTGCAGCCCCTCGGCACGACCGACCACCGGTAACAGATGCAGCACCGCTCGCGCGGTGTCGCTGCAGATGTCTTCAACCGCCATCATGTAGCCGACATCGATGAGGGTTTCCAGGCCGGAGAGCTTCCGGTCGATCAATGCCTGCACCGCCGCCCCGGCCCTGGCGAGTTGTTCGTCGATGACGGCCAGTGCCAGCGCATGCTTGGAGCGGAAATGAAAATACATTGCTCCCTTGGTCAATTCCGCTTCGGCAAGGATGTCGTCGAGGCCGACGTCGTGATACGGCCGCTGAGCGAACTGATGCGCAGCGGCACGGATGATCTGCTGGCGCGTTGCATCGGCGCGCCGGTCGGTGGATTCAGCCAAGGCGCGATCTCAGCCTCGTCACTGACTGGCAGTCGTACCGCATCGCGCTAACGCTATCAGGGCATAGTTGAAGTTGACTCTTTTCGATACTCGGGGTTGCCAATTACACCGAGTAGCATTCGCAAAACACCAATTACTAGACGACGGGTTGTATTCAGTCTCAGCAGGTCCGGCTGCCGCCCGGGTCAACTCGCGGGCATCGCCAGCACCACGAACTGTGTCAACTGGCGCGGCGAGAAGTTGTCGTCGCTGACCAGCACCACCGTTTGCCGGCCGTCGGGCAGTCGCGGACCCAGCGTGATCCCCTCGATGTTGTCCAGCGGCTCCAGGCCCGGCGTGGCGGACAGGTCGGCCAGCAACGTCTTCGTCATCGGGGTCACGGTTGCGCCGGTCAGTGCCGGCACACCCAGCACGTCGGTTGCACCACCGATCTCGGCCCGAAACAGCCGCACCGTCGGGCGGACGCTGAACGCCCGCTCGATCACCAGGAACGCGGTGTCCGACAGCGCCACCAGATCGGTGAGACCGTTGGTCTCGGCCGGCGCGTTGGCCGCTTCCAGCGGGTAGGCGTACTGCGCGGCCGGCACGGCCGGGTCGGCGCCGGAGTCGAGGCGATAGGCGGTGATGCGGGTCAGCGCACCGTTCGCCTGATCCGGCAGGGCGCCGTCGTCGTAGCCGGGCCCCTCCATCGCGGTGAACAGCAGCCGGCCGTCGGCGGTCACGGTGAGACCCTCGAGCGTCAAGTTGCGGCGAGGCCCGGTGCGCTGCGCCGACATGGCCAGCTCCGGCGGCATGGCGAACCGCCCGAGATAGCTTCCGTCGAGCCCGGCGATCCTGACCCAGGGATCGGCCAGCACCGGGCCGCGCGGTCCGTCGGTGCGCCGCTCGCCCTCCGACGACCAATACAGCCGCTGGCGGCCGCTGTCGAAGGCGATACCTTCCGGGTCCGGTGGCACGGCCGGCGGATCGAAGGATCGCGGTGCGAACGGCCGCCCGCGCTCATCCAACAGCGGGTGGACGGCGCCGACCGTCGCACCGTCGACGCCCCGATCCGACACCGAAAGTTGCACCGTGTAGAACCGGGCCGGGCCACGGGCCGACCGGTCGTCACTGATCACGTAGTAACAGTCCCGGCCGGAGTCGTAACTGATCCCCGACAACCCGCCGACCGTCGTGCCGTCGAATGTGGTGTTCGGCGCCAGTTGGATCTGGCCGAGGTATTCCGGTCCCGGCGCCGCCACCGGAGCCACGCACGGGCTGCAGCCGGCGACGAATATCCAGCACAGCGGCAGCAGCCGCCCCAGCTTCCAAGGCACACCGTAATTTAAACCCGGTTTACCGGGATCCCCGCCCGGATACGGTGCAAGGATGACCACCTCCGAAGCTCTGTGCGACACCTTGGACGGCCGCTGGCGCGCGGTGAAGAATCGGGTGCGAACCACCCTCTCCGATGAGAAGTTCCGTCCGCACCACACCCCGAACACGGTGATCGCCCGCGCCAAGGTCGCCGAACAGCTCAAGATCATGGCCGGCAGCGGCGTGGCCGCCGACAGCTTCCGCAAGGAACACGGCGGAACCGGCGACGTGGGCGCAGCGGTCAGCATGATCGAAATGCTGGCGATGTCGGATCTGTCCCTGATGGTCAAAGCCGGAGTGCAGTGGGGCTTGTTCGGCGGCGCCGTGGAGAACCTGGGCACCGAGCGCCACCACCGCGCCTACGTCCAGAAGATCATCGACCTAGAGGTGCTCGGCTGCTTCGCGATGACCGAGACCGGCCACGGCAGCGACGTGCAGGCCCTGGAGACCACCGCCACCTACGATCCGGCAACCCAGGAATTCGTCATCGATTCGGCCACCGGTTCAGCCCGCAAGGACTACATCGGTGGCGCAGCCGAAACCGCCACCGTCGCCGCGGTGTTCGGCCAGCTGATCACCGAGGGTAAAAGTCATGGCGTGCACTGCTTCCTGGTGCCGATCCGAGACGCGCACGGTAACGACCTGCCCGGCATCACCACGTCGGACTGTCATTACAAGGGTGGGCTGCCCGGGGTGGACAACGGCCGCATCGTGTTCGATCACGTCCGGGTCCCGCGGGAGAACCTGTTGAACAGGTACGCCGATGTCGAGCCCGACGGCAGCTACCGGTCATCGATCGAAAGCGACGGCCGCCGGTTCTTCACCATGATCGGCACCCTGATCCGGGGCCGGGTCTCGGTAGGCGGCAGCGCGGGAGCGGCCGCTCGGGTCGCCCTGGACATCGCTACCCGATATGCCTTGCAGCGCAAGCAGTTCAGTGCGCCGGGCGATGACGGAACCGAGCGTGAGGTAGTGATCATGGATTACCTGGCGCACCAGCGCAGGCTATTCCCGCTGATCGCACGGTCATATGCGCTGCAGTTCGCCCAGAACGAGCTGGTGAGCAGGTGCCACGACCTGCAGACCGCTGACGACCCCGACGCCGAAGAACAGCGTGAGCTCGAAGCGCGAGCAGCCGGGCTGAAGGCAGCCAACACCTGGCACGCATCCCGAGCTATCCAGGAGTCGCGAGAAGCCTGCGGAGGCGCCGGCTACATGGCCGAGAACCGCCTGATCGCGTTGCGCGCCGACACCGACGTGTTCACCACCTTCGAAGGCGACAACCACGTGCTGACCCAGCTGGTGGCCAAGCAACTGCTGACCGCCTACGCCGACGACATCGCCGGCATGAGCCCGGTCGACTGGGTGCGATTCGCCGCCGAGACCGTCGGTGACCGGGTGCTGAAACGTACCGCGGCGGAGACGATCATCCAGACGTTCGTGGACGCCCGGCAGGACAGCGAGGAGGAAGGCAGTCTGTTCAACCGGGGCACCCAGGTGCACATGTTCGAGGACCGCGAAGAATATCTGCTGACGTCGGTGGCGCGCCGGTTGAAGGCCAAGTCCGAGGAGATGAGCGACTTCGACGCCTTCAACGCGGTCCAGGACCACGTACTGCACGCGGCCGCCGCCCACATCGACCGGGTGGTGCTGGAGGCCTTCGTCGCCGGGATCGACTCATGCCCGGACCCCGAGGCCCGCGAGCTGCTGGAGCTGGTGTGCGACCTGTACGCGCTGAGCGTCATCGAGGACGACAAGGCGTGGTACGTCGAGCACCGATATCTGTCCACCGATCGGGCCAAGGCCGTGACCCGCGGCATCAACGACCGGTGCCGCAAGTTGCGGCCGCACGCACAGACCCTGGTCGACGGGTTCGGGATCCCCGAACAGCTGCGATACGCCGAGATGCTGCATCCGGAACACTTGTCGGTACCGCCCGCCGGTGAATCCCCCGGACAGTCGTCTTTATAGGCTGTCGAGACCCCGGCCCGAACGAAGGAGTATCTCTCATGGCGTGGTTCCTTGCGCTGAATGCCTCACCGACCAAAGGCGGCCAGTCGCCGACCTATGAGCTGCAGGACTCCGCCGATATCGAGCGGATCACCGAGGAGATGGCCACCTACGCCGCCGCCGATCGGGCCGTGGCCGTTCCCGCCGTCTTCAACAACGGTCGCCAGCAGGTCACCCTCTACGTGCGCCCGGCCGCCTGGGGCGCGTGGGCGATATACGAACTGAGCGAGGAAGAGCGCCGCGAGTTGATGGCCGCCAGCCCGCTGGTCAACGCGCTCGCTCAGGCCCGCGCCGCCAAACAGCAGCAGCAGCCGCAATCACAGCAGCAACAGCAGCAGATGTTCGCGGCGCCTGCGCAGCCTCAGCAGACCGGACCCTCGGTGATTCCCCGGCTGGACTGACGCCGGTAAAACGAAGCTCCCCCGGGTGGACTCGAACCACCAACCCTCCGGTTAACAGCCGAATGCTCTGCCAATTGAGCTACAGGGGACTGCTGTCCGCGTGGACTTGCACGACTCTAGCGCATCCGGACGGCCCCGCCGCCCCACGGGGGTCGCACCCAAACACCCCGCCGTTGCGTGAGGCAGGATGGAACCATCGCACCGCCAGTTGTAGGGAGCAGCATTGATCGGGTACGTCGTCGTGATGGGCGTCGGCTACGTGATGGGCACGAAAGCCGGGCGTCGTCGCTACGAGCAGATTGTCGGTACCTACCAGGCGCTGACCAGCAGCCCCATCGCCAAATCGGTGATCGACAAGGGGCGACGCAGCATCGCCAACCGGATCCATCCCGAACAAACGATGGTGACGCTGACCGAACTCGAGGACGGCACCACCGTGCTGCGGCCCGAAGACCCGCAGGACCCCGACGCGCGCTGAGCTGTGCCCGATCAGGCGGTGCCGATTACGCCTGACCCGCCGCGATCACGCGGTCAGATCGTCGCCGCTGGCCTGCTCCAGCAGGCTGCGCCGATAGGCCTCCATCGCCACCAGATCACCGAAGAGCGCGTGGTACTCGTCGCTGTGCTCCACCGGTGACATGCGTTGCAGTTTGGACTTGACCTCGGCGATCTGCCGGCCCACCCACACCTCCTGCAACCGGGCCAGCACACCGCCGATGTAGCGGGGCAACTTGTCGTCGTCGACGCGGATGGACTCCACGCTCAACTCGTGGATGAGCCCGATGGTCAGCGGCGAAGTCGTCTGCTCGCGCACCGTTTCGATCCATTGCGCGCCGGCGGCCACCGCAGCCGCCCCGGCGGTCCCGCCGGCCGTGTCGATCGCAGATCGCACCGCCGCGTAACCGGGGTGGGTGAAACTCTCCACCGTCAGGCTGTCGAACACCGGCCCGGCCAGCGCGGGGAACTGCAGTGCCGCCTTGAGCGCCTCCCGCTGCGGCCACAACGTCGGATCGGCAGGGTTGGGGCGCGCGACCGGCGGCTGAGTGGCCGCCGTGGCGGTCGCGGCGGACCCCCGAGTCGCGACACCCTTGGAACTCTTGGCCGCCGCGCGCACCCTTCCGATCACCTGCGCGACGTCATCCCAGCCCACCCAGCCGGCCAGCTGACGCGCGTATTCATCGCGCAAGGTTGGGTCCTTGATCGCCGCGACCATCGGCACGCAGCGGCGTAGCGCGGCGACCCGGCCCTCGGCATTGTCGAGATCCATTTCCGAAAGTGCGGTGCGAACTGCGAACTCGAACAACGGCGTTCGGCGCGCCACCAGATCGCGTAACGCCTCGTCGCCGTGTGCCAGGCGCAGATCGCACGGATCCATGCCGTCGGCGGCGACCGCGACGAACGATTGCCCGGCCAGCTGCTGCTCACCCTCCAACGCCTTGACCGCGGCCGCGCGACCGGCTGCGTCGCCGTCGAAGACGTAGATCAGCTCACCCCGAAAGAACTTGTCGTCCATCATCAGTCGGCGCAGCATGGCCAGGTGCTCGTCGCCGAAGGCGGTGCCGCACGATGCGACCGCGGTGTTCACCCCGGCCAGGTGCATCGCCATCACGTCGGTGTACCCCTCGACGACGATGGCCTGGTGCCCCCGCGCAATGTCCCGTTTGGCCAGGTCCAAGCCGAACAGCACGTTGGACTTCTTGTAGAGCGTGGTTTCGGGGGTGTTGACGTACTTGGCCTCCATCGGGTCGTCGTCGAACAATCGGCGGGCGCCGAACCCGATCACTTCTCCGGCCGAGGAACGGATCGGCCACAACAGCCGACGGTGGAACCGATCCATCGGGCCGCGGCGGCCCTCCCTGGACAGACCCGCCGCCTCCAGTTCCTTGAACTCGAAGCCCTTGCGCAACAGGTGTTTCGTCAAGGTGTCCCACCCGGAAGGGGCGAATCCGCACCCGAAGCGCTCCGCGGCGGCGGAGTCGAAGTTGCGCTCGGTGAGGTATCGCCGCGCCGGTGCCGCCTCGGCGGTGCCCAGTGCGGTGACATAGAACTCGCTTGCGGCCGCGTTGGCGGCGATCAGCCGGCTACGGCCGCCGCGCTCGCGCTGGATATTGGTGGCTGACGCCCCGGTGTAGGTGATGGTGTGGCCGACCCGGTCGGCCAGTAGTTCGACCGCCTCTACGAAGCTGGCGTGCTCGATCTTCTGCACGAACGCGTAGACGTCACCGCCTTCCCCGCAGCCGAAGCAGTGGAAGAGGCCGTGGTTGGGCCGAACGTGAAACGATGGCGACTTCTCGTTGTGGAACGGGCACAGGCCCTTGAGCGAGTCGGCTCCGGCCCGCCTGAGCTGCACATAGTCGCCGACCACATCCTCGATCCGGACACGTTCGCGGATAGCGGCGATGTCACGATCGGAGATACGGCCGGGCACCGGGTCAGTCTAGAGCGCACAGGCAGCCCCAAGCCGCCATGTTTTAAGCTCGGTCCGTCAACGTCGACGTCAGGGAGCGCGCATGAGTCAGTCCGAGCAGCCAACGACAGCGAATTCCAAACGACCTCGCCTTCTGCTCGCGATCGCTGTCGTCGTACTGGCTGTGGTGAGTCTGGCGGTGTGGCTGGTCCTGCCCCACCGGTCCCGCGGCGCCGCATCGGGCATCACCGGCGAGACCGTCAAGCAGGTCCTGCTCGACGGCGCCGACCTCACCAAGATGCTGGATCAGCCCTTCACGACCGTCACCGGTCCGCCGTCCTACGGCGGCCCGGAAGCCATGGAGGATTCGACGTCGCCCGGCGAGTGCGCCGGCGTGGTGGACGTCGCACCGAAGAGCGTGTACGCCTCGGCCGACGTGCAGAGCTACGCACGCGAGACGTGGATCGACTCCGAGCCCAACCGGGACGGCTTCAAACCGCTCAGCACCCGGGTGATGTTCGTCAAGGAGGCGGTGGTCGCTCTGCCCAGCGCGGCGGACGCTCAAGCGTTGTTCGCGAGCTTCGCCGAGCAGTGGAAACACTGCGACGGGCAACCGGTCAACGCGGCCGACACCGATCCGAGCGCACAGCCGCACCTCAACGGCACCGAAATGCACATCACCGACGTCCGGATCACCGATGACGTGCTGGCGGCGTCCATCGTGCTCGACAAGAGCCCCAAGGCCCCCGACACCCGGGCCGTCGGCGTGCAGGGCAACTGCATCGTCGGAGTTCTCATCGCGTTCACCGGCACCGAGAACGCCACCGGTTCCGGCGATCCGCAGACCAGCAGCATCGAGGCCGTGCAGGCGATGATGGACAAGGTCACCAAGCTCAGCTGAGTTCGCCCGCGCAGGTCGCAAGCGCGGCGAAGCCGGGCGCTTGGGGCCGCCGCTATGTCACTAGCCCGTCTCGAGGCGCTCCAATCGTCCCTCGGTGCACGACGCGATCTGATCGATGACGACCCGCAGTCGCGCGGCGTCGTCGCCGGCGGCGGCGTACGCCGGGACGAAGATCGGATCCAGACTGTCCGGTGCCCCGCCGAGCAGCCGGTGCGCCACCGCGTGAACCCGCTCGCGCTGGGCGGCCTGAATTTTCCGGTGCTGATCTTCGGACATGATGAACTGCACCGCAAGGGTTTTCAGCACGGCCACTTCGGCCCGGACCAGTTCGGGCACTTCCAGATCGGCTTGGTAGCGCGTCAGCGGTCCCGGGCCGGCGACAGCATGGGTGGCGGTGATCGCCGCGGAGGCGAACCGGCCGACCAACTCGCTGGTCAGTCGCTTCAGCGCCACAGATGCCGACAGGGCCGCGTCGTGGACGCCGACCGCGGCCACCACCGGCAATTCGGTGAGTCGATGAGCAGCCGCGGCCAGGTCATGGACCCCGTCGGGATCGCCGAGGCGCGCCAGTTCGGCCACCGTCGAGGCGTCGGCGAGCACCCGCAGGTCGATACGGCCCGCGACGATGCCGTCTTCGACGTCGTGCACCGAGTAAGCGACGTCGTCAGCCCAGTCCATGACCTGCGCCTCCAGGCAGACCCGGCCATCCGGCGCTCCTTGCCGCATCCATTCGGCGGCGGCTCGATCGTCGTCGTAGAAGCCGAACTTGGTCCGGGCCGCGCCACTACCGAACTGGCGCGGCCACGGATACTTGGTGACCGCGTCCAGGGTCGCCCGGGTCAGGTTCAGGCCCGCACTTGCGCCGTTCGGCCCCAGAACTTTGGGTTCCAGGCTGGTCAGGATACGAAAATTCTGCGCGTTGCCTTCGAAACCACCGCAACCCGAGGCGATTTCATTGAGCGCCTGCTCGCCGTTGTGCCCGTACGGCGGGTGCCCGATGTCGTGGGCCAGTCCGGCCAGGTCGACCAGGTCGGGGTCGCAGCCCAGTCCGATCGCCATCCCCCGCCCGATCTGCGCCACCTCCAGCGAGTGGGTCAACCGGGTCCGGGGGGTGTCGCCGTCACGGGGACCGACGACCTGGGTCTTGTCGGCCAGCCGGCGCAGGGCGGCGCTGTGCAACACCCTGGCCCGGTCGCGGGCAAAGTCGGTTCGGTGCTGGCCGCCGGTGCCAGGTAGGCCGGCGGTTTTCGACGGCTCCGCCACGATTCGGTCGCGATCGTGCGCGTCGTAGCTGTCGTAGTTGTCGTAGGAGTTGGTGGCCACTGCCGCCAGTCTATTTTGATCCCGACCGCATCCATGACAGGCCGGGCCGGAGTCCGCCGCTGCGCCGCCCTGCCGGACGCAGAATTCCATCGATCGCCTGCGGATCGCATATACATTGGCCAGCATGCGAATCACCCGCCTGGCCAGCGCCGCGTGCGCGATCCTCGCCGCGATGCTGCTCCTGGCTCCGAGTGCCGCGGCGCAACCACCGCTGCGCCTGCCCAGCTCGATCACCGACAGCGCGGGGGTGCTGTCGCCCTCCGACCGCGCCGGGGTGCAGGCCGCGATCGACAAGCTCTACGCCGACCGGCACATCCGGTTGTGGGTGGTCTACGTCGACGTCTTCTCCGGACAGACCGCCGACGACTGGGGCCGCAGCACGGCCCGGCTCAGCGACCTGGGCGGCAACGACGCCATGCTGGCGGTGGCCACCGCCGACCACAGCTATGCGTTCCTGGTGTCCAACGGCATCTCCGAGATCAGCACCGGCAAGGTCGACGCGCTGCGGCGCAACCAGATCGAGCCGGCCCTGCACCGCGGCGACTGGGCCGGGGCGGCGTCCGTTGCCGCTACCGGGCTGGACTCCGCGGCAGCACCGGCCGAGGTGAGCTGGGCGCCGATCCTGATCGCGCTGGCCGCCGTAGCGGCCGCCGGGGTCGTGGTGCTGCTGGTGGTACGCCGGCTTCGCCATCGCCGGCGCGCCGCGGCGCTGGCAGCGGCCCGGCGGGTCGATTCGACCGATCCCAATGCGCTGGCCGACGTGCCGGTGTTCGCCCTGGACGCGCTATCGCGGGAGAAGGTGGTCGAAGTCGACAACGCGGTGCGCACCAGCGCCAACGAGTTACACCTGGCGGTCGACGAGTTCGGCGATGACCGCACCCAACCGTTCGCGCAGGCGGTCGCCGCCGCCCAGGCCGCCATGGAGCACGCCTTCACTGTGCGCCAGCAACTCGACGACGACATCCCCGAGACCCCGGCCCAGCAGCGCGATCTGCTGACCGGGGTGATCGTCACCGCGTCGAAGGCCGACCGCGACTTGGAGACACAGCGCGCGTCGTTCGAACAGTTACGCGACCTGGTCATCAACGCGCCGGAGCGGCTCGACGACCTGACTCAGCGCCTGGTCGAGCTGACCGGCCGCATCCCGGCCGCCGAGCGGCATCTGGTCGACTTGCACCGCGAATTCGACGCCACGGCACTGAGCTCGGTGTCCGGCAACGTCAAGACCGCGCAGGACCGTGCGGCCTTCGCCGAGCGCAACATCACCCGGGCCCGCGGGCTGGCCGATCGCCCGGTGACCGGCGGGCAGAGCGATCTGGTGGACGCGGTGCGGGCCGCCGAGTCAGGGCTGGGCCAGGGCCGGGCCCTGCTCGATGCGGTGGATAACGCCGCCCGCGACATCCGGCACGCGGTCGCCACGCTGCCCGAGGCCATCACCGACGCCGAGGCCGGCATCGCGCAGGCCGATACGCAACTGCAGCGCGGGGCGGGTGTGCACAAATCGGAGCTGACCTCGGCCCGCGACACCGCGGTCAAGGCCGTCGCCGCCGCCCGGGCGTCCGGGGATCCGCTGGGGGCGTTCACCGCGTTGACCAAGGCGGACTCCGATCTGGAACAGCTGTTGGACACCCTGGCCGAGGAACACGCGGCCGCCGAGCGACTGGCCCGCACCCTGGAACAGGCCCTGTTCACCGCATCGTCGCGGATCCGCGCCGTGTCGGATTACATCGACACCCGCCGCGGCAGCGTCGGCCCCGAGGCGCGCACCCGACTGGCCGAAGCCCGCCGCCGGCTCGACGCCGCCGAGAACAAGCGCAGCACCGATGTTCCCGGCGCCATCAGCCAGGCCAACGGCGCGGCCACGCTGGCGGCCGCGGCCCAGTCACTGGCCAAGGCCGACGTGCAGTCCGCGCAGCGGGCCTACTACGGGCGCTACGGCGGCGGCCCGGGCGGCGGCAACGACACCGGCGCCATGCTGGGCGGCATCATCATCGGCAACATTCTCGGTGGTGGCGGTATGGGCGGTGGCTTCGGTGGCGGGGGTGGCGGAGGGTGGAGTCCGACCTCCTTCGGCGGCTCCTCGGGCGGCGGAGGTTTCTTCGGCGGCGGCGGCCGCTTCTAGCCCGTTTCTCCGCGAGTGTGCGTGTCCCCGGCCGACTCGCCCAGAAAATTACCGGAATTGCGCACGCTCACGCCGCACGCGACCGGGATAACCCGCCCTCGATCCGGCGCACCATGTCCCAGGACCGGCGCCGGACGTCGTCGTCGACGATCGAGAGCATCGTCCAGCCCACCTCCTGCAGCGCCGCGCGCTTTCGCCGCTCTCGACGCAGCGCCTCGGGGCTGCTGTGGAAGTCGAACCCGTCGTACTCGACCGCGACTCGACACTCCGGCCAGGCGAAGTCCACCCGCCAGGTCTGGAAGTTGCGGTCGATGATCTCGTACTGCAGTTCCGGTGCCGGTAGCCCGCCGTCGAGCATCCCCAGCCGGGCTTCACTCTCCATCGCCGATTCTGACCTGCCATCGGCCAGCGGGATGAGATCGCGCACCATGACGATCCCCCGCCGCCCGGCCTGACGGGCCGCGGCCGAGCGCAATTGACGCCGATCACAGGAGCCGCTGCGCAGGGCTGCGTCGAGGGTCGCCAACGCGCGGGGCCGGCGCAGGCCGCGGGCGACTTCGACTGCGGTCCAGCCGGGTTCGGTCGCCAGCCGGCCGTCGACGAGGGCCAACGGCGCCCCGTCGCGGCGGTGGATCACCAGCCCGTCGGATTTCCGAAGCTGATGCCCGACCGGGTTCAGCACGTGCAGATCCGATCCGTCCTCGGTATCGAAACCGTATGCCGCAGCCGCGGTTCCAAGGCAGATCGCCACCTGTTCACCGGCACGCAGGTCCACGCCCGCCAACCGGGTCATCACGTCCGGGTCGGTGCGGCTGTAGATGCCGAACCACACCGGTGCGAGGTCACCGCGGGCCACGCCTGTTTCGAATGCCGCGCGGCCCAATCGCGTTATCAGTTGCGCGGCGGTTGCCACACCGCCCTGGCCGGCCAGCAACGTATCGAGTTCGTTCATCGCCGCAGCGTGCGACGCGAGCGGGAATGCCGCTAGTCACCGCTGTGGATAACCGCGGCCTACGGAGCCCCTGTGGATCGCGAGCGTGCGTGGACACGGCTCCGGCACGGAGTGTCGGGCCGGGGACACGCACGCTCGCGCAAGCGGGAGGTGCCCCCAGCTCGCGCAAAACCTCAGCAACCCCGCAGGCGCACCGCCAGGTAGTCGGCCACCGCGTCGATGGCCACCCGCTCCTGGGCCATGCTGTCGCGCTCGCGCACGGTGACGGCGTGGTCTTCGAGCGAGTCGAAGTCCACCGTGATGCAGAACGGCGTGCCGATCTCGTCCTGGCGCCGATAGCGCCGGCCCACCGCCCCGGCGTCGTCGAACTCGACGTTCCAGGACCGACGCAGCTCGGCGGCCAGGTCCCGGGCCTTCGGCGACAGGTCGGCATTGCGGCTCAGAGGCAGCACCGCGGCCTTGATCGGCGCCAGCCGCGGGTCCAGCCGCAGCACGGTGCGCTTGTCCACCCCGCCCTTGGCGTTGGGGGCTTCGTCCTCGTGGTAGGCGTCGACCAGGAAGGCCATCAGCGAGCGGGTCAGGCCGGCGGCCGGTTCGATCACGTAGGGCACGTAACGGGTGTCGGTGCCCTGGTCGTAGAACGACAGGTCGACACCGGAATGCTTTGAGTGCGTGGATAAGTCGAAGTCGGTTCGGTTGGCGATACCTTCGAGCTCACCCCACGGGTTGCCGGCGAAACCGAACTTGTACTCGATGTCGGTGGTGCCGGCGCTGTAGTGCGACAGCTTCTCCAGCGGATGTTCGAACAGGCGCAGGTTGTCGCGGTTGATACCGAGGTCGACGTACCACTGCAGTCGGGCATCGATCCAGTACTGGTGCCACTGCGGCGCGGTGGACGGTTCGACGAAGAACTCCATCTCCATCTGCTCGAACTCACGCGTGCGGAAGATGAAGTTGCCCGGGGTGATCTCGTTGCGGAAGCTCTTGCCGATCTGGCCGATGCCGAACGGCGGTTTGCGCCGCGCGGTGGTGACCACGTTGGCGAAGTTGACGAAGATGCCCTGCGCGGTCTCCGGACGTAGGTAGTGCAAGCCCTCGTCGGTTTCGATCGGGCCGAGGTTGGTCTTGAGCATCATGTTGAAGTCGCGCGGTTCGGTCCACTGCCCCTTGGTGCCGCAGTCCGGGCAGACGACCTCGCTCATCGCCACGTCGTCCGGGTTCCCACCCTTCTTCGCCGCGTACGCCTCCTGCATGTGGTCCTGACGGTGGCGCTTGTGGCAGTTGAGGCACTCCACCAGCGGGTCGTTGAACACCTCGACGTGACCGGAGGCGACCCACACCTCGCGCGGCAGGATGATCGCGCTGTCCAGGCCGACGACATCATCACGGCCGGTGACGACCGACCGCCACCATTGCCGCTTGATGTTCTCCTTGAACTCCACCCCGAGCGGGCCGTAGTCCCATGCCGATTTGGTGCCGCCGTAGATTTCGCCGGACTGGAAGACCAGGCCGCGGCGCTTGGCCAGATTGACGACGGTGTCGATGACGGACGCCACGAGTGGGTGCACTCCTGTCTTGTCGGGACCGCGCCGACAACGCCGGCACGCAAAGCAACCGATATCGTATCGACCCCCGCAACGGTTCTTTGACATGCATCATTACGCATGGAACAGTGGGAGCCAGCTGAAAACGGTTTCCAACATGGTCGGAGGTGGTGGCATGTCCCCCGCAGCATCCGGTCTGGTAGCCGACGATCATCAACACACCGGGCCCGCCTTCCCCGCGACACCGCCGCGGGAGATCCTCGACGCCGCCGGGGAATTGCTGCGGGCACTGGCCGCTCCGGTGCGCATTGCGATCGTCTTGCAGCTGCAGGAGTCGCACCGCTGCGTCCACGAGCTCGTCGACGCCCTGGGGGTGCCACAGCCGTTGGTCAGCCAGCACCTGAAGATCCTCAAATCGGCCGGGGTGGTCACCGGGGAACGGTCGGGCCGCGAAGTGCTCTACCGGCTGGCCGACCACCACCTGGCGCACATCGTCATCGACGCGGTGGCCCACGCCGGTGAAGACCGTTGACCGCCCCGGGGGTGCGCTCCACCCGGCAGCGCGCAGCGATTTCGGCACTGCTGGAGACCATCGACGACTTCCGTTCGGCCCAGGAGCTGCACGACGTGTTGCGTGAGCGCGGCGAGAACATCGGGCTGACCACGGTCTATCGCACGTTGCAGGCGATGGCCTCGGCCGGACAGGTCGACACCCTGCGCGCCGACACCGGTGAATCGGTCTACCGGCGGTGCTCGGAGCACCATCACCACCACCTGGTGTGCCGCGACTGCGGCGCCACGGTCGAGGTGGGTGACCACGAGGTCGAGACGTGGGCCGCCCAGATCGCCGCAGAGCACGGCTTCTCCGATGTCAGTCACACCATCGAGATCTTCGGCACCTGCGCCGACTGCCGACATTGAGCCGCGACCGACGTCGGGCTCAGCCGATCAACGCCTGCCGGATGTCGACGCCTTTGGCCAGTACCAACAAGACCAAGGTGCACAGCGCGTCGTCGGTCAGCCCCGAGCCGGGAAAGTTGTAGCGCAGCATCACATCTGCGGTCCGGGAGTCCTTCTCGGCCAGGGTGACCGTCCCGAGCTGGCTGAGACGCGCCTGCTCGGCAGCCCGTTCGCGAAGCTTCTTGGTCAGCGCCAGGTCCCAGGCGAGAATCTGAGTGAGCGACACCAACTCCAGCTCATCGGTGATCGGCACCACCCGCAGTGACGCCAGGGTGCCGTCGTGATGGACGGTCAGCGCACCGTCGGGCTCGACGTCGGTGTGCAGCACCGTGGCGAGCACCGTGGCGAGGCGGTCGGCCAGCTGCGTCATCACGCCGTCCCGAACCGGCGCTGCCGGGAGGCGTACTGTTCGCAGGCCTCCCACAGGTCGCGGCGGTCGTAGTCCGGCCATAGCTTCTCTTGAAAGATGTACTCGGCGTAGGCCGCCTGCCACAACATGAAGTTGGAGGACCGCTGCTCACCGGAGGTGCGGATCAACAGGTCGACGTCGGGCATGTCCGGCCGGTGCAGGTGCCGCGCGACGGTGGCCTCACTGATCCGGTTCGGGTTCAGCTTGCCCGCGACGGCCTCCGCGGCGATAGCCTGTGCGGCTTCGGCGATTTCGGTGCGGCCACCGTAGTTGACGCAGTAGTTGATGGTGATGACGTCGTTGCCGACGGTCATCTCCTCGGCGATCTCGAACTCCTTGATAACGCTGCGCCACATCTTGGGCCGTGAGCCCACCCAGCGCATCCGCACGCCCATCGCGTTGAGATTCTCCCGACGCCGGCGCACCACCTCGCGGTTGAACCCCATCAGGAACCGGACCTCGTCGGCGGAGCGCTTCCAGTTCTCCGTGGAAAACGCGTACACGGTCAGCCACTTGACACCGAGTTCGATTGCGCCGCAGGTGATGTCGATCAGCACCGCCTCGCCCATCTTGTGACCCTCAGTGCGACTCAGGCCGCGCTGAGTGGCCCAGCGGCCGTTGCCGTCCATCACGACCGCGACGTGGTTGGGCAGCGCCTCGGCCGGAATCTGCGGGGCGACCGCTTTGGAGGTGTGCTGCGGTGGACGGCACGGCCCCCCGCCCGGCGGAACCGGCAGCTGGGGAAACACCACCGGCCAGGTCGACTTGTCCGGGAACATCGGGTAGTCGTCGGGCGCCGCAGGCAGCTGCGGAAAGGTGGCCCTCCGATTGGCCCGATTCAACACCATGCGCCCTATCCTGCCCGACCGGCACCGCGCCGCCCGCGAACCCCCCGCAGCGGCTTACCTGTTAGTCCGACGATCAGGAATCGGCACTCAGGTCCATCGCGACGAAGTCCAGGCGCCACAGCGATTGGAACAGCTTGCGACCGAACTTCTCCAGGTCGGGGGCGCTCCCGCGAGACGGCCCGCCGGCCTGCGCCAGGCTCGCGGCGATCTCGCGGATGCTCCGGCGACCGTCGATGCTCTGGACGAACGGCAGCTGGGCCGGGTTCAGCTGCATGCGCCAGCCCGGCCGGGTGATCTCATTGCCGTTGAGGCCGCACTTGAAGCGGAACAGCGGCACATAGTCGAGACTTTCGGCCGTCGAGAAGTCGATCTTGTAACTGCTCTTGGGCCGGTCGGGGCGACACGCCAGGAAGAAGTGCCGCGCGTTGAGGGTGTGGATGCGCTCCATCACCGACCAGATCTTGGCCTCCGGCAGCGCGTTCACCGCGTCGTAGAAGCCCCCCGACGGCGCGGCGATGTCATGGGCGTAGTACGGCGCCTTGAGCAGCCAGCTCTGGAAGTCGAGCCCGGCCGAGTTGACCAGGTCGATGCAGTCGTCGACGTCGTAGCTCTTCGCCCGACCGTGCAGGAACGTGTCCACCAGACCCGAGTCCGAAGCCAGGTCGCCTGCGATCTTCAGGTACGGCTGGACGGGGTGATCCGGGGACAGCATCCGGATGGCCTGGCGGACCGTCTGGATCGATGCGTCGCTCTGCTCCAACTCCAGATCCCGGAAGACCGACTCGAGGATTTCGATGCCGATCCGGCCGTAGCGTGCGTAGAGCATGATGGCGGCGACGCCGTCGGGCCGCAGGCAGTCCGCCACCGCCTTCATGCCCACCTTCGGCTCGGCCATGTGGTGCAGCACCCCGGTGGACACCGCCAGGTCGAAGTCCATGCCCAGCGTGGACAACTCCTCGATCGGGAGCTGGTGCAGCTCCAGGTTCCACAGTCCGTGCTTGTCCTTGAGGTACTGCTGGTGCCCCAGCGACGCCTGGCTGATGTCGACGGCCACCACTTTGGCCTTCGGGTTGTTGTAGGCGAAGACCGCCGCCTGGTTGGTGCCGCAGCCCGCGATGAGGATGTCGAGGTCGGGCCGGTACTCCCGATCCGGCCACAGCACCCGGTGCGCATGGCTCGGGTCGAACCACTCCCAGTTCCCGGCGGACCACGCCTGCAGGTCGTGGATGGGCGGCGGGTACGTCCACCGCTCGTACTGCCGGGAGACGACGTCTGCGCGTGGGTTCTCAGTCACTTCTTTGTGGCTCCTTGCTGCGTTGCCCCCCGGCGATCGAGTCAGACTCTAGCGGGGGTTGTTCGGGTCGACGCGGGGGGTGCGACTCACATCGGAGTGGCGCGCCAGACGCATCGGTTGGTCGTTCCGGGCTGAGTCAGCCGGCGCTTCCGGGCTGGCCGGGCTGACCGGGCTGACCAGGCGTTCCGCCCGGTCCGGACGCCCCGCCTGCACCACCGGCACCGCCGGCACCGGGCTGGCCACCGTGGCCGGACGTGCCACCGGCGCCACCGGCACCGCCGTGCCCACCGGCGCCGCCCCTGCCGCCGTCACCGCCCTTGCCACCTTGGCCGCCCTTGCCACCTTGACCGCCCTTGCCGCCTTGGCCACCCTTGCTACCGGCCCCCGGGGCGCCGTCAGCACCGTCGGCACCATCGGCCCCGTCGGCGCCCGGTGCGTGAGCCGACAGCGGCGCCCAGATCCCGACACCCGGGGCGGGTTGAACGCCCGCCTGTGCGACCGGGCCGACCGCTGGGACCATTCCCGCGACCAGTAGGGCTCCCGCCGCTGCTCCGAGGCCGGCCGCGTATCTCGGCGCAGTGTTGTGCGCCCAGCGCCCCCACCCGGTGTCGTGAATCATTCGGCCTGCCTTCCAGATTGAGCCTTCGGATCGTGAAGTCGCATCAGCCTACCGCCGACATGCGGATGGTCTACCGAAACGAACACAATTGTCAGGCCGGTGCCGGCGGGGTCAGCCGTCGCTGCCGGTGGCCTTCAACGCCGCATCAGCCTCAGCGCCTGACTCGGCCTCAGCGCCTGACTCGGCCTCGGCCGCTGCGCGTTGAACGCGTTCCACCAGCGGCAACGTTCGCAGGCGGCGCTCCAGGTGCCACTGCAGATGGGCGGCCACCAGTCCGCTGGCGTGGCTGCGGTGCGCCGACGTGGAAAATTCAGCGGCCTGCCAGTCCCCGTCGTGCAGCGCCGCCATCAGCTCCAGCACGCCCAACGGCGGGGTCGTGGCGCCGGCCGGGCGGCAGTGCGTGCAGACGCTGCCCCCGGCAGCGATATGAAACGCCCGGTGCGGGCCGGGGGTGGCGCAGCGGGCGCACTCGCTCAGCGCCGGCGCCCACCCGGCCGCCGACATGGCGCGCAGCAGGTAGGCGTCCAACACCAGCTCGCGGGGACGGCTGCCGTCGGCCACCGCCCGCAACGCACCGACCGTGAGCCGGTGCAACGCGGTCGCCGGGGCACGCTCGGCGCCGGCGAGACGTTCAGCGGTCTCCAGCATCACGCAGGCACAGGTGTAGCGGCCGTAATCGCTGACGATGTCGGTGGCGAACGCATCCACCGACACCACCTGAGTGACGATGTCGAGGTTGCGCCCCGGATGCAACTGCACGTCGATGTGGGCGAACGGCTCCAGTCGAGCACCGAACTTACTGCGGGTACGGCGCACCCCCTTGGCCACCGCGCGGACCAGCCCGTGGTCGCGGGTGAGCAAAGTGACGATCCGGTCGGCTTCGCCGAGCTTGTGCTGGCGCAGCACCACCGCCCGGTCCCGGTACAGCCGCATCGCACCAGTCTCGCATCACAGCGAGGCGTTTCGAGGACGGTCACCGGCGTGGCACGCCGATAGTCTCATCACCGATGACCCACCCGCCCGCGGCGCCCGGCACCCGCTTTCCCACCCTCACCGAACAGCTCTACCAGCTGGCCAGCGGCGAGGTGACCTCCGTCGACCTGGTCCGCCGCTCGCTGCGCGCCATCGACGCCAGCCAGTCCACGCTGAACGCCTTCCGGGTGGTCTTCACCGAGTCGGCGCTGATCGGTGCTGCCGAAGCCGACCGGCGCCGAGCGGCCGGCCACCGTGCCCCGCTGCTGGGCATCCCGATCGCGGTCAAGGACGACACCGACATCGCGGGCGTCGCGACCTCCTTCGGCACCTCCGGATACGTCGAACCCGCCGGCAGCGACGCCGAGGTGGTGCGGCGGCTCAAAGCCGCCGGCGCGGTGATCGTCGGCAAGACCAACACCTGCGAACTGGGCCAGTGGCCGTTCACCAGCGGTCCCGGGTTCGGTCACACCCGCAATCCCTGGTCTCGCCGGCACACCCCGGGCGGGTCGTCGGGGGGCAGCGCCGCCGCGGTCGCGGCAGGCCTGATCGCCGCGGCGATCGGATCCGACGGGGCCGGCAGCGTGCGCATCCCCGCCGCTTGGACGCATCTGGTCGGCATCAAACCGCAGCGGGGCCGCATTTCCACCTGGCCGCTGCCGGAGGCGTTCAACGGGATCACCGTCAACGGGGTCCTCGCCCGCACGGTGGCGGACGCGGCGCTGGTACTGGATGCGGCCTCCGGCAATGCCGAGGGCGATCTGCACAAACCGCCGCCGGTCACGGTGTCGGACTACGTGCGGAACGCGCCGGGGCAACTGCGGATCGCGATGTCCACCCGCTTCCCCTACACCGGGTTCCCGGCCCGACTGCACCCGCAGATCAGGGCTGCGCTGGCTCACGTCGCCGAGCAGTTGCGGTTACTCGGGCACATCGTGGTTCGCGGTAATCCCGACTATGGGGTGCGGCTGTCGTGGAACTTCCTGTCCCGCTCCACCGCGGGCGTGCTGGCCGCCGCGAGCGGGCTCGACGGCGGCGTCAACCTCGACCCGCGGACCCTGGCCAACATGCGGACCGGCCGGCTGCTGTCCCAGGCCGTGCTGCGCAAGGCCCGCGCCCACGAGGCCAAAGACCAGCGCCGGGTGGGTTCGATATTCCGCATCGTCGACGTGGTGCTGGCGCCCACCACCGCCCAGCCGCCACCGCTGGTGCACGCCTTCGACGACCTGAACGCCCTCGAGACCGACCGCGCCATGATCGCGGCCTGCCCGGTTACCTGGCCGTGGAATCTGCTGGGTTGGCCGTCGGTCAACGTGCCGGCCGGGTTCACCTCCGACGGACTGCCGATCGGGGTGCAATTGATGGGGCCGGCCAACAGCGACGGTCTGCTGGTTTCGCTGGCCGCGGAGCTGGAGGCCATCAGCGGCTGGGCGGCGCAGCAACCGACTCCGTGGTGGCGCACCGGACCCAGCCCCGGTCCGTGAGAGCCTGCGAAGCGCCGAAAAAATCCGTGACCTGCGACTTCGGCGACGCCATCGGCTGTCCGCTAAGCTTGGTCCGTCTTCAAGTAGGTCTTCGCATCCCCGTAAATGGTGCACTGGTGAAAGGCGTCCGCAATATGGCCCCTCTGTCGTTGACCAGGTTCGCTGTCGCAGCTGGCAGTGTGGCTTTGGCGCTCTCCGCAGGAGCCGGGTTCGCCTCGGCGAGTCCTGACCTCGGCCCGATCATCAACACGACCTGCAACTACTCGCAGGTGCATGCGGCGCTGAACGCGGAGAACCCCGCCGCGGCCGCAGAGTTCGACGCCAACCCGAACGCGCAGGGCATGCTGCAGATGTTCCTGAACGCGCCTCCCGCCAAGCGGCAGCAACTGGCCGGCATGGTCCAGAGCATGCCGGAGGCGCAGCAGTACGTCGGCACCATCACCCAGGTCGCCGGCTCCTGCAACAACTACTGAGCGGAGCCCAGCGGTGGGTCCGCGCCACAAGGTCCTGATCACTGCCGCGGAGCTCGCTGAGCTCCTGCGGGCCGGTGATCCGGTGACCGTCCTCGACGTCCGCTGGAGCCTGGAAGCTCCCGACGGGCATCCGGCATACCTGCAGGGTCACCTCCCGGGTGCGGTGTACGTCTCACTCGAGGACGAGCTGTCCGACCACACCGTGACCGGCCGGGGTCGGCACCCGCTTCCGACCGGACGCAACCTGGAGGCCGCCGCCCGCCGATGGGGGGTGCGGCGCACGAAGCCGGTGGTGGTCTATGACGACTGGAACCGGGCCGCGTCCGGGCGCCTGTGGTGGCTACTGACCACCTCCGGCCTGACCGACGTCCGCATTCTCGACGGCGGCCTGCCGGCCTGGACGGCCGCCGGTGGCGAGTTGGCCACCGGTGAGGTGGCCCCTGAGCCGGGCAACGTGACCCTGCTGCCCGAAGACCTCTACGACGGCATCCGGCCGACCCTTACCGCCGACGAGGCCGGAGACGGCGCTCGCTCCGGCGCGCTGGCCCTGCTCGACGCCCGCGCCCCCGCGCGGTTCCGCGCCGACGAGGAACCGGTCGATGCGGCCGCCGGACACATCCCCGGCGCGAAGAACCTGCCGTTCACCGCCTTGCTGGCCGCCGACGGGACGTTCTTGCCCGCCGACGCCCTGGCTCGGCTGCTCGCCGACCGCGACGTCGGCACCGACGACACCGTGGGCGCTTACTGCGGTTCGGGGATCAGCGCAACGGTGATCGTCGCGGCGCTGGCCGCCGCAGGCCGCCCGGCCGCCCTGTTCCCGGGGTCGTGGTCGCAGTGGAGTTCGGATCAGTCCCGGCCGGTCGCTCGCGGCGAGGGCTGAGAACCGAAGCAGCCCAGGTGGAAGTCCGCGGGGCCCGGGCTGCCCGGCATCGCGTTCATCGTCGCGCGCCGACGTCAGAAACCCTTCTCCGGCACGGTGATGCAGCACCTGGGCGGTGGTGATACCCGCGCCGGCCGCGATGCGGTGCTAGCTGCGCAGCGCCGAGACCGCGTCGGTCAGCAGCTGGCGCGCGCGGTCGGCGTCGACCATCGCCGGGGGCTGACCGCGCACCGCCTGCGGGTTCGCGGTGACCTGCACCAGGGCGTTGCCGAGGTAGGCGGTGAAGGTGTAGGACTCGCGGGACTGCTGCTGTCCGTCCTTGCCGGTGATCTCGATCTCCGAGTGCGAACCCGACGTCTTGGCATGGTCGATCTGCGGGGCGTCCGTCTCGTCCAGGTAGCCGGTGAGCTTGCCGGCCTGGAACGAGACGTGCTTGCACTTCTCGGCGGCGGCGGCGTCGTACGGCAAGTCCTGGTCGGCCTGCATGGCGATGGCGACCAACTGGTTGCCGTTGCCGACAACCGAGACCATCGACATCTTGCCCCGGATGCCCTTGGGCGGCCGGCCGCTGCTGGCCGCGTAGTCGGCACAATCCGAGGGATCGAAAGTCACGCCGGGTGGCATCTTCTGCGGCCCGAGGATCTTGGGATCGATATCGTTGGGGCCCTTGGTCTGGGTCTTGTATTCCGAGCCGAACGTCGACTCGACGTTGAACAGCTTGGTGGTATCGATCGGCTTATTTCCTCCCCCGCAACCGGTCAGTGCTTGCGCGCACAGGATCAGGCCAACAGAGGAGACAACCAACGCTTTGCGTTCCGGCACCCCTGGAATGTACCCAATGCTCCCGTTCCCGCGAGCTGTGGGCACCGCCCGCTTGCGGGGGCGCATGTCCGTGGTCCGGCTCCGGCATCCGCGTCCGCGGATACGCACGCTGGCACCGGCGGCGCAGCCGGCTAGAAGCCGAGCCGGCCGAGTTGCTTGGGGTCGCGCTGCCAGTTCTTGGCCACCTTGACCCGCAGATCCAGAAAAACCTTGGTGCCCAACAGCTTTTCGATCTGGGTGCGAGAGGCGGTGCCCACCTCGCGCAGCCGGGCGCCACCGCGGCCGATCACGATTCCCTTCTGACTGTCGCGTTCGACGTAGAGCACAGCGTGCACATCGATGAGATCGTCCCGGCCGTCGCGACGCTCCACCTCTTCGATCACCACCGCCAGCGAATGCGGCAGTTCGTCGCGCACCCCCTCCAGTGCGGCTTCCCGGATGAACTCGGCCATCAGGGTCTCTTCGGGCTCGTCGGTCAACTCGCCGTCGGGGTAGAACGGCGGGCCGACCGGCAGTGCCGCGGACAGCACGTCGATCAGCACGTCGACCTGCTCGCCGGTGACCGCTGAGACCGGGACGATCTCGGCTTCCGGGGCAAGTTCGCCGACGGCGACCAGTTGCGCGGCGACGTGATCGCGGCTGACCTTGTCGATCTTGGTGACGACGACGACCAGGGTGGTCCTGGGTGCGACCATCCGGATCTGTTCGATGATCCAGCGGTCCCCCGGGCCGATCGCCTCGTCGGCGGGAATGCACAGGCCGATGACGTCGACCTCGGAGTAGGTGTCGCGGACCAGGTCGTTGAGCCGCTTGCCCAATAACGTCCTGGGCCGGTGCAGGCCGGGGGTGTCGACCAGGATGATCTGGAAGGCCTCCCGGTGCACGATGCCGCGGATGGTGTGCCGGGTGGTTTGCGGCCGGTTGGAGGTGATCGCCACCTTCGCACCGACCAGAGCGTTGGTGAGGGTGGACTTGCCGGTATTGGGCCGGCCGATGAAACACACGAAGCCGGAACGGAAGTCAGGCATGACTCTCCTTCGCCGAACGGGTGGTCGGCGCGAGATTCCGCCCGGATTTTCGCGGTGAGTGCACGTTCGGCGCCCTCACAGCGGCCTGCCCGCCCGGTCGGTGAGGATCAGCGCCGCCGCCGACGACAGCTCGCGGACCGCCGTGACACCGTCGTCGTCGGCCGAACCGCCCACCAGCACCGCCGCCTCCAGCCCATTCGCCCCGCTGGACACCGCGGCCGCCACCGCCGCCTGCAGCGCGGTGAGCCGCAGGGCCGCCAGCCGCACCGGAGCCGCAGCGTAACTGCGTCCGTCCAGGTCGCGCACCGCCGCGCCGCTGTCCGCGTCGGCCCGGGCCATCGCCCCGCGGGCCAACACCACCAGCTTGGCATCCTCGGGGTCGAAGTCGGGGTCGGTCAGTGCCTCACCGGTCATCTGTGATCTCCTCGCCGTCGGACTGCGCCGGGCCCGCCGGGCTTACCAGAACGGTGCTGATCCGCACCCGCCCCCGACCGTCGCGGCTGCCCTCGGCCTGCAGACGCAGTCCGTGTGACACTACCTCGGCGCCGGGCAGCGGAACCCGGCCCAGCTCCAGCGCCAGCAGACCGCCGACGGTATCGACGTCGAGGCCCGGGTCGAACTCCATCTCGTACAGCTCGCCGACATCCTCGATGGGCAGCCGTGCCGAGACGCGGAACCTGTTGGCGCCCAACTTCTCCACCGGCGCTACCTCGCCCTGGTCGTACTCGTCGGCGATCTCGCCGACGATCTCCTCCAGCACATCCTCGATGGTCACCAGCCCCGCTATCGCGCCGTATTCGTCGACCAGCAACGCCATGTGGTACCGGCCGCGCTGCATGTCATGCAGCAGTGCGTTGAGCGGCTTGGAGTCGGGCATGAACACCGCCGGGCGCATCACCTGCGCCACCGTGGTGTCGCGCCCACCGTTCGTCGAGTAATAGGTTTGTTGGACAAGGTCTTTCAGGTAGACGACGCCGAGGATGTCGTCGACGTTCCCGCCGGTCACCGGGATGCGAGAGTGGCCGCTGCGTACCGCCAGCGCCGTGGCCTGGCCCGCGGATTTGTCGCTTTCGATCCACACCATCTCGGTGCGGGGCACCATCACCTCGCGGGCGGGGGTGTCGGCGAGCTCGAAGACCGACTGGATCATTCGGCTCTCGTCAGCGGCAACGACCCCGCGCTGCTGCGCCATGTCGACCACCTCGCGCAACTCGATCTCGGAGGCGAACGGCCCGTTGCGGAAGCCCCGCCCCGGGGTCAACGCGTTACCCAGCACCACCAGCAGGCGACTGATCGGGGTGAGCAACACCGAAACCACGTGCAGCGGAAGCGCTGAAGCCAGGGCGATCGAATAGGCGTTCTGCCGGCCCAGGGTGCGCGGACCGACCCCGATCACCACGAAGCTCACCACCACCATGACCGCCGCGGCGGCGAACAGCCCCCAGTCCAGGCCGAGCACGGAGTGCAACAGAAACACCAGCAGCGCGGTGGCGGTGATCTCGCAGGTGATGCGCAGCAGCACCACCAGGTTGATGTAGCGGGGCCGTTCGGCCATCAGCTTGGCCAGCCACCCGGCGCCGGGTCGTTTCGCGCGGACCAGTTCGTCGACCCGCGCGGGCGACACCGCGCTGACCGCGGCGTCGATCGCCGCGAATAGTCCGCCCAGACCGATCAACGCGATCACGCTGACTAACAGCGGTGTGCCGGTCACGGTTCGTCGAAGTACCTGGACTTGTCCAGCAACCGGCGGTCCTTCTCGGTCTGGGTCTCGGCCCGGTAGGTCTCCACCTGGTCAGCGACCCATTCCTCGAGCAGCCGACGCTGCAGCGCGAACATCTCTTTTTCCTCGTCCGGCTCGGCGTGGTCGTAGCCCAGCAGGTGCAGTACGCCGTGCACGGTGAGCAGCGCGAGTTCCTGGCCGAGTGAATGCCCCGCCGCCGCGGCCTGTTCGGCGGCGAACTCCGGGCACAGCGCGATGTCGCCGAGCATCGACGGACCGGCCTCGGGAGCGTCCGGGCGGCCGCCGGGCTCCAGTTCGTCCATCGGGAAGCTCATCACGTCGGTGGGCCCGGGCAGGTCCATCCAGCGCATGTGCAGGTCGGCCATCGCAGCGGTGTCCAGCAGCACCATCGACAGCTCGGCACCCGGGTTGACGTCCATCTTGCCCAGCACGAACTTCGCGACGCTGACGAGCTCGACCTCGGAGACGTCGAGACCGGATTCGTTGGAGACCTCGATGCTCACCGGCGGGACCGGCCCTCGGACGCACTGGCCGCGCGCCGGGCCGCCCGGTTCATCGTCAGGCCCGGCTGGGCGTGCTCGGCTTCGTGGCGCGCGTAGGCGTCGACGATCTCGGAAACCAACCGGTGCCGGACAACGTCGGCGCTGTTCAGCTCGGCGACATAGATGTCGTCGACGTTGTCGAGGATGTCGACTGCGGCGCGCAGACCGGATTTCGCGCCGCCGGGCAGATCGATCTGGGTCACATCGCCGGTGACTACCATCTTCGAGCCGAACCCCAGTCTGGTGAGGAACATCTTCATCTGCTCGGCGGTGGTGTTCTGCGCCTCGTCGAGGATGATGAACGCGCCATTGAGCGAGCGGCCGCGCATGTACGCCAGCGGCGCCACCTCGATCACCCCGGAGCCCATCAGCTTGGGGATCAGCTCGGGGTCCATCATGTCGTAGAGCGCGTCGTACAGCGGGCGCAGATACGGGTCGATCTTCTCGCTCAGCGTGCCGGGTAGAAACCCCAGGCGCTCACCGGCTTCCACCGCGGGACGGGTCAAGATAATCCGGGTGACCTGCTTGGTCTGCAGCGCGTTGACGGCCTTGGCCATCGCCAGATAGGTCTTTCCGGTGCCGGCCGGGCCGATGCCGAACACGATGGTGTGGGCATCGATGGCGTCGACGTAACGCTTCTGGTTGAGCGTCTTGGGCCGGATCGTCTTACCCCGCCGGGACAAGACGTCGAGGGTGAGGACCTCGGCCGGCGATTCGTTGCCGGTGCCCACCAGCATGCCGACGCTGTGCCGCACGATTTCCGGGGTCAGCGGTTGGCCTCCGGCCACGATCGCGACCAGTTCGGACACCACCCGCTCGGCAAGGGCGACGTCGGCAGGCTCTCCGGAGAAGGTGATGGCGTTGCCGCGCGCATGCAGATCGGCTGCCAGCAGGCGTTCGAGCGCGCGCAGGTTCTCATCGGCGGAACCCAGCAGACCCACGATCAGGTCAGGTGGAATATCGACGCTGCTGCGAACTTGCGAGGCCGGCCCGGCAGCGGGGGTATCGCGGGGCGTCACGGGTTTTTCGATGCCTGCTTTCTGAGGTATTCGCGAGTCGACGACGACTCTGAGTCTACCGTTCTCGACCGCGACGACGTACTCATCACCGGAAGGGCTGCCTCACCCCCAGCGCGGGGTCAGCACACCGAGCGCACCCAGTGCGACGGCCGCCGCGGTCGACGTGCGCAGCACGGTTGGCCCCAGCCGCGCGGCGACGGCGCCGGCGTCGGTGAGCGCCGACAGCTCCGCATCGGTGATACCGCCCTCCGGTCCGACGATCAGCGCCAAAGCCGGTGCGGCGGACACGTCGGGCAATCCGGCGCCGGCCGCGTCGTGCAGCACCAGCACCGTGGCACCACCGGTCAGCTGTTCGCGCACCCACGCCACCAGTTCAGGGGTTCCCAGCACCCCGTCCACCGGCGGAACGTGGGCGCGTCGCGATTGCCCGGCCGCCGCCCGGGCAACCGCCCGCCATCGCCGCAGCCCCTTGTCGGCCCGCGGGCCGTCCCAGCGGGCCACGCAGCGGTCGGCCTGCCAGGCCACGAACGCGTCGGCGCCGGCCTCGGTGGCCAGCTCGACCGCCAGCTCGGACCGTTCCGATTTGGGCAGGGCCTGCACCACCGTTACCGGTGGAGCGGGCGCATCGACAGCCCGGCGCTCCAGCACCCGGACCCGCAAACCCGCCCGATCTGCTTCCTCAACCCGGCATTGCGCCACCACGCCGGCGCCGTCACCCAGCGTCAGGTGTTCCCCGGGCCGGATCCGGCGCACCGTCGCGGCGTGGAAGCCGGATTCGCCGCCGACCACGGCCAGCGCACCCGCCTCGGGCAGCGCCTCGACATAGAAGAGGCCGGCCAAGTCTCAGCGGCCGCTGAACGTCTCACGCAGCCGGCTGAACAGCCCGCCGCCGTGCGGGGCATGCGCCGAGCGGACCTCGGCGGTCTCGCGTTCGCGGTGCTGCTTGAACTTGTGCAGCAGCTCGATGTCGTGGTTGTCCAGACGCTCGGGCACCACCACCTCGATGTGGGCGTGCAGGTCACCGCGCGCCCCGGACCGCAGTTGCGGCATGCCGTGGCCGCGCAGCACGAGGATGGCCCCCGGCTGGGTGCCCGCCGGGATGGTGATGTCGGTGGGGCCGTCGAGAATCGCGTCGATGCCCACGGTGGTGCCCAGCGCCGCGTCGACCATCGGCACCGAGATGTGACAGTGCAGGTCGTCGCCGTCGCGGGCGAAGATCTCGTGGGGCTGCTCGTGCACCTCGACATAGAGGTCACCGGCCGGTCCGCCGCCGGGCCCGACCTCGCCCTGGGCTGCCAGCCGGACGCGCATCCCCTCGCCGACGCCGGCGGGGATCTTCACGCTGATATCGCGACGGGCCCGCACCCGACCGTCGCCACCGCACTGGTGGCACGGATCCGGGATCACCTCACCGACCCCGCGGCAGGTCGGACACGGCCGCGATGTCATCACCTGGCCGAGCAGCGAGCGCTGCACGGTCTGCACCTCACCGCGGCCGTGGCAGGTGTCGCAGGCCATCGGCCGGGAGTCCCCGTTGGTGCCGCGCCCCTGGCAGCGATCACAGAGCACCGCGGTGTCGACGGTGACGTGCTTGGTCACACCGGTCGCACATTCGGCGAGATCCAGGCGCATACGCAGCAGCGAATCCGATCCCGGCCGGACCCGGCCGGTCGGGCCGCGGGAGGCCGCGCCGCCGCCGAAGAACGCTTCGAACACGTCCCCCAGCCCGCCGAAGCCGCCACCGAAGCCGCCGAAGCCGTTACCGGCCGCCCCGCCGTTCTCCAGCGGGTCGCCGCCGAGGTCGACGATGCGGCGTTTCTCCGGGTCGGACAACACCTCGTAGGCGGCGCTGATCTCCTTGAACTTGGCCTGCTCGGCCTCATCAGGGTTGACGTCGGGATGGTATTTGCGAGCCATCTTGCGATACGCGCGCTTGAGCTCGGTGTCGCTGGCGCCCTTATCGACGCCGAGCAGTCCGTAATAATCGCGTGCCACGCCTGACCTTTCCCAACTTCCGCCGGCCGGAGATTATCGAGCCCCGAGCACTTCACCGATGTACATTGCAACCGCAGCGACACTGGCGATAGTTCCCGGATAGTCCATCCGGGTGGGGCCCAGCACCCCCATACCCCCGTACACGGTGCCCAGGGAACCGTAGGCGGTGGACACCACCGAGGCTCCGGCCATCTCCTGCGCCTCGGTCTCGTGACCGATGCGCACTGTGACTTTACCGGCTTCCTGCTGCACCGCCAGCAGCCGCAGCACCACGACCTGCTCTTCGAGTACTTCCAGCACGGACCGCAGCGAATTGCCGAAGTCGGCGGCGTTGCGGGTCAGGTTGGCGGTGCCGCCCAGCAGGAGGCGCTCCTCGCGGTGCTCGACCAGCGATTCCAGCAGCACTGTCGCCGACCGCCCGACCGCGTTGGCCAGACCGGGCGGAAGCCCGCTGCGTCCGTCCAGGTGCCCGGCGAGCTCGGCGACGGCGGTGGAGGCCGCCGAGATCCGCTTACCCTCCAAGGCGGCGCCGAGCACCTCACGCAGCTGGCTGAGCTGGTGGTCATCGATGGAGTCCCCGAGTTCGACGATGCGCTGATCTACCCGGCCGGAGTCGGTGATGACGACCAGCAGCAGCCGCGCCGGGGTGAGCGCGATCACCTCGAGGTGGCGCACCGTCGACACCGACAGGGTCGGGTACTGCACCACGGCCACCTGGCGGGTCAGTTGGGCCAGGGTGCGCACCGCTCGGCGCAGCACATCGTCGAGGTCGACACCGGAGTCCAGGAACGACAGGATCGCCCGGCGCTCCGCGCCCGAGAGGGGCTTGACCTCGTCGATGCGGTCGACGAATTCCCGGTAGCCCTTCTCGGTGGGCACCCGCCCCGAACTGGTGTGCGGCTGAGCGATGTAGCCCTCGGCCTCCAGCACGGCCATGTCGTTGCGGACCGTCGCCGAGGAAACCCCGAGGTTGTGCCGCTCGACCAGGGCCTTGGACCCGATCGGTTCCTTGGTCGCGACGAAGTCCGCGACGATGGCGCGCAGCACCTCGAAGCGTCGATCATCAGCCACACTCATAGGCACTAGATTACGGTCTGGGTCATTTCCCGGCGCGAACGTGCGTTTTTGCACGCCGCCGCACCGTGGTTTCTGTACATCTGCGCACGTTGACGCAGAAGAGAGGACCGGCATGTCCGACTTTCCCTACACGGACCGCTTCACCGTCAACCGCGTGCTACCGGAGCAGGGCCGGCCGCGCGAGGAGGTGCTGGCCGAACTGCGGGAGATGGCGCAGGCCGAGGATCCCACCTGGGAGACCGGCAAGGTGTCCGGGACCATGTACTGCGGCGACCATGAGCACTACCGCTTCCTGGACGAGGCGTTCGGGCTGTTCGCCCATGTGAATGTGCTGCAACGCGACATCTGCCCGTCGGCGACCAAGTTCGAGGGCGAGATCATCGCGATGGCCCTGGACCTGATGCACGCCGACGCCGTCACCGATGGCGAACCGGCCGGCATGGTCACCACCGGCGGCACCGGCAGCATCATCCACGCACTGCTGGCCTACCGTGAGCACGCCGCCAAGCACCGCGGCGTCACGCGACCGAACTTCATCAAGCCCGAGACCGGCCACCCGGCCTTCGACAAGGGCTGTCACCTGTTCGGCATCGAACTTCGCAAGGCGCCGATCGACCCGCACACCACCGAAGTCGACGTGGACTGGGTTGCGAACAACATCGACGAGAACACCATCGCGATGATGGGTTCGGCCTGCAACTACGGCTACGGCACCGTCGACCCGATCCCGCAGTTGGGTCAGCTGGCCGCCGAGCGCGGGGTGGGTTTGCACGTCGACGGCTGCCTGGGCGGGTTCGTGCTGCCGTTCGCGGCTGAGTTGGGGTACGGAGATGCTGTGCCCCTCTTTGACTTCCGGGTGCCCGGGGTCACCAGCATCTCGGCGGACAACCACAAGTACGGCTACGCATTGAAGGGCGCCTCCACCCTGCTGTTCCGCGACAAGGCCTACCGCAACGCGCAGTACTTCTACCTGCCGGACTGGAGCGGCGGGAAGTACCTGTCGCCGGGCATCGAGGGGTCCCGCTCGGGCGGGCTGATCGCCGCCGCGTGGGCGTCGATGGTGCGACTGGGCCGCGAGGGATACCGCAACTACGCCAAGGCGATACTGGAGACCGCGGCGGCGATGCAGGACGCAGTGCGCAGCCACCCGGAGCTGACCATCATGGGTTCGCCGACGTTCTGCTTCAGCTTCCGTTCCGATGAATTCGACATCTACCACGTCGCCGACGCGATGAAAGCAGGCGGCTGGCGGTTCAACGGGCAGCAGTACCCCAACGCCATCCACATGGCCGTCACCCGTCCGCAGACCCAGCCCGGGGTGGCCGCGGCGTTCGCCGCCGACCTCGCCGACGCGGTGGAGTACGCCAAGAAGAAGACCGCCGCCGGCGAGGCACCGATCAGCGCCGCGGTCTACGGCGGCGTCCCGGGCGGAATGACCGACGAGGCGGCCCATTTCATCGAGGGGTTCATGGAGCAGATGCTCGACACCCAGCAGTCGCTGCCTCCCGTATGACCGAGCGCGCCGACCGCGTCGTCTTAGCCATCGATCTGGGCACCGGCGGGCCCAAGGTCGGGTTCGTCGCGCTGGACGGCACTGTGCTGTGGTCGGACCTCATCGGCGTCCCGACCACATACGGGCCGGGCGGGGCAGCCACCCAGGACGCCGGTCTGTGGTGGGCGATCATCCGCGACGCCACCCGCCGCGGGCTGGCCGAAAGCGGGGTAGCCGGCGACCAGGTGGCGGGGGTGTCGATCACCGGTCAGTGGGCCAGCACCGTTCCGGTCGACGCAGATGGCCGCCCGGTCGGTCCGTGCGTGATGTGGATGGACACCCGCGGTGCGCCTTACAGCCGCAAGGCGATCGGCGGGCGGTTGGCCGGCTACCGGCCCCGGGCGCTGCTCCATTGGCTGCGCCGAAACGGCGGTATCCCTACTCCGAGCGGCGACGATCCGGTCGGGCACATGCTGCACCTGCAACACGGCGACCCGGCGGTCTTCGACGCGGCCAGTTGGTTTCTGGAGCCGGTGGACTACCTGAGTATGTGTTTCACCGGTCGGGCCGCGGCATCTCGCGCCTCGATGATGAGCGCCTGGCTCACCGACAACCGCAACCTGGCCGTCCTCGACTACGACGACGTGCTGGTGCGACTGGCCGGTGTCGAACGGGCCAAGCTGCCACCGCTGGTGCCGACCGGTTCGATCATCTCGTCCGTGACACCGGCGGTCGCGGCTGAACTCGGCATCTCGCCTGCGGCGCAAGTGGTTACCGGCATCCCGGATCTGCACAGTGCGGCGGTGGGTTCCGGCGCGGTGCGACAAGGCGAGCTGCACCTGACCATCAGCACCACGTCGTGGATCAGCTGCCCGGTGGCGGCCAAGAAGACCGATGCGTTCCACCAACTCACCACGGTGCCGGGCCTGGACCCGACGAGCTACCTACTGGTCAACAATCAAGACACTGCCGGGCGGGCGCTGCAATGGTTGCGCGACAACGTTTTCGACGATCTGGATTACGAGTCACTGACCACCTTGGCCGCCGGCGCACCGGCTGGTTGCAACGGGGTGATCTTCACCCCTTGGCTCAAAGGCGAACACTCCCCCATCGATGACCGCAATGCCCGCGGCGGCTTCCACAATCTGTCGCTGGACACCACCCGGCCCGATCTGGTCCGCGCGGTGCTCGAAGGGGTGGCCTACAACAGCCGCTGGCTGCTCGACTGCGTGAACCGGTTCACCGCCAATGACGGGCCGATCCGGATCGTCGGCGGCGGGGCGCGCTCGGACCTGTGGTGCCAGATCATCGCCGACGTCTGCGGCCGCACCTGCGAACGGGTGGCCGACCCGCTCAATGCGCAGTTGCGCGGTGCGGCCCTGTTCGCCGGTATCGGTATGGGCGAATTGGATCGTGACGAGTTGCGCGATCTGATCCCGCTCGACGGCGTCTTCGAGCCGATCGCGGGGAACCGCGCGGTCTACGATCGGCTCTTCGCCGAGTTTCCCGGGCTCTACAAGACCCAGAAACCCATGTTCGCCCGGCTCAACCGTTCTTGACCATTCCCGAGCTGGATCCAGCTCAGTTGGGCAGCCGCCCGACGGTCTCCTCCATCAGCTCGTCGGCCCCGTTCTGGGACAGCATCCAGCCATTTTGGTCGGTGAAAGTCACGGGTTTGGTGATCGGAGCCGGCAACGTGGGTCCGGTGGCGGTGATATCGGCGCTGACCGTGTCGGGTCCGGTGGAGGCGATGTCGGACGCGGTGAAGGTCAGCGGAAGGCCATGGTGGTGCCCCAATCGGCGCAGCTGATGGTCCAATACATCGGCTTGATGCCGCTGCAGACCGCCGGCCACCAAGCCGCTTTTCACCTCGGCGGGGACCCGTGGATCGACCAGGTCGTCCAGAATTCCGGTAAGTTGCTCGGCGCTCGGCAGACTCGCCGCCGGTGCCGGGTTCTGCGGATGCGGCGCGTGAAACACCGTAAGGGGCGGCTGGTTCGGCGCTTCGGCCACCGCCACGCCCGGCATGGCGATCGCAGCCGCCAAGCCCATACCGACGGTGAGCAGTTTCACGGACATGACGACACCTTTCAGGTTGCCTCGATCAAAACGACCGGGTGGGTCTTCGAACCGAGGGTACGTGGCTTCGGCGCGATCGTGGGCGCGCTAGCCCCGATCGGCCGTCATGGCATCACGAAGACTCTTGGGCCGCAGGTCGTTCCAATGCTGTTCGACGTACTCCAGGCAGGCTGCGCGGGCGGCACCTTGTTCACCTCCGTGGACCACTCGCCACCCGGCGGGCACATCGGCGAAGGCCGGCCAGAGGCTGTACTGGTCCTCGTCGTTGACCAGCACGTAGAAGGTGCCGTTGTCGTCGTCAAAGGGGTTGGTGCTCATCGGGTCTCCTCAGTGGTCCGCCGGGCAGCGACCAGGTCACTGCCCGCGTTGGTGGTCGGGCGGGTGCCCAGGATCCGGTCGGACAGCAATCCCAGACAGCTCAGGTTGGGAAATCCCGGTCCCTGAGTGAGTCCGGCCAGGTTGGGCAGGAACAGTTTCGGGGTGACACCGGCGACGGCCAGGTCGTGACCGATCGCTTCGGCCAGTCGGTCCCCGGACAGCGGGCCGCCCAGACCCAGCTCCAGCAGATCCAGAGTGTCCTGGCCGAACAGCGAGGTGAACCACAGCGCATCGGCACCGGAACCGTCGATGACCAAATCGAAGCCGTGCACGGTCTCGAAGTTCTCGCCGCCCCGGTTGGTGCTCAGCGTCAAGCGGATTCGCCCGTCGCGGGCTACCGCGTGCGCGACCCGGCCCCGTAGGTGCCGAATCCGGTCGTCGGCCAGCAGCGCGTCCTGCACGCGCGCCGAGAACACCCCGCGGTCGGTGCGAGCCAGCGCATCGCGGCGCTCGGGCAGGGTCAGGGCGGTCCAATCGGTCGGATCGGAGAACAACGCGTTCTCGAAAAATCCCTCTCCCCGGGTGAACAGCGTCACCTGCGGGGAGATCACCGTGATCGTCGAAACCCGGTGCCGGAACAGTTCGTTCAGCATCGACGCGGCGGTTTCGCCGCCGCCGATGACGGCGACGCGCTCGGCGCTGATCCGGTCGGCCGCGGCCCGGTGCCAGAACTGGGCGATCGAGAGCACCAGCGGGTTGCCGGGCAGGATCGACTTCTCGGCTTGCCCCGGGCCGGTGATCATCACCGCGTCGGCGGCCACCTCGGTCTCCCGGGTGTGCAGCGACCAGCCGGCTCCGTCGACCGACAGCCGGTCCACCTCGCCGGGGATCACGGTCAACTGCACCGCATCGGCGACCCAGCGCAAGTACTGACTCCACCGCAGGTGGGTGGGGGCCGGTCGGCCCCGGTCCACCCACTCGGCGAACTGGCCGGTGGCGATCAGGTAGGCCTGCCAGCTGTAGCGCGTCATCGCCTCGTCGACCTCGGCGTTGCGGCCGGCCACCAGTGCGGAACGGTAGGGGAAGCCGACGTCCTTCTCCGGGCTGGTGCCCAGCCGGTGCGCGCCATCGGTCCAGCCGCCGGTCGCCCGCCAGTTGGCGGCCACCTCGGTGCGTTCCACGGCGACGACATCCGGGACGTCGATGTTGCTGACACCCATCTCGCGCAGCACCGCGGCCTTCGCGGCCACCGCGACCGCCTTGGCTCCGGCACCGATCACCGCCAGGGTGCTCATCGCAGCTCCTCCACCAGATCGCTCAGGGTCTCGACGAATAGTTCTTGCAATTGGCCGATCTCGCCATCGCCGAGGATGTCGGGCAACGTGCGCCACTGCGTCATCACCGTCGGACCCGACCCGAGGTCGGCCACCGCGGCGAAGATGCTCAGCGCGTGGCGCACCGCCTGGTCGGGTTCGGGCACCGACGGCAGCGCGGCGATCAGGTCGGGCGCCAGGGTCGGCCCGCCTCCGGCCCGGTCGACGCGTCCCAGGTAGTTCAGCAGCACCTGCGGGCCGGCCACGGCGCCCAGCCGGGCGGCGGTGTCGGGCCGCAGGTAGGCCAACAGTCCGTAATCGATGCCGCTGCCGGGGATCTGCGCCAGGGCGCGCGCGACCCCGGCCGGGTCGGGTTGGTTCACGCGCAGCGGGTAGATCGCGGTCAGCAGCCCGGCGATGTCGGAGGTGTCGAGCCGCTCGCCCCCGCCCAATAGGTCCTCGGCACGTCCGTGGGTCTCCAGTGCCAGCAGCGGTGCCGGCCTGTCCTGTCCGCGCCGGGACCGCCATCCGGTGACCATCCGCGCCGCCGCCACCACCAGCAGGTCATGCATGGGCACGTGTGTTGCCAACAGGGCAGCGGTGATCGTCGGATCGACGACGGCCATCGACACCGTGAGGTCGCCGGCTCGGTCGCGGTCGGGTCGAACTCGCCGAGCGCCCAGCTCCGGATCTTCGCCGGCCAGCTGCGCTGCCCAGAAGTCTGCGGTGTCCAGGTTTTGCGCACGTTCGGTCAGGGCGGCGGCCCAACGCCGGTAACCGCTGCGTTCAGGCAGCGGGTCAGCACCGGCCAGCGCGGCGTGCAGCTCGCCCAGGAGCAGTTGCCAGGAGACCGGGTCCAACGCCAGCACATGCCCGCACAGCACTAGCACCCCGGGCCCGGTGGGCGGGCGCAGCCATATCGCGCGCAGCAGTACCCCGGCCTCCGGGTCCAGGCTCGCCAGCAGCCGGGTGCCGTGCTCGGTGACGGTAGCCAGATCATCGGCGTCGACGGCGATCTCGGTCAGGATGTCGACGGGTTCGATCGGGTGCAGCACCAACGCGGACGGGTCGAGTCGCGCGTGCAGCATCGGGTGCGCGGCGACGATCGCAGCCAGCGCGGACCGTAGCCGTCCGGGCTCGGTATCGGCGGCCAGCCGGACCGCCTCGACCTGTCCGAGTCGGCGCGGGCTGCCGAACTCGTAGAGCCAGCGGCCGGCCGGCAGCAGCGGGATCGGCCCGTCGTCGGCGACGCGGTCTGGTGCGGCTTCGTCGGATTCAACGACTTCTCTGTCCAGGGCGGCTGCCAAGTCTCTAATCGTGTTGCAGGTCAAGGCGGTTCGCGGACGCAGGGGCAGGCCGCGCCGGCGTGCCGCCCGTACCATCGACAGCGCGACGATGCTGTCCAGACCCAGCTCACGCAGATCGGTCTCGACGCCGGGGGGCGCGCCTGCCGAGCCCTCGGCGCTCCCGAAGACCTCGGCCAGCAGCTCCACCAAGGTCCGTTCGGTCTCGGTGGCCGGTTCCTCTCCGCCGCCGATGACGGGGCCTGCCAGGGCCAGGAGCGCCACCAGCTGCTCGGTGTCCAGTTTTCCATTGGGGGTCAGGGGCATCGATTCCACCGCGGTGATCCGGGCGGGGATCAGGTAGGCCGGCAGCCGGGCGCCGATCTCGGCGCGCACCCGGGTGGTGTCCACGTCCGCGCCGGTGACGAACCCGGCCAGCCGGGTGCCGGTGGGCCCCTGCACGGGCAGCACGGCGGCCCCGGTCACCCCGCTCGCTGCGGCCAGCGCGGCTTCGACTTCGGCGATCTCTACCCGGTACCCGCGCACCTTGACCTGGTCGTCGGCGCGGCCCAGGTAGATCAGCCGGCCGTCGGCGCGGCGCCGAACCAGGTCCCCGGTGCGATACATCCGGCCACCGGCGGCAAAGGGGTCGGCGACGTAGCGCGCCGCGGTCGCACCGGGCCGGCCCAGATACCCGCGGGTGATTTGCGCACCGGCCAGGTACAGCTCTCCGGCCACCCCGTCGGGCACCTCCCGTAGCCCGGAGTCCAGCACGTGAGCGGTCATGCCCCGCACCGCTTCTCCGATCACCGGCGTAGCGGTGTCGGCCACGTCGGCGACGACGGCTTCCACGGTGGTCTCGGTCGGCCCGTAGCAGTTGTGCACGGCTGTCGATGGCACCGCGCGAAGCTTCGCCCAGGTGTGCGGGGCGATGGCCTCCCCGCCGAGTGCCAGGACGCTGAGCCGGTGGTCGGATCCGGCGTCGAGTAGGCCGGCGTCGAACAGTTGGGTGAACATCGACGGGGAGGTGTCGATCATGTCCAGCCGGTGCCGGCGGATGCCATCGATGATCGCCTCGGCGTCGCGCATCTCCTCGGCCGAGAACAGGTGCACACTCTGTCCACCCAGCAAGCCGACCAGCGGCTGCCAGCTCGCGTCGAAGCTCAGCGACCAGGCGTGCGCGACGCGCAGTGCCCGGCCCAGCCGGGCCACGGCCGGGATGTACATCCGCTGCTGGTGGTCGGCGAAGTACGACGCGAGCGCCCGGTGCGTGCCGACGACACCCTTGGGTTCCCCGGTTGATCCGGAGGTGAAGATGACGTAAGCGGCCGAGTCGGGGTGGATCTCGGTCGGCGTGGGGTGCTGCGCGACGTCGACGGAACGCAGTTCGGCCAGCAGTTCGACGGTCAGCGTCAGCTTCGGATCAGCTTGGCGCAGGAGGGATTCGATGCGTGTCGCCGGCAGGGTGACATCGATCGGGACATAGGCCGCTCCGGACTGCAGTACCGCCAGGATCGCGATGACCGAATCGAGCGAGCGCGGCAGCGCGATCGCGACCCGGTCTTCGGGGCTGATCCCCCGCCCGGTCAGCGCCCTTGCCAGCCGGGCTGATTCGGAGGCCAACTCCGCATACGTCAGGCTTCGGTCCTCGCCGGTGAGCGCCGGGCGGTCCGGGTGCTGCGCGGCAGCGGCGGCGAACAATGCGGGCACCGAAGCCGTCGACACGTTGACCTGGGCCACCGGGTCGGCGATGCGGGCCCGCTCGGCGGGCAGCAGCACGTCCAGGTCGGCGATACGGGGTCGGTCGATCAGCTGGCGTAGCACCTGCAGGAGCCGCCGCCCCAGATCGGGAATCGACAGCTCGCCCAGCGCATCCGGAACGACCTCGAGCAGAACGGTGAGCCGGCCGTCGCGTGGCGGGTAGCTCACCAGGGTCAGCGGATAGTGCGTGAGGCTTTCCACCGTGACCGGGATGAAGCGCACCCCATCGGGGGTGGTGACCCCGGCCGATGCCGAGCCGGTCGGGGCGTTCTCGAACACCACCAAGGTATCGAACACCGCATTACCGCTGGCCCGCTGCACGGTGGACAGGCTCACGTAGCCCAGGTCGCGCATGGCGGCGGTATCGCGTTGCAGCGCTTGGCAGGTCGTGACCACGTCGGCGTCCGGCGGTGTCGAGGCCACCACCGGGACGGTGTTGATGAACAGGCCGACCATGGTCTCGACGCCGGTGAGCTGTTGCGGACGACCGGACACCACCGCGCCGAACCCCACCTCGGTCCGGTCGGTGAGCCGGCCTAGCAGTACCGCCCAGGCGAACTGCAGCACTGTGTTCAGCGTCAGCCCGTGCCGGCGGGCCCACTCGGTCAGCCGCGCGGTGGCGTCGCTATCCAGGGCCACCTCGTGGACCTGCGGGACGGCGCCGCCCACCGCGGACTGCTCGCTGTCGGCCAGGATGGTCGGGGCGCTCAGTGGGGCCAGGTAGTCGCGCCAGGCGGCGACGGCTTGATCGGTGTCCTGGCCCGCCAGCCAGCCGATGTAGTCGCGGTAGGGCCGCGGCGGGGGCAGCGGGTCCATGCCGCCGGCTCGGTAGATGGCCACCATCTCGTCGAAGAACACCGCCATCGACCACCCGTCGAGCAGCAGGTGATGCACGGTGAGGATCAGCCGGCGCTGGTCGGGGGCGGACTGCGCCAGCACGAAGCGCAGCAGCGGTCCGCGGGCCAGGTCGAAGTTGGCGGTGCGTTCGGTGCGCGCGATCTCATCGAATTCACCGGGTGCAGCGGTGATTTCCCGCCACGGCAGGACCGCTGTCGCCGGTACGATCTGGACTGGATGCGGCAGGTCCACATCCCAGAACGAGGCCCGCAGGTTGGCGTGTCGGGCCAGCATGGCTTCGGCACTGCGGCGCAGCAGCCCGGTATCGACGGCACCGACGATGTCGATGACGAACTGCACGGTATAGACATCGACGCCGTCCGCCCCGACGCCGTCATCGGTGGCGAGTTTGGCCAGGGAGAACAGGCCCTGCTGCAGCGGCGACAGTGTCAGTACGTCCTCGATGGCCGGACGTTGTGATGTCTCGGTCACGGTGAATCGCCCCATGCGGCAGTGAGATCGGCCAGTGCAGGCCCGCTCAGACCCGACACGCTCATCGGGGCGAACGCCGTGTCGGGGGTGTCGGTGCGGTCTCCGGCTGCGACCCGAAGATCGGCGGCAGCAGCCAGGTCGGCGAACGTCGGGTTCTCGAAGATCATCCGCGGGTCGATGTCCAATCCGGCCGCACGCGCCCGGGCGGCCAATTGCACCGAGAGGATGCTGTCGCCGCCGAGTTCGAAGAATCCGTCGCTGCGCCCGATCGCCTCGACGCCCAACAGCTCGGCGCAGATGCCGACCAGGGTCTGCTCGGTCGCGGTGACGGGCGGGTCGGCTTCCCCGCGGGTGGCCACCGCCGGCTGCGGCAGCCCCGGCCGGTTCAGTTTCCCGGAGTCGGTCAGCGGCATCGTCTCCAGCACCGTCAGCGACGACGGCACCATGTAGCCGGGCAGCGTCGCGGCCACCGCGGCACGCACCGACGCAATGAACTCCACCGCGTCGGCGACCGGACCGGCCGGCACCACATAGCCGGCCAGCGTGATGCCGCCCCGCTGTTCCCAAGTGCGGGCAGCGGCCGCAGCCACCCCGGGTGCGCCGCGCAGCGCCGCCTCCACCTCGGCCAGCTCCACCCGGAAGCCACGCACCTTGACCTGGTGGTCGGTGCGGCCGACGAACTCCAGCACCCCGTCAGTGCTCCAGCGGGCGCGGTCCCCGCTGCGGTAGAGCCGGTCGCCGGGATTGAACGGGTTGGCGACGAACCGGGTAGCAGTCAGGCCGGGACGTTTCCAGTAGCCGAGGACGATCTGCGGGCCGGCGTAGTAGACCTCGCCGACCACGCCGGGCGGCACCGGCTGCAGCGCGTCGTCGAGCAGGTAGGCCTGCGAACCGGGTGTGGGCCGGCCCAGTTTCGGGGTCGGAGGCGTCAGCGCACCGCGCACCGCCGCCCCGGAGGTCTCGGTGGCGCCGAAGTTGTTGAGCAGCTGGGTGTTCGAGTCAAGCGCCTTGTCCAGCCGGGCCAGTAGCTCCGCCGAGACCGGCTCGCCGCTGCACACCAGTCGGCGCAGTCCGCGCAGTGAGTCGGATTCGGCCAGTACCGAGATCAGGCTGGCCACCGCCGTCACTTGGGCCACCTGCTCGTCCGCGATCAGCCGCGCCAGCGCCTCGGGATCGCGGAACTCGTTGTCGTCGGCCAGGATCATCGTCGCCCCGGCGGCCAGCCCGGCCAGCAGCTCCATGCCGCCCTCCAGGAACGTCATCGACGATTGGGCCAGCCGGATGTCCGCACCGTCCACCGGGTAGTGGGCGAGCTGCCAGTTCAGCCGGGCACTCATCGACCGGTGGGTGCCCAGCACGCCCTTGGGCACCCCGGTGGAGCCGGAGGTGAACACCAGATACATCGGGTCATCCGGATGCGGCACCGGAAGATCCATACCGGCGCCGTCTTTCGCCAGTTCCACCTGCACGTCCGCGTCGTCCAGGCATACCAGCCGCACGCCGTCGGGCGCCGGAATCGCGTCGCGGGTGGCCGCGCTGACCAGAATCACCTCCGCCGCACCGGCAGCGAAAACGTCGGAGATCATGAACTCCAGGCGCTGACGCGGGTAACTGGGGTCCAGCGGGAAGTAGCCGGCGCCGGCCTTCATGATGCCGACCAGCGCCACCGCCAGATCGAGGTCGCGCCGCACCGACAGCCCCACCAGTGTTCCGGGCTGCACGCCCGCCTCGATCAGCAGTTCGGCGAGCCGGTCGGAGCGCTGATGCAGCTGCGGATAGGTCAGCTCGGCCCCGGCGCAGCGCACCGCGACACCGTCGAAACTGCGGCTCGGGGCCAGCACTTCGGCGATGGTGCACGCAGCATCGCCGGGAGCCTGCGCGCCGCGGCTCCACTCGTGCAGGATCCGGTCGCGCTGGCCGTCATCGACCAGGCTGATCTCGCGCAGGGTTCGGCCCGGTTCGTTTGCCATCGCCGCCAGCACCCGGCCCAGCCAGTCGGCCAGCCGCGCCACGGTGGCACGCTCATAGAGGTCGGTGCGGTAGATCAGGTGGCCGTCATAACCTGCGCCGTCGGCATCCTCGGTCGCGAACAGGTTCACCGACAGGTCCGCGTGCGCGATGTCGAACGTCGGCATCACGGTGCGGAACACCAGGTCGCCTTCAACACCGTCGGCGCTGCTGCCTCCCCTGCTGACGACGTGGCTGACCTCGGCACCGTCACGAACGTGAACCACCACCTGGAACAGTGGGTTGCGCGACAGTGTCCGGACCGGGTTGAGCGCCTCCACCAGCCGATCGAACGGCAGGTCTGCATGCGCGTAGGCCCCCAGCGCAGCTTCCCGCGCCCGGAGCACGACTTCGCGCAGTGTCGGGTTGCCCGACAAGCGGTTTCGCAGCACGACGATATTGACGAAGAACCCGACCAGATTGTCCAGGGCGTTGTCGGTGCGTCCCGCCAGCGGCACCCCCAGCGGTATGTCGTCACCACTGCCGGCCAGGTGCAGCAGGACCGCGACCGCGGCCTGCACCACCATGAATTCGGTGGCGCCGGTCTCCCGGGCCAGCGCAGCCAGCCCGGCCCGCAGCTGCGGGGTGACGGTGAACGCGACGGAGTCACCGGAACCGTTCGCGGTGGCCGGTCGCGGGAAATCCGGCCGGGGCCCGGTGTCGTCGGCCAGGCCGGCCAGCTGCTCGATCCAGTAGCGGCGCTGCGCGTCGATCAACCCGGACTCATCGCGCAGCAGCTCGCCTTGCCAGTGCGCGAAGTCCGCGTACTGCAAAGCCGGAGGCGCCCATGATGGTTCGGCGCCGGCCGCCCGGGATCGGTACGCGATCAGCAGGTCGGTGAAGAGCACCTCGACCGACCAATGGTCGGCGGCGATGTGGTGCACCACCAGCGACAGCACCCGCTCATCACCGGGCAGGTGCAGCAGCGCCGCCCGGATCGGCCAATCGTTCTCCAGGTCGAAGCCGCCGCCGCGCTGTTCGTCGAGCCGTGCCCGCGTCCACGCCGCTACCGCCTCGGGATCTGTTTCCGGGCAACGTAGCTCGGCGATCTGCACCGGAGCGGGTGGATTGACGATCTGGTGGGGCAGCCCATCGATCTCGCAGAACGTGGTGCGCAGGCTGTCGTGGCGGGCCACCACGTCATCGAGTGCCGCGGTCAGCGCAGCGATGTCGCAGGGGCCGGTGAGCCGGGCCGACAGCGGAATGTTGTCGCCGGTCGCGCCCGGGTCCAGCCGGTAGGCGAACCAGGTGCGCAGCTGCGAGGCCGACACAGGCAACGGACCGGATCGCGGCACCGCGACCAGTGGCGGGCGAGAAGGCCCGGCTTCCCCGCTCGAAGCCCGCTCTATCGTGGCGGCCAGCCGGGCCACCGTACTCGACTCGAAGATGTCCCGGATGCCGATCTCCACCCCGCACCGGGCGCGGATCGCCGCCACCAGCTTGGTGGCCAGCAGCGAATGCCCGCCGAGGTCGAAGAACGAGTCGTCGGCGCCGACTCGGTCGCGGTCGAGCAGTTCGGAAAACAGCTGCGCCACCGCGTGTTCGGTGTCTGTCTGCGGCTCCCGGTACGGGGCGGATTCGATCGGCTGCGGGTCGGGCAGGGCGGCCCGGTCGATCTTGCCGTGGGCGGTGATCGGGATGTCATCGACCACCACGTAGGCCGCCGGGGCCATGTATTCCGGCAGCGCGGCGGCCACCCGGGCCCGGATCCGCGGGATGTCCACGGTGTCTTCTGCGACACCTCGTCCCGCGGGAGTCAGGTAGGCGACCAGGCTGCGGCCGAGCGCGGGAAGATCGGAGACCACGACCACGCACTGTCCGACGCTGGGGTCCACCGAGATGGCCGAGGCCACCTCGCCGAGTTCGATCCGGAAGCCGCGGACCTTGACCTGGTCGTCGGCGCGGCCGATGAATTCCAGGTCACCGGCGGCATTGCGGCGGGCCAGGTCACCGGTGCGGTACAGCCGCCGGCCGGGCACCCACGGGTCGGCGACGAAACGTTCCGCGGTCAGGCTGGGCCGGTCGAAGTAGCCACGGGCGACATGTGTTCCGCCGATGTAGATCTCGCCGATCACCCCGACCGGTACCGGCTGCAAGGCGTCGTCGAGCAGCCGGATGGTGGTGTTGATGTTGGGGCTGCCGATCGGCACGATCCGATTGCCCTGGGTGCCTTCGACCTTGTACCGGGTGGAGTTGACTACCGTCTCGGTGGGGCCGTAGAAGTTGTGCAGCAGCGCGTCGAAGGTTGAGTGGAACTTGTCGGCCAACTCGCCGGGCAGCGGTTCGCCACCGATCGGGATGCGTCGCAGTGTGCGCCACTGATTCACCCCGGGCAGCGACAGGAACAGCCCCAGCAGCGACGGCACGAAATGCATGGCGGTGACGCCCTCGCGCTGCAGCAGGTCGGTCAGGTAGCCGATGTCGCGCAACCCGTCGGGACGCGGGATCACCAGCCGGGCACCGTTCCCCAGGGTTCCGAAAAGTTCGCCGATCGATACGTCGAAGCTCGGTGAGGCGACCTGCAGCAGCACATCGGTGTCGTCGACGCCGTACTCGTCGCCGAACCAGGTGAGGTACTCGGTGATCGGCGCGTGCGACACCTCGACGCCCTTGGGCAGCCCGGTCGAACCCGAGGTGTAGATCAGGTAGGCCAGATTCTCCGGTCGCAGCGGGCGTACCCGGTCGGCGTCGGTCGGGTCGGTGTCGGGCCGGCCGGCCACGTCCTCGGGCGTGAGGGGTTCGCGTATCACCAGCGCCGCCCGGGCGTCACCGAGGATGAATTCGATACGGTCCGGCGGGTATTCCGGGTCCACCGGCACGTAGGCCGCACCGGCCTTGACGATGCCCAGCGCGGTGACCACCAGGTCGACCGAGCGGCCGAACAACACCGCGACCTTGTCCTCGGTGCCGATCCCGGCCGCGATCAGGTGGTGGGCGATCCGGTTGGCGCGGCAGTTGATCTCGGCGTAGCTGTAGCGGCCGTGCTCGTCGACGACGGCGACGGCGTCGGGGGTGGCTGCCGCCCGGTCGGCGACCAGCGCGCCCAGCGTGGTCGGGGCGCCGGCGAAGTCCGGTCCGCGGGAAACCGCGTCCAGCCAGGCTCGGTCCGCGTCGCCGAGCATGTCCAGCTCGCCGACGACTGCGTGTGGTTGCGCGACGGCGGCGGACAGCAGCTGCACCAGGTGTCGCAGCAGTTGGTCGACCAGAGCCTCATCGAGCACGTCGTGCAGGAATTCGGCTTCGATCAGCGCTCCGCTGTCGTGGGAGTCACCGGTCTCCACCATGATTCCCAGCGGCAGCTGGGCGATCTTGCCGCGGTAATCAGCCCGGGTGCACGTCATCTCATGCGGCTGGAAGCCGTCCCCGTGTGCCGCGCGGATGCCGAAGCTGAGCCGGGTGAGTCGTTCCACTCCCCCGTGTCGGCGGTCCGGGTTGAGTTCGCGGACCACCCGGTCGAGGTTGATGCCCTGGTGGGCGAACGCCCCCAGTGCGGTGTCGCGGGTGCGGGCCAGCAGGTCGGTGAACCGCTCGGCGGGTGCCACCCGGGCGCGCAGTACCACGGTGTTGCCGAAGTAGCCGATGGCTTCCTCGGTGCCGGCGGTGCGGTTGAGAACCGGTGAGGCGATGAGGAAATCGTCGGTGCCGGTGTAGCGGTAGACCAACGCGGACAGCGCCGCGGCGATCACCATGTAGGGCGTGGCGCCGTTGCTGCGTGCCAGCTCGGTGATGCCGTCCATCAAGTCGGCGGGCAGTGCGCGGGTGCATAACCCGGCGCGCAACGTGTGGGGTACCGCCGAGCCGCGCGGGCCGGGTAACTCCAGCGGGTCGGGCGGATCGGCCAGCAGGGTGCGCCAGTAGTCCAGGTCGGCACCGTGCTCGGAGGCGGCCCGAAAAGGCGCAGCGGCGACAACGTGGGCGCCGGGGCGGCCGGCGAACGCATCGGGGCCGGCGTCATAGGCTTCAGTCAGGTCGGCGAAGAAGACCGCCCAGGAGGCGTCATCCCAGGCGATGTGGTGGGCCACCAGCAGCAGAATGTGTTCGTCCGGCCGGACCCGGATCAACGTGAGCCGCAGCGGCGCATCGGATTCCAGCCGGAACGGGGTGGCGAATTCACGCTGGGCCAGCACCTCCAGCCGCAGCGCCCGGGCTTGCTCGGCGAGGTCGGACAGATCGTGTTCGGTGAATCCCGGTGTGACGTCTGCGGTCACCGGCTGGGGTTCGCCGGAGTCGTCGATGGAGTAGGTGGTGCGTAGCACCGGGTGTCGGGTGGCCACCGCGGCCAGGGCGGCGCGCAGGCGGGCCGGCTCCAGCGGGCCGGTCAGCCGGTAGGAGACCGAGATGTTGGCGACGGCGCCGTCGGGGTCCAGGGCCTGCACGAACCACATCCGACGCTGCCCGTCGCTCATCGCCGGGTGCGCGGCTTGAGCGTCTTCGGCGGCAGGCGCGGCGGCCGCCAGCCCGCGTTCGGCAAGTCGGCGGCGCAGCAACTCCAGCCGCGGCTCGGTCGCGTCTGTGGCCTGGTCGACGGTGTCAGTCATGGGTGAAAACAGTCCCTTCCGTCACCGTCTCCGGCGCCGTGTCGTCGCGCAGCGTCGCCGTCAGTTGGGCGCCCGTCAGTCCGGCCAGCAGCGGTCCCAGCACCACCCGCCGGCCGGTCGCGCGGCCCAGTCGTTTCCGCAGGTCCAGGGCGAGCAGTGAATCCAGGCCGAGGTCGACCAGTGCTCGGTGCATGTCGATGTCGTCGGGCCCGTCGAGCCCGAGTACCGCCGCCACTTCGGCGGCCACCACCTCGCCGACCGGGCGGTCGGCGCCGGCGTCCACCGTTGCCGGGGTGTGTGATTCGGCGAACGGAGAAGGTACTCCCTGGCTGTCGAAGAAAACCGCCAGCCGATCGAAGTCGGCGGCCAGGATCGCCGGGTCGTTCGGCTCGGCGAGCAGTCCGGCGCTGATCGCGGCCTCGGACGGCATCGGCGTCAGGCCGGTGCGGGCGATCCGGTTCTTCTCCTCACCGCTGACCACCGCCACGCTCTGCCACAGCCCCCAGCGGATCGAGTTGGCGTTCAACCCGTCGGCTCGCAGCCGCTGCACCAGGGTGTCGGCCATCCGGTTGGCTGCCGCGTATAGGCCGTGGCCCGAGCCGCCCCACAGGGCCAGCACCGATGAGCAGACGAGCACGTGCGCGTCGGCTTGCCGAGGCCAGTGCCGCACCAGGTTGTGCAGTCCGAGCACTTTGGCGCCGAGGGCATCCCGAACGTCTGCGCGGGTGATCCGTTCGGTGGCAACCGCTTCCGCCGATGCGGTGTGCACCATGAGCCCGGCCGGCGCTGGGTTCTGTTCGGCGACCAACTCGGCGACCGCCGCACCGTCGGTGATATCGCACCGGATCGCGCTGATGCGCGCCCCGGTGCGCGCACGCAGCGCATCCAACTGGCAAGCGGTCGCGCCGGTGGCCCCGCTGCGGCTGAGCAGGACGATGTCGCGGGCGCCCCGTTCGGCGCAGAACGCCGCGAAAGCCATCCCGATGGCGCCGGTGCCACCACTTATCACGACGGTTTCCGGAATCACGGGCACGCCCGGCGCGGCGGGCGATTCGACCAACCGGCGCACCGAGAGCCGCCCGGCGCGCACCGCGACCTCGGTGTCGGGCAGGGTCAATGCGGCGACGGCGGCCCGGATATCGGCCGCCGTGGACTCGAGCGGCAGATCCAGGTGTGCGAACGTCTGGTCGGGGTAGCCGAATCCGATGCTGCGGTGCAGTGCCGCCAGCGCCGCAGCCCCCGGCCGCGGCGGTGGATCGTTGTCGAGTCGTTCGGCTCCGCGGGTGATCAGCCATACCCGTCGGCAGTTCGGTCCGGGCGCCGGCGGGGTCTGTTCAGTCGCATGGCTGGCGAAGGCACTTGCCGTCGCAGCGATCTCAACGGAATCCGCCGGCGGGGCCACGAGCACCAAAAGTTCGGCGGTAGCCGGGTCGACATCGGTGTCCGATAACACCGCCAGCCGCGCGGCCAGCTCCGCCGATTCCCCGGTGTAGTCGATGACGGCAACCCCGCCGGGCCGGCCTTCGGGTTCCTCGACGGGAACCCATTGTTCGGTCATGACGACCGGTTGCCGGTGGCGCTGCGCGGCGGGCTCGGTGCCGGCCCACAGTCTGGTGGTGTGCATCGGCGCGTGCGGGAAATGCCGCAGCGGTACGCCTGCATCCGGTGCGGCGAAGTCCCGCCAGCGGTAACCGGGATCGGCGATCGCCGCGGCGGCGATGTTGGCCGCCAGCGCCTCGTCTGCCGGGTGGTCACGGTCGGTGCTGGCCAGCACCTGTGCGGTGTCGGCGATATCGCCCAACGGCACCAGCAGGGTGGGGTGCGCCGACATCTCGATAAACGTGGTGACCCCGCGGTGCACGGCAGCGGCGGTGGCCAGATCGAACCGAACCTGCTGACGGAGATTGTCAAACCAATACTGCTGGAACGTCTTTCCCGTCGGAATCGGGCCACCGTATGCCGAGCCGATGAATTCGACCGGGGCGCTGTGGAATTGCGCATCCGGTAGCTGAGCGATCATGCGGTCGCGTAGCGGCTCCAGGAGGCTGGTGTGTGCCGGGTAGCGCACCGCAAGCTCGCGGGCGAACACCCCGCGATGACTGGCGCGCTCCAGGATGTACTGCACCGCAGCCCATTCTCCGGAGACGACCACCGATTCGGGGCCGTTGACAACCGACAGCTCCAACCAGCCGGCGGTGCCGGCGATGAATTCCGTGGCGGCCTCGGCACCCAGGGCGATCATGGCCATGCCGAAGCGGCCCGGTGCGTTGTCCGTCAGCAGATCGGTCAGTTCCGCCCGTGCGATCACCACCGCCACCGCGGCATCCAGGTCCACCACCCCGGCGATATAGGCGGCGGCGAGCTCCCCGAGGCTGTGGCCGACGGTGATGTCGGGCAGCACGCCGAAATGCCGCCAGGTGGCGGCCAGCGCCGCGGCGTGGGTGAACTGCGCTGCCTGCACCACCACCGGGTCCGGGTCGTCGATGCCGCGCAGGTAGGCCAGCGGCGAGGCCTGTCCGGCGCGGCGGAAGGCCTCCTCGCAGCGGTCCGCCTCGGCCCGGTAGGCCGCGATGCCGATCAGGTCAGCACCCATGCCGGGCCACTGGTTGCCCTGCCCGGGGAACACGAATGCGGTGCGGGCGGGCTCCTGATGATGCGATCGGGCTACCAGCGGATGCTCGACGTCGCGGTAGACGGCGTCGAGCCCGCTGATGAGTTCGCCCGCGTCGCGGGCCCGGATCACGGCGCGGTACCGGCGGATCGGACGGGTGGCCCGCAGGGTCTGGGCGACGGCGCCGACGCCGGCGTGCCTGCCGTGCAGGTAGCGCACCAGCGCACCGGCCTCGGCCTGCACCAGGTCGCGGGCGTGCGCCGAGAGCAGTACGGGGCTACGGCCGTCGGGCAGGGCGCTCGGATGGGTGCTCAACACGCGACCGCTCCCCGGGTTGCCGGATTCGCCTCAGCTTCCAAGGCGTCGTCCACCGCGACGATCACATGCGCATTGGTGCCACTCATCCCGAACGCCGAGACCGAGCCGATCCGGCGGCCGTCGCTCGCCGGCCAGGCGGAGTTGGTTTCGGCCAACGTCATGCCTCCACCACCCCCGCCGTCCCAGTCGATGCCGTCGTGCCACCCGTCGCTCACATGCAGGGTGGACGGGATCATCTGGTGTTCGGCGGCCAGCAGCACCTTGGTCAGGCCGAGGGCACCGGCGGCGGCCTGGGCGTGCCCGATGTTGGATTTGACCGAGCCCAGGCGCGGACCGGCGCCCGGTTCGGTCTCCGTGCCGTACACGTTCATCAGCGACCGCAGTTCGACGGGATCGCCGACCCGGGTGCCGGTTCCGTGGCCTTCGATCATCCCGACCTGGCCGGGGTGCACGTCGGCGTCGGCCAGCGCGCGCCGGAACAGTCGCTGCTGAGCCTGCTCACTGGGGGTGAGCAGGCCGGTGGTGTGGCCGTCCTGGTTGAGCCGGCTGGCCAGGATCTCGCCGTAGATGTGCCGGCCGTCGCGCAGCGCGGCCGACTTGCGTTGCAGCACAAAAATTCCGGCGCCTTCAGCCCACACCGTTCCGGTCGCGGCGGCACTGTAGGGCCGGCAGTGCCCGTCGTCGGAGAGCGCGTGCTGCTTGGAGAACTCGACGAAGAATCCGGGCGAGCCCATCACGCACACTCCACCGGCGAGCGCCATGTCGGCGTCACCGGTACGGATCGCCTGTACCGCCAGGTGCAGCGCCGAGAGCGCCGACGAGCAGGAGGTGTCGACGGTCAGGGCCGGTCCCGCCAGCCCGAGGGTGTAGGCCACCCGGCCGGAGATCACCGACAGCGCGGTGCCCGGCAGCAGATGCCCGCTGTGTGCGGAGAACTGCGCCATGTCCGGGCCGTAACCGGTGACCGACGCGCCGAGGTAGACACCGACGTCGTGGCCGGTGAGCTCGTCGGGGTTGATGCCGGCGTCCTCGCACGCGCGCCAGGCCACTCGCAGCGCGACACGCTGCTGCGGGTCCATCGCGATGGCTTCGCGCGGTGCGATCCCGAAGAAGCCCGGGTCGAATTCGGCTGCACCGGAAAGAAATCCACCGGCGTTGCAGATGGGCTTGAAGCCGTCACGGTGTGATCCGTCGATGAGTTCACGCACCGCCCAGTCCCGGTCCTCCGGGATGGCGCTCAGGGCCTCGCGGCCGTCGGCCAGCAGCGACCAGAATTGCTCGGCGGTCTCTATTCCGCCGGGCGCCTCGACGCCAAGGCCGGTGATGACAACCGGGTCCTCGCGCCGGTCAGTCATCGGTGATGATCCGCTTCGCCAGGGTGTCGATGTGCTCGTAGTGGTAGAAATGCCCGCCGTCGTACATCGAGACGGCGCATCGGCCGGTGGTGTGCTCGGCCCAGCCCTTCAGCAGGTCGGTGCCGATCCGGTCGTCGGATCGGCCGCCCAACACGTTGATGTCGGCGCCGATGGTGACCCCTGGTGCGCACCGGTAGCGGTTGAAGGCCAGGTAGTCGGAGCGCACCGGGGTCAGCACCAAGGCGAGGAACTCCTGGTCGGCCAGCAGCCGCGGGTCGGTGCCGCCCAACTCGGCCAGTTCGGCGCGCAGCTCGGCATCCCCGGTCGGCAGCTTGCGCAGCCCGGCTACCGCACCCGGGGCCGGACCGGCCGAGGCCCACAGTCGCTGGATCTCGATACCGCGATCTTCGGCGAGCCGGGCGAATTCGAAAGCGACGATCGAGCCCATGCTGTGCCCGAACAGCCGCAGCGGCCCGAGCTGGTGCCAGGGGGCCGCGTCGAACAGGCCGCGGGCCAGTTCCGGCAGCGTCTCGGCGGGCGGTTCGCGGTACCGGTCGGCACGCTGCGGATACTGCATGACGTAGGTGTCGGCGCCGGCGGCCAGCGCCAGCGCCAGCGGGCGGTAGTTGACCGCCGATCCCCCGGCGTGCGGGAACACCAGGGTTGCAGGTCCGGGCCCGGAGAAGCGGCCGATCCAGGACGGAAACTGCACGACGGCCGAGGTGTCGTCGTCGGCCATCCGGTCCCCTCCGCGTGTTAGCCAGCGTGTTAGTAAAGGCTGCCCTAATTTTCCCGGGTTAGATTACCCCGCTCGGGGTCGGTCCGGAAATCCGGGCACCTCTGGGCCGGTTCCACCCACGCCACCGCGCCGTGCGTGCACTGAGCGCGATCTTTTTGCCATCTCGTCGCGCTGAATGCACGTTCGGCGAAGGCTTGGCCGCAACGTGGGCCACACTCCTCCCATGAAGGACGTCCGCACCACGATCGACACCTACCTGCGCGCCTGGATGCAGCAAGACCCCGACCTCATCGGCACGATCTTCACCGACGACGCGACCTACCACGAGCGGGTGCTCGAAGAACCGATCCGTACCCGGGCTGGGATCCGGGACTACTGGCAGACCAAGGTCGTCGACGGCCAGGCCGACATCGATGCCCGGTTGCTCAACCTCTACGCCGCCACCGACGGCATCACCGTGATCGCCGAATGGGAAGCGACATTCGCCGACCGCGTCCAGGGAGTGCGCAAACGGATGCGGGAAGTAGCCATTCTGGAATTCGCCGGCGAGAAGATCGCCAGCCTGCGCGAGTACTGGGCTTCGGAGGCAGTCGGGTAAAGCCGTTCTGCGTCAGAGCTGGCTCGCCACGAAAGACGCTGCCTGACCGGGCATCCCGGACTGCTCGTAGGACAGGTGCGGGGCGGAGATCATCTCGTCGTGGGTAGGCAGCGCAAAACCGCCCGGAGAGCAGATCGGATCGCCGTCAGCACACAGATCGATGGCCTTGGCCCCGTACCACGGGCTGATCTCGCTGATCGGTCCCCCCAGATACCTGTCGGTCGGATTCCCGAAGACAGCGACCGCGGCTACGTGTTGAGCCTCGTCCTCCGACAGGGTCGCAGCGTTGAAGCCGGCCACCGATGCCCGCGCGATGGTGATCAGATCGATGACCATCGCGCCTTGGGAGTAGCCGCCGAGCACCAGCTTGGTGTTAGGGCAACTCGCAACCATGGACTGAACGTGAGCGTTCGCGTCGCCGGCGCCGGCGGACGCCGACGGCGGCCAATCGTCGGCGGCGGGGTAGTTGACCGCATAGACCCCGATGGACCGCTCCCCGGCCTGCGAGCGCAGTGCATCGACGAATTTCTGTCCCACTCCGCCAACACCGGGCGGTTCGGCGGTGCCCCGGGCGAAGGTCACCTCGACGTCGGGACAGGAGGCAGCGGAGGCGGAGGGAACGACGACCGGGGCGCTGGTCAGCGTCGCCAAGGCCGCCCCCACCGCAACACCGAGCAATACGGCCGATCGGCGCGCTTTCATGTCACCGATGCTGACACATCGCGGCTGCGGTCCACCAGCCCCAATCTCAACGTTCAGCTGCCAATTTCGGCCACCCTTCCGGCCTTTTCAGCCACCATTCCGGCCCGGCACAGCACTACCACCCACGGACTCGGCTTCCGGAGTCTGACAGCCCGGAGTTGTCGTACCCCCCTGCGACGATTAAGTCATGTCGTCGACCGCACCGTCCGCTGCTACTGGTTTTCGCCCTGACCAGCGCCTTGATGTGCTGTTCGAGGAATTGGCGGAGTTGACCGGTCAGCGCAACGCCATTGATGGGCGCATCGTCGAGATCGTCGCCGAGGTCGAGCGTGACCAGCTATGGGGGGCCACCGGCGTACGGTCAATCCCGGCGTTGGTTGCCTGGAAGACCGGTGTGTCACCGGGAAACGCCCACACCATCAGCACCGTCGCGCACCGGCTTGCAGAGTTCCCCCGCTGCGCCCGAGGCATGCGGGATGGCCAACTGTCGCTGGATCAGGTCGGCGTCATCGCCGGCCGGGCAGCCGAGGGCTCCGATGAGCACTATGCGGCGCTGGCGGCGAGTGCAACGGTCAACCAGCTGCGCACCGCGGTCAAGCTCGAACCGCGCCCTGATCCCGATCCCCGGCCAGAACCGGCGCGCTCGATCACCAAGGTCACCGACGAGCAGGGAAGTTGCTGGCGGATCAAACTCGACCCCCTCGACGCCGCGAAGTTCGACGGCGCCCTGCAGTCCCATCTCGATGCGCTGATTGCCCAGTGGAAGTTCGATCACGACAATAGCGACAGCGCCTCAGATCAGCGGCCGCCACCGCCGAGCACCGCCGATGCATTCATGCGCCTGATTGAGGGTAGCTGGGACACCGAGGCCGCCCGCCGGCCACACGGGCACCACACCACCGTGGTGGTGCACCTCGACGTCGAGCAGCGGGCTGCAGCACTGCACCTGGGCCCGCTGCTGTCGGAGGAAGAGCGCCGATACCTGTTGTGCGACGCCAGCTATGAGCTCTGGCTCGAGCGCAGCGGCGAGCCCATCGGCGCCCGCCGAACCACCCGCGCAATCAGCCGTCGGCTTCGCCGTGCACTCGAACACCGCCACCCTACGTGCGCAGTGCCCGGCTGCGGCGCCACCCGCGGCCTGCACGCCCACCACATCCAGCACTGGGAAGACGGCGGCCCCACCGAGCTGGCCAACCTCGTGCTGGTCTGCCCCTACCATCACCGGCTGCATCATCGCGGCATCATCACCATAACTGGAGACGCAGCCAACCTCTCCGTCACCGACAGCACCAACCGACCGCTGAGCTCGGCATCGCTAGCCCGACCACCCAAGCGACCCCCACCAGCGGTAGCACCCTGCAACGGACCAACCGGCGAACGCGCCCAATGGTGGTGGTACCAACCCTTCCAACCGCAAGCACCACCGAATACCAACTAGGTTCGTCACCGCAACCGATTTGGACGGTTCGCGGCGATCGTCGTCGGGGTATTCCGTGCCGATTTGATGCGTTGAATGATCGGTTTTACGCCTCGCCGGCCCCGGCCAGCGCTTCAGTCACCGCCGCTGAATCCAGCTGCGCCACTTCCAGGTACACGTCCGCAACCGCGTCCAACCGGCCCGGATCGGCGTCCCGGACGGCCAGCCGGTCAGCCAGCCGGGCGACGGTGCGGGTGGCGAAGATATCGGCGACCACCGCGCCGGGGACGTCCAACCAGGTACGGATTCGTGACACGGTGGCGGTGGCCAGCACCGAATCCCCGCCCAGGGCGAAGAAGTCATCGTCAGCGCCGACCCGGGCGGCACCGAGCACCTCGGCGATGATCGCGGCCAGCGCGCGCTGCAGCGGTGTGGTCGGCTCGCGGTAGCCGTCGACCGCTGCCATATCCGCGGCCAGTTCGGCCGTCACCGCTCGCCGGTCGATCTTGCCGGAGACGGTGTAGGGAATCGCCGCAACCACCTGCAGCTGCCGCGGGATCATGTGCTCGGGCAGCGACTCGGCCAGCCCGGCCCGCAGATCGGCAACGCTCACCGTGGGATCCTCGGCCCGCACCGCGGCCGCCAGCACCTCACGCCCGCCGGCCTCGGGCCCAGAAGATCCACGCAGCGCCACCACCACCGCTTCGGCCACCCCCGGCAATCGAAGCAGCGCGGCTTCGACCTCGCCGAGTTCGATGCGATACCCGCTGATCTTGACCCGATGATCGGCGCGGCCGACGAATTCCAGGGTGCCGTCGGGGGTGTAACGGGCCAGATCGCCGGTGCGATACCAGGTTCGGCCGTCATGCTCGACGAATTTCTCGGCGGTCAGGTCGGGCCGTCCGCGATAGCCCGAGGCGATGCCGCGCCCGCCGACCCACAGCTCGCCGGCCACCCAATCCGGACGGTCGGCCCCGTCGGCGCCGACGACCCGGCAGGCGATGTTGGGCAGCGGGGTGCCGTAGGGAACTGACGCCCAATGCGCCGGTGGTTCGCCGTCGACCTCGCACACGGTGGCGTGGATGGCGGTCTCGGTGGCCCCACCCAGCCCGGCGAAGCGCACGCCGGGCGCCACGGCTTGGAATCGCCGCGCCAGTTCGGGGCGCACCCAGTCGCCGCCGGTCAACACCGCTCGCACCGAGGACAGTTCGCCACCGGCGCCCAGCAGCATCTCGCAGGCACCGGGCATCAGGTTGAGCACGCTGACGTGGTGTCGGTGCACCAACTGTGCCCACACCTCGGGGCTGCGGCGGTCGGCCTCGTCGACCATCACGATCGCTCCCCCGGCACGCAGCATGGCGAAGACGTCGAGCACCGACATGTCAGCGTCCAGGGTCAGCAGTGCCAGACTGCGATCTTCGGGACCGAATCCGTAACGTGCGCTGAGAGTTTCAACGGTGTTCATGGCGGCGTCGTGGGTCAGCTCGACACCCTTGGGCTCGCCGGTGGATCCGGAGGTGAACACCACGTAGGCCAGCTCGGACGGATCGGCGCGAACCGGATCGGCAGCACCCGGACGCTGCAGCGCCTCCTGCACACCTACCACCGGAATCTCCAACGACGGCAACGATTCTCCGGTCACCAGGGCGACTACGGCCCCGCCCAGAGCGAGGATCCGGTTCACCCGCTCGCGGGGCTGGTCGGCAGCGATCGGCAGGTACGCCGCTCCGGCCGCCAGGATGCCCAGCAGCGCCGGGATCTGCTCGGCGCCTTTGGGCCCCAGCAGAGCCACGGTGTCGCCGGGCCGGACGCCGCGTTCCAGCAGGGCGGCGGCCACCGCCAGTGCCTGGCTGCGCAGCTGTCCATAACTGATCTCGCCGGGCCCACCCAGCACCGCAACGGCTTCGGGTGCCCGGTCGGCCTGCCGAAAGAACCCGTCCTGCAGGGTTTCCCCGCTGGGGACGGCGGTGCTCGCGTTCACCGAAGCCCGCGCCGCGGCCTGCTCGGCGGGCAGTGCGGTAGGTGCGGGTTCAACCCAGCCTGCACCACCGGCCAGCCGGGTCAGGTCGGCGATGTGGTGGGCGAACATCGCGTCGATCACGCCGGGGGCGAACATCTCCTCGCGCACATCCCAATTCACCAGGACACCACCGTCGAACTCGGTGACCTGAGCGTCCAGCAATACCTGCGGGCCCTGGGAGATGATCCAGACCGGGGTACCGAACGCGTCGGTGACCTCGTCGGTAAACAGCTCCCCGAGTCCGAGGGCGCTGGTGAACACCACCGGCGCGAGCACCTGGGTGCCCCGGTGCCGGCTCAGGTCACGCAGCACCGCCAGGCCGGGGTAGTCGGCGTGCGCAGCGGCGGTCCGCATGGCCTCCTGCACCGCGTGTGCGCGCTGAGCACCGGTGGAGGTTTGGCTCAGATCCACATCCAGCAGCAGCGACGAAGTGAAGTCGCCGACCAGCCGGTCGACGTCGTCGTGCAGTGGTTCCCGGCCGAACAGCGGAACATTCAGCAGGAAGCGCGGGCTATCCGACCAGCACGCCATGGTGTGCGAGAACGAGGCGGCCAGTGTCATGGCCGGGGTGACGCCGTGGGCGCGGGCGTGGCCGAACAAGGCGTCGCGGGTGTCCGGGTCCAGCCAGTGCCAGCGCCGGGTGCTGCGTCGCGGGTCGGATGGGACGCCGGCCGGTTGCGGCAGCTTGGGTGGATCGGGCAGGTCGGGAATGCGCTGCGCCCACCACTGCCGGTGGTTCTCGTCGGGTTCGCGGCCGACGGTCGCGTGGCGGTATTGCCGGTAGGTGTACCCCAGCTCCGCCAACGCCTCCCCCCGGTAGGTGGCGGCCAGGTCGGCCATCAGGGTGCGGTAGCTCATCGCGTCGGCGGCCTGCATGTCCAGATCGACGTGCAGCCGCGCGGTGCCGTCCGGCAACGACGACACGGTGAGCTCGAAGACCGCGTCGTCGAGTTGCTGATGTGACTTCGCCGTGCGAGTGGCGTCCAACCGCTGCGCCGCCTGCGCGGCGTCCAGCCCGCGCAGATCCTGCACCGCCACGGGCAACCCGGCATCGGCCCGGACGTGCTGGGTGCCGTCGGGCGAGAATCCCACCCGCAGCATCGGGTGTCGGACGGCCAGCGCGTCGGCGGCGACCGCCAATCGGTCCGGGTCGAGTCCCGGACCGTCAAACTCGACGTACAGGTGCCCGGCCACCCCGCCGAGCGCGACGTCGTCGTCGCGTCCGACCCACATGGCGTGCTGCATGGGGGCCAGCGGGAACGGCGCCCCGGCATCCGGGTCGGCGACCGGAGTGCTCGTCGTCATCGGAGCCGCTTCACGCGGGCCGCCCAACAGTTCCTGCCAGGCGGCGACGCGCGGGTCGGCGGCCAGTGCGGCGAAGTCGACATCGATGCCCTGCTTGCGCCAACGGCCGGCGAGGCTCATCATCCGGATCGAGTCCAGCCCCTGTCCGACCAAGTCGGCGTCGGGATCGACGGCGGCGGCGGCAGTGCCGAGCAACTCAGCGACCTGCGCACGAACATCGTCCGGCCCCACCCCGCCACCTTTCGTTAGTGAAGGCTGCCCTAATTTCGTCGACGCTACTCTATCTGTGTTCGGTCGTCGGCTAGCCAGGGAGTACAGATGCACGGGTTCGTACCGTTTCCGGCCGAGCGGGCCAGCACCTACCGCGCGGCCGGGTACTGGCGCGGGCGCCCGTTGGCGTCGCTGCTCGACGACGCCGCCGAGCGCTGGCCACACCGGCCCGCGGTCACCGATACGACCACGACGCTGTCGTACGCACAGTTGGATGCGGCGGCCGATCGCGCAGCGGCGGGCCTGCACCGGCTGGATATCGGCGCCGGCGACCGGGTGCTGGTGCAGTTACCCAACAGTTGCGCGTTCGCGGTCGCACTGTTCGGACTGCTGCGGGTGGGCGCCATCCCGGTGCTGTGTTTGCCCGGCCACCGTGCCGCCGAGATAGGGCATCTGGCCACGGTGAGCGACGCGGTCGGCATCGTGATCCCTGATGCCACTGGGGGATTCGACTACCCGGCGATGGCCGCCGGACTAGGGCTGCGGAGGGTCCGCATCGACACCGCGACCGGCGGCGCTCCCGCCCCGCGAGCCACACCGGATCCGGCCACGCCGGCACTGCTGCTGGTCTCCGGGGGCACCACCGGGATGCCCAAGCTGATCCCCCGCACCCATGACGACTATCTCTACAACGCCACCGCCAGCGCGCAGCTGTGCGAGCTGACCGCCGACGACGTCTACCTGGCGGTGTTGCCGGCTGCACACAACTTTCCGCTGGCCTGCCCGGGCCTGCTGGGCGCCATGTCGGTGGGTGCGACCACCGTCTTCGGCGCCGACCCCAGTCCCGAGGCGGCCTTCGCCACCATCGCGCGGCACCGGGTGACGGTCACCGCCCTGGTGCCGGCGCTGGCCACCCTGTGGGCGCAGGCCTGCGACTGGGAACCGCAGAAGCCGACGACGCTGCGGCTGCTCCAGGTGGGCGGCGCCAAGCTGGCAGCGGGCGACGCCCGGCGGATCCGGGAGGTGCTGACTCCGGGTCTGCAGCAGGTGTTCGGCATGGCCGAGGGGCTGCTGTGCTACACCCGCCCCGGGGATGCCGCAGCCCTGCTCGACACCACCCAGGGCCGGCCCATATGCTCCCACGACGAGCTGCGGGTGGTCGACGAGGACGGCGCCGAGGCCGAAGAGGGTGAGCTGCTGGTGCGCGGGCCGTACACGATCAACGGCTATTACAACGCTCCGGAGGCCAACGCGCGTTCGTTCAGCCCGGACGGCTTCTACCGCAGCGGGGACCGGGTTCGCCGCCTGCCCGACGGCTACCTGGAGGTGACCGGGCGGATCAAGGACGTCATCGTCCGGGGCGGAGAGAATGTCGCGGCCGACGAGCTGGAGGCGCATCTGCTGAGCCATCCTGCGATCCGGTCGGCTGCCGCCATCGGTCTGCCGGATGAGTACCTCGGTGAAAGGGTCTGCGTCGCCATCGTTTTCGAATCATCTCCGGTGACGCTGGCACAGCTCAATGACTACCTCGGCGAGCGCGGGGTGGCCACCCACGTCCGGGTCGATCAGCTTGCGGTCCTGCCGGCCCTGCCCACCACTGCGGTCGGCAAGATCGACAAGAAGGCGCTGGCACGCCAACTCGGCGGCTGAACGCTATCCAGCGCTGATCCGCCATCCCGCGGCGTCGTGCTGCTGTCGCCAGAATTCGTCGAAACGTCCACCCGCGGACTGCAATTCCTCGATCGTGCCGTCTTCGATGACCTGACCGTTGTCGAGGAACAGCACCCGGTCGGCTTGGGCGATACTGGCCAGTCGGTGGGCGACGATCACCCGGGTGCGCGGCCTCAGCTCGGCGCTCAGCGCGTCGACGACCGCCGCTTCGTTCTCGGTGTCCAGGGCGCTGGTCGCCTCGTCGACCAGCAGCACCGGTGCGGGCTTGAGCAGGGCGCGGGCGATGCTGACCCGTTGGCGTTCACCGCCGGACAGCGCCGCACCGGCCTCCCCGACGGCGGACTCAGCGCCGTCGGGCAACCGGCCGGTCAGCTCGTCGACCCGGGCGAGCTCGCTGGCCCGAAGGAAGTCCTCCTGACCGGCGCCGGGGTCTCCGACCAGAATGTTGTCGCGGATCGTGCCGTCCAACAGGTAGGGATGCTGGAACACCATGCTGCTCGCCGCGCGCCGCGTCGCTGCGGGTAGCTCGGTGGCGTCGGCCCCGTCGAGCAGAACCCGGCCGCCGGTCGGTTCGTGCAGGCCGGCGATCAGGGCCAGGATGGTGCTCTTGCCCGACCCGGACGGTCCGACGATGGCGGTCGTGGTGCCCGGCTCCAGCGTGAAACTGACGCGGTCGAGCACCGGCACGCCCGCCGCGTCGTAGCCGAAGGTGACGTCGTCGAACTCGATGCGTGGAGCCGCGGCACCGTCGCGCAGCGCGCCGGTTCCCACCTTCAGCAACGGCGCGGTGAGCACGGCCCGGATCCGCTCGAGGCTGGCCCGCGTCGATTCCAGGGCCGGCGCCAGCTCGCTGATGGCGGCGAAGGGTTCCAGGTAGCGGACGGTCACGACGATCAGCGCGATGGCTTCCGGGACGCTCAGGGTGCCGGCCACGGTCAGCGCGGTGGTCGCGCCGGCGAGCAGAATCAGCGCACCCTGACTCGCCAGGCTGAACAACAGCTGGCCGGGAATCTGCATGAGCAACAACCGCATTGCCGCGCCGTGCTGGGCGGCCAGGGCCGAACCGACGGTGCTGCGTTCGGGTTCGACTCGCCGTGCGGCACGCAGCGCCTGCTGGGTGCGGGCGAACTCGATGATGCGCTCGGTGAGCGCGGTGTTGGCGTCCCCGGCGGCGGTGTCGGCGCGGGCGCTGAGCCGGTTGGCCGCCCACAACGCCCCCAGCAGTAGCGGCACCCCGCCCAGGGCGGCCAGACCCAGCTGCCAGGACACACCGATCAGCGCCAACGCGATCGCCGGTGGCAGCAGGATGGCGCTGATCAACGGGGTCAGCAGGTTGACGACCAGGCTGACGAGTTCGGGACCGGTGGCGGCGATCGCCTGCCGGGCGGTGGCGGTGTTGGCTTGTGTGAACCAGTCCAACCGAATTGCCGGCAGCCGGTCGGCGACGTCGTGTTGGGTGTGATCGAGGACGGCGAATCCCAGATCGAATCCGATTCGCGCGCATGTGTAGTCGATCAGCCAGCCGGCCACGGTCGCCGCGGTCAGCCAGCCCAGCCAGGTCAGCGCCTGGCGCGGAGAATCGGAGAACAGCGCGGCCACCAGGGGGACCAGCAGTACGGTGCCCGCCGCCCGCACCGCCACCGACAGAAATGTCAGCACGGTGTAGCCGACAAGCCGGCCACGGCGTTCCCGGGGAATCAGCTGGATCAGCGTGCGGATCATCGTGCCGCCTCCGCTCCGGCGGCGACCGCCCGACGCCCGGTCTCCCATAGCTGCAGGTAACGTCCGCCCGCGGCGAGCAACTCGTCGTGGCGGCCCTGCTCGACGATGGCGCCTTGGTCGAGCACCACGATCTGATCGGCGCCGCTGACGGTGTGCAGGCGGTGCGCGATGACAAGCACGGTGCGGTCCTTGGTCAGCCGATTGAGGGCTTGCTGCACCAGGTACTCCGATTCGGGGTCGGCGAAAGCGGTGGCCTCGTCCAGGATGAGCACCGGGGTGTCGGCGAGGATGGCGCGGGCGATGGTGAGCCGTTGCCGCTCGCCGCCGGACAGTGCCGCGGCGGCGCCGAGCACCGTGTCGTAGCCGTTGGGCAGGCGCAGGATGCGCTCGTGGAGCTGGGCTTCGCGCGCGGCATTGTGTACCTGCTCGTCGGTCGCCTCGGGGACGGCCAGCGCGATGTTGTCGCGCACGCTGCCGTGCACCAGCTGGGTCTCCTGCAACACGAATCCGACCCGGCGGTACAGCTCATCGGCGGACAATGACCGAATGTCCTGTCCGTCAACCGTTATCGAGCCCTGCTGCACGTCGTGGAAGCGGGCCAGCAGCGCGGCCAGGGTGGACTTGCCGGATCCCGACGGACCGACCAGCGCGGTCACCGTGCCCGGACGCAGGGTAAGCGACACATCCCGGATCACCGGCACGCCCGGGCGGTAGCCGAAGCTGACCGCCTCGAAGCGCACCGTCCCGGCCGTCTGCGCTGCCTCCGATGCCGCATGCTCGCCCACCGCGAGTTCCGGTTCGTCCAATGCGATCTGCAGTCGCCGGGCCGCCAGCATGCCGCCGCGGATTCCGCCGAGGCCCAGGCCGATACCCAGCAGCCGGGCGCCGAAGGTGGTGCCCAGCAACAGGAACGGCAGCAGGTTCACCGGGTCCATCCGGCCGGCGACGATCAGCGGGGTGCCTGTCAGCACGATCAGCCACAGGAACGTCGACGGACGGGTGACCAGGTCCATCAGCGTCTTCTTGCCGATGAACGGCCGCTGCCAGGACACCAGAAAACTGATGTAGTCGTCCAACTGCCGGCGGAAGGTCGACCCGGCGGCCCCACCGAACACCCGGATCACCGGCTGGCCCTCCAGGTAGGTTCCGGCCTCGCCGTTCATCCTCTCCGCCCAGCGCTGCGCCTGGCTGATCTTGGGGCCCGACTGCGTCATCATCACCGACATCAGCACCAGGTAGACCAGCACCGGCACGAACAGCACCAGCGCCACCCGCCAGTCCACCACGAACAGGTAGACCAGCACGGCCACCGGTGCGACGACCGCGGCAACCGCGTCGGGAATGGCGTGGGTGACCAGATAGTGCAGCGACAGGGTGTCGTCGGCGACGAGTTGCTTGATCGACCCGGAGCCGCGGGCGGTGAACCAGCCCAGCGGCAGCCGGGACAGCTTGCTCAGCAGCCGGGTCCGCAATCCGCTCGCGAAGCGGGCGTCCACGACGTGCAGCCACAGCGTGAGCCCCGCGCCCAACAGGGTTCCCAGGCCGAGCAGCGAGACCGCCGCGATGCCCACCGTCCACAAGCGTGACTCGTCGACACCGGAGACCAGCAGCCGGGCCAGCTCCACCAGCAGCACGAAGGGCGCCAGCTGCAGCAGCGTGATCACGGCCTGCAGGACGCCGGAGACGATCAGCGGCACCTTCAGCGCACTGAGCAACCGGCCCGCGGCCTGCGCGCGCCACTCCCCCTTCGCGTTGACTCTGCGCTCACCAGGCGACTCACTCGCATTTTCGTCTGGTGGAGGCAGAGTCAGCGGTGCTTCCGGGGTTTCCGTGGTTTCCGGTCCGCGTTGGGTGCCCATGGCCCGTCCGGCGCTCCAGTAGGCCTGAGCGTGGATCTCGGATTTGGGGAAGCCGAACTCGTCGCGCAGCCGCGTCCGCAGCGCCTTCAAGGTCGCGGCTTCCGGTGTCGCCCAGGCGTACCAGTCCGACCAGTCCCGGGATTCGATGGCGGCGGCCAGCGAGTTCGCGTCGCGGCGGGGCACCCAGTGCACCCGCAGCCGGGGATGTTCGCGCAAAGGGATCAACAGGTCGTTGTCCTCGCGCTGTTCGAGGTACAGCTCGATCGGCACATCGGGAGGGACGGAACCGATGATCCCGTTGATCCCCGGAATCGACGCCGAGTCCCCCATCAGTAGGTAACCGGCGGGCTGTGCGTCGAGATCTGGCGTTTCAAAGCGCGACGAACCCATCAGCGACATGGCCGCGATGCTCGCTCCGGGTTCGACGGTGCGGGCCCACCGCGTGGCGGGTCCGGCCGGTTCGTGCAGCACCATGTCCACCGCGAAGCGCCCGGTCGCGGCGTCGCCCTCGGCGATGGTGTAGGCGCGTTGGTATTCGGTGTTGGAGCCGTCGGGGTCGGGAAACCAGAAGCGCAGCCAGGCACTGGGTTCGACGGTCGCGTCGGTGAACAACGTCGGTGAATGCATCCAGACTCGGATGTAGTGCGGGGTGATCCAGCTGGTCTCGAGCACCGTCACGGTGTGGTCGCGGGCGCCGAAGCCCCGCAGAATCGCACCCTGCAAGCCGCGCGCCATCAAGGTCCTTTCGCCAACGGTTGCCCACCCCGCGGGGCGGGACCCGGCGCTCGCGCCGCCAAGCCGAACCTAGGTTACCCTACCCTCACTTAACCCGATAGGTGCTCGGGTAAGCTCACTGCTCGTTATGACTGATGCCGCAACCATCCTGCACCGCGAGCTGACGGACTTATCCGACGAGGTCCGCCGCGTCCCGGCACCGCCGATCCCGGTGCTGGCCGAGCCCTATGCGATCCGGGTTGCCGACCCGGACGCCGATGCGGAGATGGTCTCCGAGTGGATGAACCGGCCGCACCTGGCGCAGACGTGGGAGTCCGCCTGGCCGCCGGAGCGCTGGCACGCCTATCTGAACGCCCAGGTCGCCGGCAGCTACACGCGGCCGCTCATCGTCAGCCGACACGGACAAGACAGCGGTTACATCGAGTTATACCGGGCCGCAAAGGATTCCATCGGGAAGTTTTACGACGCCGACCCGTACGATCTGGGCATGCACGGGGCCGTCGCTGACGCTGTGGCGGTCAATCGGGGGTTCGCGGCGATCCTGCTACCGCGCGTCATGGCCAGCGCGTTCGACCTCGAACCGCGGTGCCGGCGGATGATGTTCGAACCCGAGTACCGCAACACGGCGATGCGTCGACTGGCCGAGTATGTGGGCAGCACCTTCCTCGGTGAACACGACATGGGTTACCGCAAAATGGCGCTCTACGCCGTACTGCGCTACCCGGACGACGACCCGCTGTCGAACAACTCGGCGTAGCCGTCGTAGTCCGGGCGCATCCCCGCCGCCACCAACTCCCAGAGCACCTCGTCGGTGCCGCCGCCCACCCGGGCCAGCTTCATATCCCGCCACCAGCGACCGATCGGCGTCTCGTCGACCAGGTACCCGGAGCCACCGAAAATGTGCATGCACTCGGAGAGCACTTCCTCGCCGAGCCGGGCCGCGGTGACCTTCACCGCGGCGGCAGCGCGCAGATCAAGCCGTCCATCGGCGGCAATACCGTTGAGCGCGTGACGAAGTAGATCGACCCGCGCCTGTAGGTCGGCGACCCGCATCCGCAGCGCCTGATGCTCGAACAAGGTGGCGCCGAACTGGCGGCGGCGCATCATCCGGGCGTGGGTGAGACCCAGCACCACCTGACACGACGACGCCACCTGCCCGGCGATCGACATGCGCTCATGCGCCAGCCCCCAGGAGATGGCGGCCAAGCCGGTTCCAGGCCGGGCGATCAGGGCCTCGGCGGGAACCCAGGTGTCGATCTCGACGGCAGCGGTGTCCAGCGGTCCCGCCCCAACCTTGCGGTAGGGCTCGCACACCTGCACCTGCGCGGTCGGTACCGCGATCACCAGGACGTTGCCGTGCCGACTGTTCTCGTCGTGATCCACACCGCGCGCGACCACGATGATGTGGTCGGCGATCGGCGATAACGAGACGAACTTCTTGCGGCCACGGATCTCGAATCCGTCGCGTACGGAACGGACTTCGGTCTCGACGATCTGCAGATCCGAACCGCCGGACTCCTCGGATGCAGCGATGCACAGCACCGCCTCGCCATTGATCGCCTGCTCGCAGATGCCCTGCAGATATTCGGATCGCCCGAACCGGCGCAGGATCGCAATCGCCGAGTCGTGCAGGCTGACCCCGACCCCGATGCCGGCCGACCGCAACTGCCCGAGCTTGAAGGCCAGCGCCACCAGCCTGGCGACGTCGGGATGCTGGCCGTTCCCCCACTTGCCGGCGAACACCCCGGTGCGACCGAGGTGCTCGATCAATTTGCGCGGAAAGCGTTCGGCTGCTTCGGCTTCGGCGGTCCAATCGGCGACCTGTTGGTCGAATACCCCGTCGAGCAGTGCGCGGTAGGCGTCGATATCGGAGCCCACAGAGTCCATGGTCAACTCATCGCCTCCATGTTCTGTTTGACCTCGATGCGCCGCAACTTGCCCGACGACGTCCGGGGCAGAGAGCCGGGCGCCAGAAACACCACCTTGGCGGGCACCACCCCGCACTCCGACGCCACCCGGGCAACCAGATCTCGGCGGGCGCCGGCCTCGTCGGGCCCACGGAACTCGGCGACCACCACCAGCGCGGGCCGGACGTCGTCGGTGCCGACGGCGACCACCGCCCCGTCTCGCACTCCGCGGATCTCGGCGGCTACCCGTTCGATCTCGGTGGGGAACACATTGCGCCCGGCCACCGAGATGATCTCCTTGGCGCGCCCGCAGACCACCAAGCCGTCGTCGGTGAGGTAGCCCAGGTCACCGGTGGCGAACCAGGTATCGGGGTCATGTGTCGCTTCGCCGACATACCCCGACATCATCGAGGTACCGCGGATCTCGATCTCGCCGACGTCGCGGCCGGGCTGGTCGGCATCGTGACCGGCCGCCGGCGCGACCCGGACCTCCATTCCGGGGATCGGCACACCCAGGATCGCGTGCCGGCGGGTCACTTCAGCACCAGAATCGTCTCCGCGGCTGATGATTTCGTCATAGCGCAGGCCGGTGCCCGGGCGGGGTGCGGTCACCGCGCAGGTGGCCTCGGCCAGACCGTAGGACGGCGTGACCGCACGCGGGTCGAAACCGAACTTCGCCAGTTCGGTGACGAAGCGTTCCAGTGCCGCGCAGTCGACGGGTTCTCCGCCGTTGATCGCCACCCGCACCCGACTCAGGTCGACATCGGGGATCCGGCGCGCATATTTGCCGAGCACGCCGTAGGCGAAGTTCGGTGCCGCGGTCAGGGTGGCCGCGCTCTCATGCAGCCAGGTCAGCCACCGAAACGGCGAGGCCGCAAATGCCGCGGTGGGCGCCAGCCACAGCGGCACCCCGGCCAGCGCGCCGCTGAGGAAGAACGTCAGCCCCATGTCGTGGTACAGCGGCAGCCAGGAGCAGCCGGCGTCGGCGGACACGTCCAGTTCTACGTGCGCCAGCAGTCCGCTGATGTTGGCCAGCACCGCGGCCGGCGACAGCTGCGCGGTCCGCGGTGTTCCGGTGGATCCCGCCGTGCCCTGCAGCACCGCCGGCGCATCCGGCGCAGTCGCCGCCGGCGTGAAGGCAGCTGAACGCTCGGTGGCGGTGGCGGCGACGTCGCGCACCGCGGCACCGGTACCGGATTCACCCAGCAACTCCAGCGACGCACCGTGGCTGAAGACGGTGTCGACGCCGATTCCGGCGAACCGGTTCAGCGTTGCCCGCGCCCACTGCTGCGGATCGGCGCCGCGCACCGGACCGGGCAGGATTGACACCGGACGTCCGGCCAGCCAGGCCCCCTGAATGGCGGCGACCAGCTCGACGGTCGGATCCCCGACCAGGCCGATCGCACCGAGGCGGTCTCCGTTGAGGATTCTCGACGCCACGCTCTGCGCGCGGGAGTGCACCTGCGCCCACGGGTGGCGCTGCCAGGTGCCGCTGCCCTGGTCGAAGATCACCAGATCCTGGTCCGAGGTGGTCATCGCCCGGGTCAGGGCGCCAGCCAGCACGCTCACGCGTCGGCGGGAGTTTTCGCCCGGATGGCGGCCTCAAGGTCGCCGACGGTCTCGCAGGTCAGCAGGTCTTCCTCGGACAATGCCACGCCGAGCCGATCCTCGATGGCGACCATGCCGATCGCGAAGGCCACCGAGTCCAGACCGACGTCGTCGACCAACCGTGACTCCGCAGTGACCCGGTCGAGGTCGACATTCAGGTCGTCGCGCAGGATCTCACGAAGCGCGATACCGACGGCATCGTCTGGCGAGGAGCTCATGTCGGAGGACGCTACACGACATTCGAAATAAGGTTAGCCTTGCCCTACTTTGTGACCTCCAACACAAGGTTAGGCAAGGCTTGCCTTGTGATAAACCCTGTGGTTAAGGTAAGCCCGCGTTCAACATACACAGGAACCTCATGCCTGATGAGGTCACAATAAGGAGAAGCAATGCAGCTCGCCCTTGCGACCGGATCGTCCGATCGGGAGACCGCATCTGACGCTCTACCGACCACCCGCGCCATCCGACTGCTGGCTGCCGGGGTCGCCCTGGCCGGCGCTGGTCTGATCGCCGTCAACCCGGTCGCGCCGCTGGTCCCCATGGCTGCTCACCAGCCTGCAGTGGAGCTCACCAGCACCACCTCGGACAACCTGGACGCCCTGATGGAGCTGCTCGCGGCCAACCCGAACCCGATTGGTTCGGCTATCGGCGAGCTCTCCGGCTACTACAGCGAGGTCGCCAGCAATAGCTTCGAACAGTCGATGGCCGGCGTCGAAGGCATCTGGTCCGGGATGGGGGCCGCCAAGGGCCTGGAGACCATTCTCCCGATGATCAGCGACTACATCCAGCAGGGCGACTTCACCAACGCCTACAACCTGCTCAACTGGGACATGCTGTTCAACATGCAGAACATCTTCCAGCCGCTCTTCGACCACACGGTGCGCGGCACCGGCGAATTCGTGCCCGGCGTGTTCGGCCTCGGCGCCGACATGACTCGCGTGTTCGCGAACGTGCAGGACGTGTTCGGTGACTTCGACTTCTGGAAGGGCGGCGCCAAGTTCCTGACGGAGCCCTTCATCGGCATGCAGTTCGCGCTGGCGGACAACATGACCGACCACGGTGACCACGTTGCCCAAGACCCGTTCGATGCGTTGCTCAACGGGTACATTCCGTGGGACGTGCAGCCCGGCTCCGACCCCGACGCCGACCCGCACGCCCCGTTCGTGGGCCTGATCTCCGAGAACGGCACCTTCGCCTACCTGTTCGAGACTCTCCCCCAGAAGTTCGCTGACGCGTTGACCATGAACCTGCCGGTGGACGACGTAGTGGACCCGGACGTCGGTGGAGCACTTGCGGACCCGGACCTGTTCGACATGACCTGGCTCACCGGCCTCTTCGGCTAGCAGCACCACCTCCTGCACCACCTCCTGCGCGAGCGTGCGCGTCCCCGGCCGACGCGCCGAAGATTTCTCCGGGATTGCGCACGCTCGCGCCGAGCGGCGGCCGGGTTCGGGCACTATCCCCGAGCCCGGCCGCAAAACACTGCCATTGACTAATGGCACCATTGACGGTTGACTCAGTCGCATGATTCTCGGGCGATCGCCGAAACGCAGTCACGGAGCCTCAGCAGTGGTCACCGGCGCCGGCAGCGGCATCGGAGCCGCATTCGCCATCGAACTCGCCCGCCGTGGCAGCGCCGTGGTCTGTAGCGACATCGACGATGACGCCGCCCGACGCACCGTCGAAGCCATCACCACCGCGGACGGGCGCGCCACCGCCGTGCACTGCGACGTCTCCGCGATCGACGACGTCACCGCACTGGCCGAAGCTGCGCAGTCCTGGTTCGGCCACCCGCCCACCCTGGTGATCAACAATGCCGGCGTCGGCACCGGCGGACAGCCGATCGGGGCCATGTCCCTGGACGACTGGAACTGGACACTGGGCATCAACCTGTGGGGCCCGATCCATGGCTGCCACGTGTTCACCCCGATCCTGCGCGAAACCGCCACCGATCGTCCCCGCGGCATCATCAATGTCGCCTCCGCCGCATCGTTCGGCGCCGCCCCCCAGATGGCGGCCTACAACGTCAGCAAAGCCGGGGTGCTGTCGCTGTCGGAGACCCTGGCCGCCGAGCTGTCCGGCACCGGGATCGGCGTGACTGTGCTGTGTCCGACGTTCGTCAAGACCAACATCGTCGAATCCGGCCGCAGCACCGCACAATCCAGTGAAGCCGCGAACCGGCTGATGCGCTGGACCGGAATCTCCGCGGAACGCGTCGCCCGGGACTGCCTGGACACCCATGACCGCGGCGGCCTGTACTGCATGCCGCAACTGGACGCCAAAATCGGCTGGAACATCAAACGAATGGCGCCCGAGACGTTCACCCGCACCATCGGCCTGGCGTTCCGGGCCGGCTCGCATCTGTCGAATTAGGGGGAGTGTCCGATGAGTGTCGATCTGGACGTCATGCTCGCCAAGATCAAGGACCGGCAGTGGGCGCTGGCCGACATCGACTGGGACGCACCGGGGGCCGAGACCATCGACGATGAATTCCGGCCCAAGCTCAAGAAGTTCATGGCCGACCTGTGCTGGATCGAGAACATCGGCGCCCGCGGGTTCGCCGCGCTGGCCCGCAAGACACCCAACGCAACGCTGGCCGAGATCTACCGCTACTTTCACGCCGAGGAACAACGCCACGCCAACGCCGAGCTGGCGCTGATGAAGCGCTGGGGCATGCTCGAAGACGGTGAGCTGCCCGAACCCAACGTCAATATCCGACTGGCGATGCAGTGGCTGGACGACTACTCCGACGACATGCCGCTGTCGGTGCTGGGCACGGTGATCCCGATGCTGGAGGTGGCACTCGACGGCGCGCTGCTGAAGTTCCTGCTCGACGAGGTCGACGACCCAGTCTGCCACCAGGTGTTCGAGAAGATCAACAACGACGAATCCCGGCACATCGCTGTCGATTTCGAGGTGTTGGAGATGATCGGTCACGCTGACGCCCGCAGGCTGGCCATCGAGTTCGTCGGCGCGGTCGCCTCCCCTTCACTGATCGTCGGCGCGCTGATCTCGATCCCACTGCTCAACCGGATCCGTAACGAGGTCATCGGCATGGGATTGGATCCGCAACGCCTCTACTCGGCGCTGACGCGTTTCCGGCAGTTCGGCGAACGCGGCGAACACACCTGGCGAGTGCCGGCGTACCAGGTCGTCAAGCGTTACTCGGGCTGGATGGCCAATCCGAACAGTCCGTATCACCTGCTGGCCAACCCCGCGGTGTGGCTGTCCGGCTACTACCCCAAGCGCCTGCTCAAACCAGTCCCAAGCTGGTTCAAAGAGCTGACTCACGAACCGGCGGCCTGACATGGCGCGGGGGCAGGTCTATCAGACGCTGATCGTCGGCGCCGGCTTCAGCGGGATCGGTGCGGCGATCAAGCTGGCCGAATCCGGCATCGCCGGTGACGACGAGATCATCATCCTGGAGCGCAGTGACCGCGTCGGTGGAACCTGGCGTGACACCCGCTATCCCGGTGCGGCATGCGATATTCCGTCGCTGCTGTACTCGTTCTCTTTCGTCGCCAACCCCGGCTGGTCGCGCGCTTATCCGTCGGCCGAGGAGATCTATCAACACATCGAGGACATGGTCGACCGGTTCGACCTGCGCCGTCATATCCGGTTCGGCACCGAGGTCACCGAACTGTCGTTCGACGAGCGGGCCGGTGTCTGGACGGTCACCGCAGGCCGCAGAAAGTTTCGGGCCCGCACCGTGGTGTTGGCCTCCGGCCCGCTGCCCGATTCCAGCTACCCGGCCATCCGAGGCCTGGAATCCTATGCCGGCCACAAGATCCACAGCGCCCGCTGGGATCATGACTACGACTTCACCGGCAAGACGGTGGCGGTCGTCGGCACCGGCGCCAGCGCGGTGCAGATCATCCCGGAACTGGTCAAACAAGCCGGCTTCGTCAAGGTGTTCCAGCGCACGCCGGGCTGGGTGATCCCTCGACTGGACGTGGCCATGCCGGCGAGCGTGCAAGAGTTGTTCGCCAAAGTCCCTGCCGCCCAGCAGCTTGCCCGCCAGGCGCTGTTCTGGGGACACGAGGCCAGCGCCACCGCACTGGTGTGGAACACCCCGCTCAGTGGCCTGGTGGCCCAACTCGGCAAAGCCCACTTGCGGGCGACCGTGAAGGATCCGTGGCTGCGCCGTCAGCTCACCCCGGACTTCACACCGGGCTGCAAACGCGTGCTGGTCTCCAGCGACTACTACCCCGCGCTGCAGCGCGACAACTGCAAGCTCATCGACTGGCCGATCGCCACGATGAGCCCCGCCGGCATCCGCACCAGCGACGGTGTGGAGCATCACCTGGACGCGATCGTGTTCGCTACCGGCTACGACGTGCACCTCACCGGCCCGCCGTTTCCGGTCACCGGGTTGGGCGGCCGGTCGCTGGCCACCGAGTGGACCGGCGGCGCCCAGGCGTTCAAGAGCATTCAGGCCCACGGCTATCCGAACCTGTTCTTCATGACCGGCCCCAACTCCGGCCCGGGACACAACTCGCTACTGGTGTATGTCGAAGGCCAACTCGACTACGTGGTGCGCGCCCTCGGCGCCATCCGCGAGTCGAACCTGCGCTACTTGGACGTCCGCGACGAGGTCCAGCGCCGCCACAACGAACAGATCCAGCGACGGCTGGGCACCACGACTTGGATGTCGGGTTGCCGCAGTTGGTATCTCACAAAGGACGGTTTCAACGCGTCGATGTATCCGGGGTTCGCGACCCAGTATCTTCGGCAGATGCGCAAATTCCGGCTCGCCGACTACCACGCGGTGGCATGACCGCACCGGATCGTCACCCCAAGGCCGACTCCATCGCCGGCGTTCTGGCGAACCTACGACGAGTGCCACGCCGGGTCCGACGCGAGTCCCGCGAGGTGATCGAAGCCGCGGTGACCCAGCTGTTCGAGGTCGTGGTGCGCCACCCCGGCGGCAGTGCGGCGTCGCGCGAATACCGGATCGACGACCTGGCCCGGCTGGCCGGCACCACCACCCGCAACGTCCGGGTGTACCGGGACCGCGACCTGTTGCCGCCGCCGCGGCGGGTCGGACGGGTTGCGCTGTTCAACGACACGCACCTGACGCGGCTGCGGCTGGTCACCTCGATGCTGGACCGCGGCTACACGATCGCGCACGTCAAGGAGATGATCGGCGCCTGGGAGCAGGGCAAGGACCTCGGCGACATCCTGGGCCTGGAGAGCGCCATCGCCGGCACCTGGACCACCGAGCGGCACCAAACCATGCCGCGCACCGACGCCGAGCGGCTGATCGACGATCCGCAGGCGCTGCGCCGACTGGTGCAACTCGGGGTGGTCCGCCTCGACGGATCCGACGGTTCCCAGGCCACCATCACCCGGCCCAAGCTGATCGAGGCATTCAACGAGATCCGCGGCTACGGCATCGCCGTCGACAAACTCATCGACCTCTACGAGCAGACGCTGCCGCACATCGACGCGATCAGTCAGATGTTGGTGCGCGCCGGCGCCGAACACGTCCTGGAGCGAGTCCAGCCCGGTGCACCGCTGCCGGCCGACACCGAGATCGCCGAGTTGATCGGCATGCTGGTCCGGTTCCGCACCCAGGCCGTCGCATCCGTCACCGCCACCCTGGCCTCGTCGATCGAGTCGACCATCGAGTCGATGGTCACCGGCATCCTCACCGACTCTCTGCTGCACTGACGACGCTCTCCGCGAGCCGCAAATCCGTCAGGCCAGTGCGAGGAACAGCTTCTCGAGCTCATCCTCGGAAAGCGGAGCGTTGCCGTTGTCGGACTCGCCGGCCAGGCATTCGCGCAGCCCGCTCGCGACGATCTTGAAACCCGCCCGGTCCAGCGCCCGCGAGACCGCCGCCAGTTGGGTGACCACGTCCTTGCAGTCGCGGCCGCTTTCGATCATCGCGATAACCCCGGCGAGCTGGCCGTGCGCACGGCGCAACCGGTTCAACACCGACTTGACGGTCTTGTCGTCCCCTACCACTTGAGCTCCTCTCGGCGATAGCACCATGATACCCGGCGGGGTATCTCTACGCCGGGATACAACGTGGGACTCAGCGGCGGGCGATCAGGTGCGGCGCCAGCGTCGCGAGCTTCTCGCAGGTCTCCTCGAATTCCCGCTCGGGACGGGACGCGTCGATGACTCCTGCGCCGGCCCGCAGCCAGGTCCGGCCATCCCGTTCGTAAGCGGCCCGCAGCGTCAATGCGGCATCCAGCCCGCCGGCAGCCGAAAACATCACCACCGCACCGGAATACAGGCCGCGCGGGCACTCGTCGAGCCGCAGGATCGCGTCGATCCCGGCCGATTTGGGAATGCCCGACGCGGTGACCGCCGGGAACAGCGCCTCCAGGGCGTCCATCCGATCCCGCGCGCGGTCCAATCGCCCGGACACCGTCGAGCCCAGGTGCTGGACGCTCCCCCGCTCCCGCACGGTCATGAAGTCGGTGACCGCGGCACTGCCTGGGTCGGTGACCTCTGCGATCTCCTCCATCGACGTGCGCACCGAGATCGCGTGCTCCACGATCTCCTTGGCATCGGATTCCAGCTCGGCACGAACCGGTCCATCGATGGCGGGGTCGCCGGTGCGCGCCCGCGTCCCGGCCAACGGCTCGGTGACCACCACGCCGTCCTCACGCACCTCGGCGACCAATTCCGGGCTGTAACCGAGTGCTCGAATCCCGCCGAGTCGCAACAGAAACGAGCGGGCCGGGGTGTTGTGCCGCCGGCCCAGCCGATAGGTCGACGGGAAGTCCAGTGCGAACGGCACGTCGACGCAGCGGGACAGGATCACCTTGTGGTAGCGGCCGGCACAGATCTCACCGACGGCGGTAGCCACCCTGTCGCGATAGCCGGTGGCGTCTGCATCCACCGCAATCGGGGACGGGTCGGCGAGCGCCGGAACACCGTCGGTCAGCAGCTGATCCAGCACAGCGGCCTCGCGGTGGCCGGCACCGAACATCTCGACCTTCTCGGCCGTGACCACGATGCGGGTCCGGGGCCAGAACACCCGCGCCAGCGCCGTTGCCGGGGCCAGCCGGTCCTGCAGCCCGAAGCGGTAGGTGCCGAACTCGAAGGCGACCCAGCCGAATACCTCTTCGGTCTCCAGCAGCAGGCGGTCGACTGCTTCGCCGAGCACCGCCGCCGGGTGGCCGCGCCAGTGTTCGCGCCGCACCACGCCATCGCGGACGGTGCGCAGTTCGTCGCTGTCCAGTTCGACGGCAGCGCGCAAGCCTGCGGCCAGCGTCCAGGTTCCGCAACGCTCGTAGAGCAGGTACTCCTCGCCATCACGTTCCGGCAGCGCCGCGACGAGCCCCGCCGCGAGATCGGCGGGCCCGACGCCCGGGGGCAGGGGCAACGACAGATTTTCGGAGACTGTTTCGACACCGAGCTCGGACACAATTAGTAAATGTAGCCTAACCTACTTAATGGCGCGCGCCCGACCGGCGCTGACGTCGCAGACACCATGAATCGTCGCGATGATCACGGCCGGAGGTCGACGCTATAGCGCCTTCAGCAGCCTCGCCCGCGCTTTCACGTGGAACTGCTCGAACTTGGAGTTGCGCTGCCGCTTCATCTCGGCGGCCATCCGGTTACCCAGGTCTTCCAACTCGGAGTCGGTCAGGTCGACCGGTGCCGGCGGGGGCACCAGGTCGCGCTCTTCCTCGTCAGCGTGCGCTTCCAGCACGGTGAGGAATGAGTTCCACTCATCGACGTGGCGCGGCGAGCCGGCCGGTGTCCGCAGCGCCACAGCGAGTTGGTCGTAGATCTGCCGGTGCTCGGCGTGGGCGACCGCGATCAACTTGCCGGCCGCCGCCAGGGCCGGGTAGTAGATGTCATCCTCGATTTTCATGTGGATGGTGAACTCGGTCAGCAGTTCATCGAGGATCTCCTGCCGCTCGGCCGATCCGACCGGGGCGACCTTGAACCTGCCGCCCAACCCGCGCAGTACGTTGTGGTGATCCCGTAAGACGTCATAGGCGTTGCTCACTGGGCGATCTCCTTCGCATCGCAGATTTCGGGCCATGGCAAGGGTTTCGAGTCCAGGTACTTCTCCCGGCCGACGCCGAGTGGAGTCGGTGCGCCATCGCGCAGTTCGACCATCCCGCCGTTCAGCCGCGCCTGGTAGCAGGGCAGCGGCGAGGCGGCCGGTCCGCGCACCACCTGGCCGGTCTGCACGTCGAACTGCGAGCCGTGCCAAGGGCAGACGACCCGGCCGCGGTCGAGCCAGCCGTCCTCCATCGGCGCGGCCAGGTGCGGGCACAGGCCAGCGAAGGCCGACACACTGTCGCCGTCGCGGCACAACACCACCCCGACGCCGTCGACGTCGACCCGCATGAGTTTCTTGCCGGCCGGAAGCTCCGCCGCCGGAAGCACGGGCGTCCAGTCGTGGATGCGCAGCCGCTCACCCGACTGGTCCATGCCGATCCCGGAACCGAACACCAGGGCACCGCCCAGGAAGCCACTGCTACTGGTGATCCCGTAGCCGACGGCGCTGGTCACAATGCCCCGCAGGTGCCTCCCATCGCGCCGGTGGCGCCAGGACTGGATGTACAGACCGGTCGCGATGAGATTCAGCACGCCGTGCACGAGGCCGATCCGCCGGTCCTTTTCATGAGTGTGCTGCCAGTCGGTGACGCCGGTGGCCGCGGAGGCGAAGTTGGCCAGGATCCCCAGTCCCAGGGCGTGCTGGGCGAATCGGGACGCGTCGAGCCCCTCGGTCGACGACTTGCCCGGCAGCAGGCTCAGTGCATCCAGGGCCACCGTCGTGCCGATGGCACCGGTGGTCAGCGACGCCAGCGGCGGATGCACCGGGTGTCCGAGCCAGACGCCGTTCAAGAAGTTGGTGACCCGGTTCCGCGCCCCGCCGAATGCGTTGAACCCGAAGCTCAGCACGTTCTCCAGGCGGTAGCTCGGCCGATCCATCCATTCTTGTCGCCCGAGAAAGTCCAGCACCCGCCCGCCGGCTCCGTGCGCCCGGTCCTCGGTGCGACGCGCCCGTTGAACTGCCATCCCTCGGCCCTCCATCTGACTCGCGGCCGCACCTCGTTTGCGGAACCACGAGCGAAGGTTATCCGCATGTGCGGTTTTAAACAACTACCGGGTCCCGATATTGCTGACACATCGGGCCCCACTGTCGCCGACTTCGGATACATCTCCGCGAGGAATCCTGACAATTGGTTTCCACCAGTGCGTTTGATGGGCGTGCTGTATCCCCGAGAGGTGGCGCGCAGGGCTGCCTGCCAACCTACGTGGACATTGCTGTGAGTCCCTTGACAGGGATGGTGCCGGTTCAGAACATACGGAATTTTGGCGCACTACCCTCCACAAATCTCGGTCCGAGATACCACCCGCCGGCGGCCGTCACCCGGGGTGACCGCGAACACCGGCGACGATTCGTGGTGATGTGTTACGGCCGTTCACGATTCGGTATCAGTCCTCACACAACGCTTGGCAGCGACGGCCCTCGTATGGAATATGGAGACATGCTAAGCATTCGAAAGTTCGTTGGATCGATGTTCGTAGCCGGCGCTGCCGCGGCGATCGCTATCGCCCCGACCGGCCTGATGCTGGCAACCGCGCCGGCGGGTACGACGGGCCAGACCGTCGTCGCCCAACCGCACGGTTCCGGCGGCCCCGACGGCAACGGCGGCGGCACCGGCTGTGGCCGCGACGCCGGCTGGCAGGGCTGCGGTGGCTTCATCCCCGGACAGGGCGGATTCGGTCACGGCTGCTTGAACGGCATCTGCGGCAGCTGGGACGGCGGCCGCGGCTGGTTCAGCGGCTGACCGGTCGGCCGACAACCGGGCTACCCCAGACGGCGGCGACCCGCCGCGCCCGGCTCCGCCGCGCTTGCGATCGCCGCTACCCCAGATGGCGGCGACCCGCCGCGCCCGGCTCCGCCGCGCTTGCGATCGCCGCTACCCCAGCAGCGAGCGCACCACGGCATCGGCCAACAGCCGGCCGCGGTCGGTGAGCACTAGCCGCTCACCATCGGAGCTCAGCAGGCCGTCGCCGACCGCGGCGGCGGCCCGCTGCTGCTCCTCCGGGCTCAGCCCGGCCAGCGTCAACCCGTCGCGCATGCGTAAGCGCAGCATCACGTCTTCGGTGTGCCGGTCGGACTCGGAGAGCTCCTCGAAGCCCGCGACCGGCAGCGTCATCTCCCCCAGGATCTGCGCATACGCGTTCGGGTGCTTGACGTTCCAGTAGCGCAGGACGCCGTCGTAACTGTGCGCGCCCGGGCCGGCACCCCACCACCGGCCGCCGCCCCAGTAACCCAGATTGTGTCGGCAGGCCGCGCCGGGCCGACACCAGTTGGACACCTCGTACCAGTCCATCCCGGCGGCACGCAGTGCGGTGTCAGCCAGCTCGTAGCGATGCGCCAGCACGTCATTGTCGGGCGCGGGTAGCTCCCCACGCCGCACCCGGCGGGCCAGTGCGGTGCCGTCCTCGACGATCAAGCCGTAGGCCGAGACGTGATCGACGCCGGCTTCCAGCGCGGCGGCCACCGAGCGCGCCACGTCGTCGTCGGTCTCACCGGGGGTGCCGTAGATCAGGTCGATGTTGAGGTGCTCGAACCCGGCGGCGCGTGCCTCGCGGGCGGCGGCCACCGGGCGGCCCGGCGAGTGGATACGGTCCAGGGTGGCCAGCACCCGCGGCGACACCGACTGCATCCCCAACGACACCCGGGTGTAGCCGGCGGCGCGGATCGCGTCGAAGAACTCCGGCGATGTCGACTCGGGGTTCGCCTCCGTGGTGACCTCGGCATCATCGGACAGTCCGAAGTGCTCCCGCACGTACTCGAGCACCTGCGTCAACCGCGCAGCGCCCAGCAGCGACGGCGTGCCGCCGCCGACGAACACGGTGTCGGCGCGCGGCCCGCCCAGGCGGGCGGCGGCCAACTCCAGCTCACGGGCCACCGCGGCCACCCAGGAGTCCGGGTTGGTGCCGCCCAGCTCCGCCGGGGTGTAGGTGTTGAAGTCGCAGTAGCCGCACCGGGTGAAACAGAACGGCACGTGCACATACACCCCGAACGGGCTTTGCTGGTCAAACCGGGCCGGTGCCACATCTGGCAGCGCTACCGCGGTCGCGGTTGTCATAGGGTCCGATCATCCCACGCCGCCGCGGACCGCGCTGTCGGTCAACGCCTCAGTCGGCCTGGGTCTGCAGTCCCTCGGTGTCCTCGAACAGCGCCGACAAGTAGTGGGTCAGCGACCCGACCGGGGCCGCGCCGGCGCCCGAGGTGGCAGAGCCGCCCCGGGATGCGCACGTCGGCCAGGCACCGGGCCCCTGGTCGGCCATGATGCGTTTGGCGACGGTGATCTGCTGCTCTGAGCTGGCCTGCGACGGCAACCCGATCCCGCCGTTGGCGTCCCAGGTCGCGGCGCTGATCTGCAGACCGCCGTAGTCGCCGTTGCCGGAGTTGGCCGCCCAGTTCCCGCCGGATTCGCATTTGGCGATGGCTTCCCAGTTGATCGGGTCGGCATTGGCCGCGCCGGTCAGTTCGGCGGCACCCACCAGCAGCACTCCGGCCGCCAGCGCTGTGAATTTCCTCATACCAATTCCACCTTGCTGGCCAGCCAGCGGCCGTCGACCTTGTCCATGGTCATCCGGACCCGGCTGCGGTCGATCACCGGTTCGGGGTTCTCGGCATTGCGCACCGCCTGGTTGACCAGCAGCACCACCACGGCGTGGTTCTTCTCGGCGGATTTGATCACCGCTTCGGCGACGTGTCCGCGCGCGGTCGCCTTGTTGTCGATCAGCAGCTGACGCAGCTTCGCGCCGGACCGGGTGTGCATCGCGTTGAACTCACCGGTCGCCCCGTCGGCGATATCGGCGAAGTTCCGGTCGACGTCGTCGGCGTCGATGTTGGTCAATCGCAACACATATGCCTCGGCGACCTGCAGGGCCTGCTCGCCGGCGAGATGGGTTTCGTAGTGCGCAACGGCCAGCCATCCGCCGCCGGCCACCCCGGCCATCAGTGTCGCCACCGCCAGCCAGCGGCGCAGCAGGGCACGTCCGTTGGCCCGCGGAGGCGGTTCAGGAACCGGTGGCGATTCCCACACCGGTTCCCATCCGAAGTCGACAACACTCACCTGCCCCACCCGCCTTCCGATCGGCTCCCAATCAGCTGTGTGTGCGGTTCCGCGTCCCGGTCCGCACAGTGCCGGATGTCCCGCTCCGGCCCCTCCCGCCCCGACCGCGTCGCCGTCGGGCCCCAAATGAGTTTTACGCACGCTGATCACAACTTTGCGCCGGTAAGGAAGATTTTCGGCATCCATGGCATAATCGCCCCTGTGACTGCCGCCTACTGCACCGCATCCGGGGTTGCCTTGGTGGCTCGGCGGCATATCGATTTCAAGCGGGTTTGCAGCTGCCGCTGTCTGCCTTGATGTCGTAGAACCGCCCACCTGTACTTTCCCAGCTGGCCGCCGGATCTGCGCCGCCGGAGACAGCCACCGGTGACCCCGCGCTCGATCCCGCCAGCTCCTTTCCAAAGGAGAATCGATGACCCCCACTCCGTCTGCTCCGCCGACCAAGGCCAAGCGCAGCGAAGCCCAGTGGGCGCTCGGCGAGACCGAACCGGTCAACCCCAACGAGCAGTTCAAGAAGGACGACCCAGCCCTCAACGTGCAGGCTCGGATTCTCGACGTCTACTCCAAGCAGGGCTTCGACTCCATCACCAAGGACGACCTGCGCGGCCGATTCCGCTGGATGGGGCTCTACACCCAGCGCGAGCAGGGGTATGACGGCACCTTCACCGGCGACGAGAACGCCGATCTGCTCGAGGCCAGCTATTTCATGATGCGGGTGCGCTGTGACGGCAAGGCGCTGTCGGCCGCCGCGATGCGGACCCTGGGCGAGGTCTCAGTCGAGTACGCCCGTGGCACGGCCGACATCTCCGACCGCAACAACCTGCAGTACCACTGGATCGAGATCGAAAAGGTTCCAGAGATCTGGGAGAAGCTGTCCGCGGTCGGGCTGCAGACCACCGAGGCGTGTGGCGACTGCCCGCGCGGCATGCTCGGCTCGCCGCTGGCCGGCGAATCGCTCGACGAGGTGCTCGACCCCTCCCCCGCGCTGGACGAGATCGTCCGGCGCTACATCGGCAACCCGGACTACGCCAACCTGCCGCGCAAATACAAGACCGCGGTGTCGGGCCTGCAGGACGTCGCCCACGAAATCAACGACATCTCGTTCATCGGCGTCAACCACCCCGAGCACGGCCCCGGCCTGGACCTGTGGGTCGGCGGCGGACTGTCGACCAACCCGATGCTGGCCCAGCGCCTCGGCGCGTGGGTGCCGCTGGACGAGGTGCCCGATGTGTGGGAGGCCGTCACCCGCTTGTTCCGCGACTACGGCTACCGGCGGCTGCGTTCCAAGGCCCGGCTGAAGTTCCTGCTCAAGGACTGGGGTGCGGAGAAGTTCCGCGAAGTTCTCGAGACCGAATTCCTGGGCCGCAAGCTGATCGACGGGCCGGCCCCCGCCCAGCCCACCGCGACCATCGACCACGTCGGGGTGCAGAAGACCCGCAACGGCCACAACGCGGTCGGAGTGGCCCCGATCTCCGGCCGGGTGGACGGCGCGACGCTGCTCAAGGTCGCTGAGCTGATGGAGCAGGTCGGGTCGGACCGGGCGCGGTTCACCCCGTACCAGAAGCTGATCATTCTCGACGTTCCCGACGAGAAGCTCGACGGGTTGCTCGCCGAACTGGATGCGCTGGGCCTGCCGGCCAATCCGTCGTCGTGGCGGCGCAATCTGATGGCCTGCACCGGACTGGAGTTCTGCAAGCTGTCGTTCGTCGAGACCCGGGTGCGCGCGCAGAGCCTGGTCCCCGAACTCGAGAAACGCCTCGATGACCTCAACGCACTGCTGGACGTGCCGGTCACCGTCAACATCAACGGTTGCCCGAACTCGTGTGCCCGAATTCAGGTGGCCGACATCGGATTCAAGGGCCAGATGATCGACGACGGCGACGGCAACTCGGTCCCGGGCTTTCAGGTACACCTCGGGGGCAGCCTGGGCGCCGACAGCGGATTTGGCCGTAAACTGCGCCAGCACAAGGTGTTCAGCGACGACCTCGGCGACTACATCGAGCGGGTGGTACGCAACTTCATCAAGCAGCGCAACGCCGGTGAGCGATTCGCTCAGTGGGCGGTGCGGGCCGAAGAGGACGACCTGCGATGAGGCCCCACAGCGAAGATCAGCTGCGCGAGTTGGCCGCCAAGGGCGCGGCGGAGCTGGACGGTGCCACCGCCGGCGAACTGCTGGAGTGGACCGACGCCAACTTCGGCGGGGTGAACGGGCCCCGCGGCGGTGCGACCGCCAACTACATCGTGGCCTCCAATATGGCCGACGCGGCGCTGGTGGACTTGGCGTCCAAGGTCCGCGCCGGGGTTCCGGTGTTGTTCCTGGACACCGGCTACCACTTCGCCGAGACCATCGGCACCCGCGATGCGGTGGAGGCGATGTACGACATCCAATTGGTCAACGTCACCCCCGAGCAGACCGTGGCGCAGCAGGACGCCGCCCACGGCAAGGACCTGTTCGCGTCGAACCCAGCGCTGTGCTGCCGGATGCGCAAGGTCGAACCGCTGGCCCGTACGCTGCGCGACTACTCGGCGTGGGTGACCGGGCTGCGCCGGGTGGAGGCGTCGACCCGCGCCAACGCCCCGCTGATCAGCTTCGACGAGCAGTTCGGTCTGGTGAAGATCAACCCCATCGCAGCCTGGACCGACGACGACTTGGACGCCTACATCGCGGAGCACAACGTGCTGGTCAACCCGCTGATCGATGAGGGCTACCCGTCGATCGGCTGCGCGCCGTGCACGATCAAACCGGCCGCCGGCGCCGATCCGCGCAGCGGACGCTGGGCAGGCATCGCCAAGACCGAATGCGGGTTGCACGCCTCGTGAGCGGTTCCGCCACAACGCTGGTGTTGACCGCGCACGGCAGCCGGGATCCACGCTCAGCCGCCAACACCCATGCAATCGCCGGGCACCTGCGCCGGGTCGCCCCGGAATTCGCTGTGCGGGTGGCGTTCTGCGAGCACAGCAGCCCCAACCTGCGCGACATGCTGGACACCGAGGTGACCGGCTCGACCAGCCAGACCATCGTGGTCCCGTTCCTGCTGGCCAGCGCCTACCACGCCCGCATCGACATCCCCGGGGTGATCGCGCAGTCCGGGGTGCCGGTGCGGGTGGCCCCCACTCTGGGCGAAGATGACCGGCTGGTGCAGGTCCTCGGCGAGCGGCTGACCGCCGCCGGGGCATCCCGTTTCGACCCGGAGCTCGGCGTGGTGGTGGTCGCGGTGGGTTCCTCGCACGCTGCCGCCAATGCGCAGACCGCCCGCGTCGCCGCCCCGCTGTCCCGCGGAACACGTTGGGCCGGTGTGGAAGTCGCCTTCGCTACCGCAGGACCCCACCCATCGGTACCAGAAGCCGTCGAACGCCTCAAGGCGCGCGGAGCCACCCGGATGATGATCGCGCCGTGGTTCCTGGCGCACGGCAGGATCACCGACGGGGTGGCCGCTTACGCTGCGCGCGCCGGGATTCCGATGGCCGAGCCACTCGGCGCGCACCGCCTGGTGGCAGCGACCGTTTTGGAACGGGTGGAGACGGCACTGGCGTTCACCGAGGACCACGCCGCCGCCTGACCCGCCGGCGCTTCTCGAGGGAGAGGGCCGAAAGCGACCGAGCTACGCCGACACCGGCGCGTCGGTGGTGGGCAATTCGCCCAGCGGCGGCACCCGGGTGGCCCGCACGTAGACGGTGTCCCCTTCGGCCAGCGCGAGTGCTTCGGCGTCGCCGCGGGTGATCTGCGCGGTGAACGGCACCTGAGTGGCGGCGTTGGTCAGCTCCACCCGCACCTCGAAGCCCAATGCCACCACCCGGTGGACTACCGCGCGCAGCACCGCGGACACCTCGGCACCGTCTGCATCGCCTGCGGCGGCCACCGCCATCTCCGGGCTACGGCCGACCCGGATGTCATGCGGGCGCACCAGGGCACCGTTGAGCGAGGACACCGCACCCAGAAACGACATCACGAACGCGTTCGCCGGGGCGTCATAGACCTCGGTCGGGGTACCGAGCTGCTCGATTCGGCCCTGATTGAGCACGGCGATCCGGTCCGCGACGTCCAGCGCCTCGGCCTGATCGTGGGTGACCAGCACCGTGGTGACGTGCACCTCGTCATGCAGGCGGCGCAGCCAGGCGCGCAGATCCTCCCGGACCTTGGCGTCCAATGCACCGAACGGCTCGTCGAGCAGCAGCACCTGCGGATCGACCGCCAGCGCGCGGGCCAGGGCCATCCTCTGTCGCTGACCGCCGGAGAGCTGATTGGGGTAGCGGGTCTGAAAACCGCTGAGGCCCACCACCTCCAGCAGGTTGTCCACCTTGTCTTTGACCTCGGACTTGGGCCGCTTGCGGATCTTGAGCCCGAACGCCACGTTGTCGCGCACCGTCATGTGCTTGAACGCCGCATAGTGCTGGAACACGAATCCGATGCCGCGGCGCTGCGGCGGGATCCCGGTGACGTCGACGCCGTTGATGGTGACGGTTCCGCTGTCCGGGTGGTCCAGACCGGCGATCGCCCGCAACAGGGTCGACTTGCCCGAGCCGCTGGGGCCGAGCAGGGCGGTGAGCGAACCGGACGGCACCGCGAAGTCGACGTTGTCCAGTGCGACGAAATCGCCGTAGCGTTTGTTGGCTCCGCGGACGGTGATCGCGTTACTCATCTGCTTCCCTTTCCGGCCCGCCGCATGTCGAGCACCACCGAGACGATCAATACCAGCACCGACACCGTCATCAACAGCGTCGACAGGGCGTACGCGCCGTATTCCGCACCGCGGTTGTAGCGGTCGGACACCAGCAGTGTCAGCGTCTGAGACTTGCCGGGCAGGTTGGACGACACGATCAGCACCGCGCCGTACTCGCCGAGAGTGCGCGCCACGGTCAGCACGATCCCGTACGTCAGCCCCCATCGGATCGACGGCAGGGTGATCCGCCAGAACGTCTGCCACCAACTCGAACCCAGCGTCGCCGCCGCTTCTTCCATGTCGGTGCCCAGTTCGTGCAGCACCGGTTCGACTTCCCGGATCACGAACGGCAAGGTGACGAAGATACTCGCCAGCACGATGCCCGGCAGGCCGAAGATGATCTTGAAGCCCCAGTCGTTCTCCACGAAGCCCAGCAGGCCGGCCGATCCCCACAGCACGATCAGCGCGACACCGACGATGACCGGCGAGACCGCGAACGGCAGGTCGATGACCGCCTGCAACACGCCCTTGCCGCGGAACCTGTTGCGTGCCAGCACCAATGCCGTCGGAATGCCGAAGACGATGTTCAGCGGCACCACGATTGCCACCACCAGCAGTGACAGCTGCAGCGCCGAGATCGCCGCCGGGGTGGAGATGTAGGCGAAGAACTGCCCGAATCCGGGCGCGAAACTGCGCCACAGGATCAACGACACCGGAACAATCAGCAGCAGACCGACGTAGGCCAGCGCCAGGAACCGGAACAGGTAACGGACTTTCGGTGACGACGTCATCAGGACCGCTCCTGCCGCTTGGTCGCCCGCGCGCCCAGCACCCGCAGCGCCAGCAGCACCAAGAACGAAATTCCGAGCAGCACAAGGGAGATCGCCGCTGCTCCGGTGCGGTCGTCGTTCTCGATCAAGGTGCGGATCCACTGCGAGGACACCTCGGTCTTGCCGGGCACCGCCCCGCCGATCAACACCACTGAGCCGAATTCACCGATGGCCCGTGAAAATGCCAGGCCCGCCCCGGTCAGCAGCGCGGGCATCAGCGAAGGCAACACCACCGCACGAAAGATCGTGAAGCCGGAGGCTCCCAGTGACGCGGCAGCCTCCTCGACCTCCCGATCGATCTCCAACAGCACCGGTTGCACAGCGCGCACCACGAACGGCAGCGTCACGAACGCCAGCGCCAAGCCGACACCGGCGGCGGTGTGCTGCAGGTGCAGGTGCACCGGGCTGGCCGGGCCGTACAGCGCCAGCATCACCAGACTGGCGACGATGGTGGGCAGCGCGAACGGCAGGTCGATGACCACGTCGATGAGGCGCTTGCCGACGAAGTCGTCACGTACCAGCACCCAGGCGATCAGCAGGCCGAACACCAGGTTGACCACGGTGACGCCGGCCGCGATCGTCAACGTCACCCGGAAGGACTCCAGCGCGGCATGCGAGGTGATCGCCAGCCAGAACGCCCGCCAACCACCGCCGGCTGCCTGCCAGGCGACCGCCGCCAGCGGGGCCAGCACGATCAGCGACAGCCACACCACCGCAGCGCCCACCCGCAGCGACACGCCTTCCCGCCGGAATCCGGAATGCACCGGCGGCCCGCCCTCGCCGGGCCGGGTCGCCTCGGTGACCACGATCGCCGTCATCCGGTGGCCCGGGTGTAGATCTTGGTGATGGTGCCGCTCTCCTTGTCGAACAGACCGGTGTCGACGACATCCCACCCGCCGAGATCGGCGATCGTCCAGAGCTTGTCCGGGGCCGGGAACTCCTCCCGGAATTCGGCCGCGATGCCCGGGTCGGCCGGGCGGAAGCCGGCCTGCGCCCACAGTCGTTGCGCGACGGTCGTGTACTGGAAGTTCTTGAACGCGGTGACGGTGTCGAGGTGCCTGCTGGAGGTCACCACCGCCAGCGGGTTCTCAATCTTGAAGGTCTGCGGTGGGTTCACGTGCTCCACCGGCTTGCCCTTGCGCTCGACGGCGATCGCCTCGTTCTCGTAACTGATCAGCACGTCGCCACTGCCCTGCAGGAACACATCGGTGGCCTCCCGCCCCGAGCCCGGGCGCAGCTTGACGTGGTCGCTGACCAGTTTGTCGACGAAATCCAGGCCGGACTGCGGGTTCTTACCGCCCTCGCTCTTGACGGCGTACGGAGCCAGCAGGTTCCACTTGGCCGATCCCGAGCTCAGTGGACTGGGAGTGATCACCTCGACGCCGGGTGCCAGCAGGTCGTCCCAGCTCTTGATGTGCTTGGGATTGCCCTGCCGCACCACCAGGGTCACCACCGAACCGAATGGGATGCCCTTGGTGACGTCGGCATTCCAGTCCTCGGCAACCTTGCCGGCCTTCACCAGTCGGGTGATGTCGGGTTCCACCGAGAAGTTCACGATGTCGGCGGGTTTGCCGTTGGCGACGCCGCGGGACTGATCCCCCGACGCGCCGTAGGAGCTGACGACCTCCACGTCGGCGCCTTCCTCGGTGCCGTAGAAGGCCGGGATCACCTTGCTCCAGCCCGGTTCGGGAACCGCGTAGGCCACCAGCGTCAGGGTGGTGTGCGTATCGGATCGCTCGGCACCACCGATCACATCGCTGGGGCCACCGCCGCACCCGGCGATCAGTACAGCGGACAGCGCGAGGGCGGCGCCGCGGGTGACGGTGTGACGCATTGATGACCTTTCGGTGCAGGCTGAGGAAATCGGTTCCCATCGCTTCGCAAAGGTGGCTGCCCAATGGATGACATGCCGGGCATTACGACACCGATGCGTCGACGGGGCGGGAATTCAGCGACAACAGTGCACGTCGGCCACAGCGCAATTACCCACAGCAATGAGGGCCAAGACGTGGCACACTCCATCACCGGACGCTGCGAACATGCCGGGAAGCGTAACAGAACCCCGCGGTTCAGCGAGGCTCGACGGAGGAGAGCCGAAGCTGGAACCGCGGCATGAACCCCGGCGACTCAGCGGGTCAGCAGCCACATGACGATTACCAACACGATCAAACCGACCAGAATCAACGTCACCTGCGAGCGCGGCATCAGCGCGCACCGTCGTCGTCGTGCCGGACACGTCCCAACACCCGGATTCCCTGCCCCAATGCGGTGTCCAGCACCACCGCCAGACCGTAGGCCAGGGCCAGCACCACCGGCATCACCACCGCGGTCTGCGCGACGAAGCCCAGGCCGGACAGCCACAGCTCGACGCCGTCCCACCAGCTCAGGAAGCCAACCATCCCGCCCACTTTAGCGGCGATCACAAGCGCGGCGGAGCCGGGCGCAGCGGATCACCGCCATCAACCCAGCGGCGATCGCAAGCGCGGCGGAGCCGGGCGCAGCGGATCACCGCCATCAATGCAGCGGGCCGCCGTCGTCAACACCCCATGTGCGCCGTCGGAGAAAACCAAGATGCGGCGGGTCAGTTGGACGTGCGGCAAGCCGCCAGAGATGATGTCGGAATGGTCCTGCACACCCCGCCGGGCGATGCACCCGACAAGACCGCCCCTGAAGTCACCAAAAAAGTGTCGGATGTCCGATCCGCGACCAAGGCGACTCCGCCACTGTCAGCCACCGCGCCGGTGCCGTATTCGGCGGCGCCCGGTCAGGTCCGCAACTCGTTTCCACCGATCGCCGACTACGCGTTCTTGTCGGATTGCGAGACCAACTGCCTGATCTCGGCAGCCGGTTCGGTGGAGTGGATGTGCGTGCCGCGCCCCGACTCCCCCAGCGTCTTCGGCTCGATCCTGGACCGCGGCGCCGGGCATTTTCGGCTCGGGCCCTACGGAGTTGCGGTGCCCGCGGCACGGCGCTACCTGCCCGGTAGTCCGATCATGGAGACCACCTGGCAGACCCACACCGGCTGGCTGATCGTGCGAGACGCGCTGGTGATGGGCAAGTGGCACGACATCGAGGCGCGGTCCCAGACCCACCGGCGCACCCCCACCGACTGGGACGCCGAGCACATCCTGCTGCGCACGGTGCGCTGCGTCAGCGGCACCGTCGAGTTGACCATGAGCTGCGAGCCGGCCTTCGACTATCACCGCACCAGCGCCACCTGGGAGTACTCGGCCAACGCCTACAGCGAAGCGATCGCGCGGGCCCGCCAAGACCCGGACGCCCACCCGACCCTGCGGTTGACGACGAATCTGCGGCTGGGCCTGGAAGGCCGGGAGGCGCGAGCCCGCACCCGGCTGACCGAGGGCGACGACGTATTCGTGGCGTTGAGCTGGTCGAAGCACCCTGCGCCGCAGACCTATGCCGAAGCCGCCGACAAGATGTGGAACACCACCGAGTGTTGGCGGCAGTGGATCAACATCGGCAACTTCCCCGACCATCCGTGGCGGGTCTATCTGCAGCGCAGCGCGCTGACACTGAAGGGGCTGACCTATTCGCCGACCGGCGCCCTGCTGGCCGCAGCCACCACATCGCTACCGGAAACACCGCAGGGCGAACGCAATTGGGACTACCGCTACGCCTGGGTGCGGGATTCGACGTTCGCGCTGTGGGGGCTCTACACGCTGGGGCTGGATCGCGAGGCCGACGACTTCTTCTCGTTCATCGCCGACGTGTCCGGCGCCAACAACGGCCAGCAGCGTCCGCTGCAGGTGATGTACGGCGTCGGTGGGGAACACGAACTCGCCGAAGAAGAGCTGGACCATCTGTCCGGCTACGACAACGCCCACCCGGTCCGGATCGGCAACGGTGCCTACAACCAGCAGCAGCACGACATCTGGGGCACCATGCTGGACTCGGTCTATCTGCACGCCAAATCGCGCGAACAGATCCCCGAAACCCTATGGCCGGTGCTCAAGCGTCAGGTGGAGGAGGCGATCGAGCACTGGCGCGAGCCGGATCGCGGTATCTGGGAAGTGCGCGGCGAACCGCAGCACTTCACCTCGTCGAAGGTGATGTGCTGGGTGGCGCTGGACCGCGGCTCGAAGCTGGCCGAATTGCAGGGCGAAGTCTCCTACGCCCGGCATTGGCGGGTGATCGCCGAGGAGATCAAAGCCGACGTGCTGGCCAACGGGGTGGATTCTCGCGGCGTGCTGACCCAGAGTTACGGCAGCGTCGCGCTGGACGCCTCACTACTGCTGGTGGTGCTCACCCGGTTCCTGCCGGCCGACGACCCGCGGGTGCGCGCCACCGTGATGGCCATCGCCGAGGAACTCACCGAGGACGGTCTGGTGCTGCGCTACCGAACCGACGAGACCGACGACGGCCTGTCCGGCACCGAGGGCGCCTTCACGATCTGCTCGTTCTGGCTGGTCTCGGCACTGGTGGAGATCGGCGAGGTCAGCCAAGCCAAGCACCTGTGCGAGCGACTGCTGTCGTTCGCCAGCCCGCTGCACCTCTACGCCGAGGAGATCGAGCCACGCACCGGCCGGCACCTCGGCAACTTCCCGCAGGCGTTCACCCACCTGGCGCTGATCAACGCCGTCGTGCACGTGATCCGCGCCGAGGAGGAGGCCGACTCCACCGGCGGGTTCCAGCCCGCCAATGCACCCAACTAACGCACGCTCGCGCGTGATCGGCCGATCTTGGCCATCTCCGCCCGGGCGGTATCGGCCGCACTGTCGGACGCGGGCTCGTCGTTGGCGCCGAAGAAGACGTCGACGTCGACGAGGCAGCTCCCCTGCACGCCCAGCGCCCGAAGGGTCCACATGCCGAGGATCCGGCTCATCTTCGTGTTAACGGTGGCAGTGACAACCTGGGAGCCGGCCCGGACATCTGAGATGGTCGCGGCAGCGTTTCCCGGCGTGTCTCGGGTGACGGCAACTCCCTCGCACCTGCCCCACTGCCCCGCGAACACCTCGAACGCCGCCTGGGCGTCGGCTGCACTGGGCAAAGCGACGACGGCCATCGTCACCTCGTTCATCGCGGACCGGTCCAGGCCCGCGTACCGCCAGTCCTTCCAGTCGACATGGTGCACCGTCAGCTGCTGGTAGGCGCTTCGTTGGGCGGACTCCGCGACCCCGACACAATCCCGGGGAACCCCCGCTTCCCAGGAGTCCGACAGTTGCTCGATCCCACCCGACCGTGCGGGCCTCCTGGCGTCGGCCTCGAAGCCCGTGCGCAACACCTTGGACAGTTCGGCGTCGTCGAGAAAGATCTGCCCGACCGATTCCGCAGCGACCGGGTCGGGGGCGGCCCCACGGCGGGCCTGGCCTGCCACCGTTTGCGTGCAGCCCCCGAGCATCAGCAACGCCAGTGGGACGACCACAGCCTGGCCGGCGGCCCTCATCAATGAGAACCTAGCCACTCAGCCCGCGGACCTTGTCGAGCATCGCCCGCGCCAAGTCGGCCGCGGTGGTGTCCCCGGCCGGTGGGGCGTCGGCGTGGTCATCTTCGCCGACGAACCAGAACACGTCGACGTCGACGATGCAGTTCACCCGCGCCGCCACCGCCCGCGACACGCGCAGGCCCACCTCGCCGTCCACGGTGGTCCGCACGGTGGCGGTGAGCACCGCGTCGGTGTTGGAGACGTCGGTGACCTCGCCGCTGGCGTCGCCGTTGTCCTCACCGTGGCGGGTCACCGTGACCCCGTCGCAGTGGCCCCACTGCTCGGCGAACTTCTCGAAGAGCGCGTCGGCGTCAGCGGCGGTGGCCAGTGCGATCACCGCCTCGCCCACCCCGGTCAGCGGCGAGTCGTCGGCGGCGGAGCTGGCGTCCCAGAATTCATGGGCGACATCCTGCACGCCGACAGAGCCGTAAACCGCCTTCTGGCCGCCCACCGCAGCGCCGACGCAGTCTTCCGGCGTCGCCGAGTCCCAGGCGTCAGGCAGGTCATCGACGCCACCGAAGCGCGGGGGCAGGGCGGGGTCGCTGTGAAAGGGCTGACCGACCAGCTTCGACAGCTCGGCGTCGTCGAGCAACACCTGCCGGACCGCCATGCCGGTAACCGGTGTGGGGGCCAATCCCGGTGCGGGCCTGACGGTTCCGCTGACCACCGTGGTGCACCCGCTGGCCAGCAGCACGAGCGCCGCCGCAGCTGCAGCGGTTCTGCCTGCCCGGGCGGCCACTATTTTTTGGTTCTTTCCCCGGTCGGCCCGCCGCCATCGGTGGACAGTGCCGCGACGAACGCCTCCTGCGGTACGTCGACCCGGCCGATGGTCTTCATCCGCTTCTTGCCTTCCTTCTGCTTCTCCAGCAGCTTGCGCTTACGGGTGATGTCACCGCCGTAGCACTTGGACAGGACGTCTTTGCGGATGGCCCGAATATTTTCGCGGGCAATGATTTTCGAGCCGATCGCAGCTTGTATCGGCACCTCGAACTGCTGGCGCGGGATCAGCTCCTTGAGCTTGGTGGTCATCTTGTTGCCGTAGGCCGCCGCCGAATCCTTGTGCACGATCGCGCTGAATGCGTCGACGGCCTCGCCCTGCAGCAGGATGTCGACCTTGACCAGGTCGGCCTCCTGCTCGCCGGCCTCCTCGTAGTCCAGGCTGGCGTAGCCGCGGGTGCGCGACTTCAGCGAGTCGAAGAAGTCGAAGATGATCTCGCCCAACGGCATTGTGTAGCGCAGCTCGACACGTTCCGGCGAGAGGTAGTCCATGCCGCCCAGCTCGCCGCGCCGGGACTGGCACAGTTCCATGATCGTGCCGACGAATTCACTCGGTGCGATCACGGTGGTCTTGACGACGGGCTCGTAGACGGTGCGGATCTTGCCCTCGGGCCAGTCCGAGGGGTTGGTGACGATGATTTCGGTGTTGTCTTCGGCGACCACCCGGTAGACGACGTTGGGCGAGGTGGAGATCAGGTCCAGGTCGAATTCGCGTTCGAGGCGCTCCCGGGTGATCTCCATGTGCAGCAGGCCCAAGAAACCGCAGCGGAAACCGAAGCCCAGTGCCACCGAGGTTTCCGGCTCGTAGGTCAGCGCGGCGTCGTTGAGCTGCAGCTTGTCCAGGGCGTCCCGCAGGTTCGGGTAGTCCGACCCGTCCACCGGGTACAGCCCCGAATAGACCATCGGCTTGGGTTCGCGGTAGCCGGTGAGCGCCTCGGTCGCACCGTGTCGGGCGGTGGTGACGGTGTCGCCGACCTTGGACTGGCGCACGTCCTTCACGCCGGTGATCAGATAACCCACCTCGCCGACACCGAGTCCCTTGGTGGCCTTGGGTTCCGGGGAGACGATGCCGACCTCGAGCAGCTCGTGGGTGGCGCCGGTGGACATCATCGCGATCTTCTCGCGCGGGGTGATCCTGCCGTCGACGACGCGGACGTAGGTGACCACGCCGCGGTAGATGTCGTAGACGGAGTCGAAGATCATTGCCCGGGTGGGCCCGTCGGCGTCGCCGGTGGGCGGTGGTATCTGTTTGACGACTTCGTCGAGCAGTTCGGCCACACCTTCGCCGGTCTTGCCGGACACCTTCAACACGTCTTCGGGTTCGCAGCCGATGATGTGGGCCAGTTCGGCGGCGTAGCGTTCCGGGTCGGCGGCGGGCAGGTCGATCTTGTTGAGCACCGGGATGACGGTGAGATCGCGGTCCAGTGCCAGGTACAGGTTGGCCAGGGTCTGGGCTTCGATGCCCTGGGCGGCGTCGACCAGCAGGATGGCGCCCTCGCAGGCTTCCAGCGCGCGGGACACCTCGTAGGTGAAGTCGACGTGGCCGGGGGTGTCGATCAGGTGCAGGACGATCTGTTCGCCGTTGACCTGCCACGGCAGCCGCACGTTCTGGGCCTTGATGGTGATGCCGCGCTCCCGCTCGATGTCCATCCGGTCCAGGTACTGGGCGCGCATCGACCGGTCGTCGACGACGCCGGTGAGCTGCAGCATCCGGTCGGCCAGCGTGGATTTGCCGTGGTCGATGTGGGCGATGATGCAGAAGTTCCGTATCTGCGCCGGCGCGGTGAAGGTCTGGTCGGCGAAACTGCTGATGGGAATCTCCTGGTGAGCGGGTGAGGCGGCGGCGCGTGCCTGCTGTCTAGCCAGGGTAGCGAGGCGATGGCTGCAAAACGAAACCCCCGGAGGCGCACCTCCGGGGGTTTGCGTTCCGAACGAGGATCACATGTCGAGCGAGCCCAGGCCGAAGTAGCCGAGCACGTCGCTGAAGCCGAGCTCGAAGTAGGAACCGGCCTGCGCCCAGCCGTCGCCGGATGCGGCGGCGGCGGTGGCGATGGCCTCCGCGGCATTCCCACCGAACAGCGCACCGCTGTCCCAGTCGAGGTTGTCGCCGCCGTTCATCAGCGCCCACAAGGCGGCGTTGCTGCCGTTGTTGAACTCCAGCATCGCGCCGTTGAGCAGACTGTAGGAACCCGAGTCGCCTGACGACATCTCGTCTTGCCAGTTCACCCCGTACAACAGCTGGCCGAACGCCGCCTGCTCCAGCAAGTTGGCGTGCGAGATAGTCGCGAACGGGTTGTCGTCGGTGGGCTGGATAATGTCGGTCGCCGGGACACTCGTGAGAGCCGCACCGTTGGTGAAGAGCCAGTTCATCGAGTCGTGCTGGCTGTCGACGATGCTGCTCCAGTTGAAGGCCTCGGTGTCCGGGGCATCGGGCGCGGCGGCCGCCAGCGGAGCCAACGCGAATGCCGCACCCGCAGCGAAGCTGCCTACCACGCCGATCTTGCGAATGTTCATAGTCATATGCCTTTCACGATGTCCAACCGGCCGGGCAGTCTGCCACCGCCGGATGCTCCCCCAGCACCGTCCGCTGCAAAGCAAGACGAATCTAACAGCTACCTGTGATCAAACACAACTGTCAGTTCACTTAGCTGTCAGCTAGCAGAATTGTTGCGAGAGTCTTCCCAGGTAGACGAGACAGTCTTGCACACCACCAGCCTTCTTAGCGGGCCTAAGCTGGGACATCACATCGCCAATGCTGAACATGGCCGGCAGGCCTCGCTTTCGTCAATGCAATCGGCATTCAGCTTTCCAACGGGTCCGCTGATTTCTTCCACGCTTGCGCATACCGGGCCGCTGCCGTCGTGTCCACGTCGCCTGACGTCGGAACATCGGTGCGCGATCCCGCCTCGCCTATGCTGCGATCATGGCTTCCCCGCGGAAGAGCCCGTGGCAAACCGTGCAGCGGTTCGCCGAGAACCTGGTGTTCAACGAGGCCCCACGGTTCATCCGCCAACTGGAGCAGGCGCCGCTGGTGCAGCGGGGCATCGAGCAGGGCATCAAGATCGGCCTGGAGGTGCTCGGTGGCGCGGTGCCGGACCCGTCGCCGGCGATCCCGGCCGGCCGGCCGGTCACAGATAACAGTGCCCCGACCGCGCACCGCGCCCGCAGGCTGGTCTACGCCCCCGATCTCAATGGCCGAGCCGACCCGGGCGAGATCGTCTGGACCTGGGTGGCCTACGAGGACGATCCGGGCCAGGGCAAGGACCGGCCGGTGTTGGTCGTCGGGCGCGACCGCACCATGCTGCTGGGACTCATGTTGTCCAGCCGGCAGCGTCACGAAGACGACGCGAATTGGCTGGGAATCGGCGCGGGCAGCTGGGACGAAGCCCACCGGCTCAGCTGGGTGCGGCTGGACCGGGTGCTCGACGTACCCGAGGAGTCGATCCGGCGTGAGGGCGCCATCCTGGAACGCACGGTGTTCGAGGTGGTGGCCGCCCGGCTGCGCAGCGACTACGCGTGGAGCTGAGCTCCACCCTTGGCGGCGACCCGCTACCCCTGGCTGATGTAGGAGCGCAGCTGCGCGTGCTCGGCCTGCAGCTCCTCCATCCGCGACTTGACCACGTCGCCGATGCTGACGATGCCGGCCAGCCGGCCGTCTTCGAGCACCGGGATGTGGCGCGCCCGGTGCTCGGTCATCAGCATGCTGACATCGTCGGCGGAGTCGGATTTGGCGCAGGTCGCTACCAACCGGGTCATGATCGCCGACACCGGCCGGGCCAGCAGGCTGGCGCCATGAATGTGCAACTGGCGTACCACGTCACGCTCGGAGGCCACCCCCTCCAAGCCGTCGGTTCCGATCACGACCATGGCGCCGATGTTGTGCTCGGCCAAACCCGCCAGGAACTCCATGACGGTGGCATCCGGATCGATGGTCACCACCGCCGCACCCTTGTTCCGCAATACATCCGCGATCCGCATCGAAGCCTCCCGCCGCAGTGATCTGCTTCACACCAGGCTAGGCCATTTTGCCCGGTTGCGGGGCGGCGATGCCGAAAGTCTGTCGATCGCCCAGCGCGGCCCGGATATCTGTGGCATATGTGACGTCATGAGCATCGAAATCACCCTGCTGGGCACCGGAAGCCCCATCCCCGACCCGAACCGCGCCGGACCGTCGACCCTGATCCGGGCCGGCGGCCAAACCCTGCTGGTGGACTGTGGGCGCGGGGTGTTGCAGCGGATGGCCGCCGCGGGTGCGTCCGCCAACACGCTGTCCGCGCTGTTGCTCACTCATCTGCACAGTGACCACATCGCCGACCTGGGCGATCTGCTGATCACCCGGTGGGTCACCACTTTCACCCCCGACCTCACGCCGCTGCCGATCATCGGACCACCGGGCACAGCGGAGGTCGTGGAGGCGACGCTGCGCGCGTTCGGGCATGACATCGGCTACCGAATCGCCCACCACGCCGACCTGACCGCCCCGCCACCGGTCGAGGTGGCCGAACACACCGCAGGTCAGGTCTGGGATCGCGACCACGTGCAGATCACCGTGGCGCCCACCGATCACCGGCCGGTGACGCCCACGATCGGCTTCCGGATCGAATACGCCGACGAAACCGGGACCGCATCGGTGGTGCTGGCCGGGGACACCGTGCCCTGCGACAGCCTCGACCAGTTGTCCGCCGGAGCCGACGCGCTGGTCCACACCGTGATCCGCAAAGACCTCATCGCTGCGCTCCCCCAGCAGCGGATCCGCGACATCTGCGACTACCACTCCTCAGTCGCCGAAGCCGCCGCCACGGCCCGGCGGGCCGGAGTCGGCACGCTGGTACTGACCCATTACGTACCCGCGATCGCGCCCGGGCAAGAGGAGCAGTGGCGGGCGCTGGCCGCCGCGGAGTTCGACGGCACCATCGAGCTCGGCGACGACCTGCACCGGGTCGACGTGAGTGCGGGCGGCTGAGCAGAGGAGGCCCGGTCGAGCCAAGATGAGCCAAGTTGGGGAGTTGACCGGCCAGCTGGTAACCTGAACAGCCGTTGCCCCCGTGTCGGGAGGCGAACCCAACTCAAGCTTTTAAGAAGGAACTACTCCGTGGCCAACATCAAGTCGCAGGTGAAGCGCAACCGGACCAACGAGCGCGCCCGGCTGCGCAACCAGTCGGTGAAGTCGGCGGTGCGCAGCGCGATCCGCGCCTTCCGCGAGGCCGCCGATGCCGGCGACAAGGAGAAGGCCGGCGAGTTGCTGGTTTCGACCGGCCGGAAGCTCGACAAGGCCGCCAGCAAGGGCGTGATCCACAAGAACCAGGCCGCCAACAAGAAGTCGGCGCTGGCGCGGACCCTCAACAAGCTCTGATTTCGCGGGTCACCCCCTCGACGCAAGCCCCTGATTCCCCACCGGGAACAGGGGCTTTCGTGTTGCTGTTGCGGCTCTACCGGGCGGCCAACTCGGCGACTTTGCGGACCGCGGCCTCCAAGGCGTAGTCGGCGTCGGCGGCGGCGCCTTTGACGTCGGCGTTGAGTCCTGCCACCAGCCGCACCGCGGCGGCCACGGAGTCGCGCGACCAATACCGGGACTGTTTCTGCGCCTTCTGCACCCGCCAGGGCGGCATGCCCAATTCACCGGCCAGCCGGTAGGGGTCACCGGACTTGGGACCGACCCTGGCGATGGTGTGGATCGCCTCGGCCAGCGCGTCGGCCAGCACCACGTGCGGTTCGCCGCGGATCATCGCCCAGCGCAGCGCCTCGGTGGCGCCCTCGATGTCGCCGACTACCGCCCGATCGGCGACGTCGAAGCCCTTCACCTCGGCTTTCCCGCTGTGGTAGCGGCGCACCGCGATGGCGTCGACGTGCCCGCCGGTATCGGCGACCAGCTGCGAGCAGGCCGCGGACAGCTCGCGGATGTCGGAGCCCACCGCGTCGAGCAGCGCTGTGACGCAGGCGTCGTCAACCCGGACCTTGAGCTGGCGGAACTCGCCGCGGACGAAGTCCACGCGCTCGGCGGCCTTGGTGATGCGGGCGCACGGATGCACCTGGGCGCCGAGTTCGCGCAGCTGCCCGGCCAGCGCCTTGGCGCGTCCGGCGCCGGAGTGCACCACCACCAGCACGGTGCCCGGCGGGACGTCGGCGGCCGTCGCCCCGATGAGGGTCACGGCCTCCTTGCCGGCCTCACCGGCGGCTTCCAGCACCACGACGCGTTCATCGGCGAACAGCGAAGGGCTCAGCAGCTCGGCGAGCTCGCCCGCCTCGACCTCGCCGGCCCGCAACCGGTCCACCGGGATGTCGGTGCTGCCGGCTTGGACCCGTACAGCTGCCAACACCTGCGCGACGGCCCGCTCGACCAGCAGTTCCTCATCACCGAGGATCAGGTGTAGCGGCGAAACCGGTTGGCTCACCCGACAATCGTGTCACGCAGCCCCGACACCCGCCCAGCCGGTCAACACCTCCGTGACCGACCAGGCCAGCACGCACATTGCCAGTGCGGCCAGCATCCGCCGGCAGCACCGCCACCGCCAACAGATCACGATCAGCACCGCGGCGGCGCCGACGCCGAACACCCCGGTCGCCCCGGCGGGCACGGGCACGGTCGCGGCGGGCACCGCGCCGGTCCAGTGCGCAACCCGGCACACCCACCACAGTTCGGGTCCGGTGAACCGGATCAGTAGTTCCGCGGCCGCCGGCCACCACCCGCACAGCACCGCTGCCGCGCTGCCCAGCACGGTGATGGGCGCGACCAGCACCGCCACCGCAAGATTGGCGAGGGTGCTGACCAGGCTGAGCCGACCGGAGATGCCCGCGATCAGCGGCGCGGTGACCAGATTTGCGGCCCACGCCACCGCGACCGCGGCGGCCAAGGGTTTCGGCCAGCCGCGGGCCACCAGCCGAGCCGACCACACCGGCGCGATCAGCACCAACGCCGCGGTGGCGATCACCGACAGGGCGAAACCGACATCGACGGCCAGCTGCGGGGCCAATGCCAGCAGCACCAGCACGCTGGTGGCCAGGCTCGGAATCGCCTGGCGCCGTCGCGCCGACAGCACCCCCAGCAAGGCGATCGCACCCATCACCGCCGCCCGCAACACACTGGCCGTGGGCTGCACGACGATCACGAACGCGACCAGCGCAAGCCCGGCCAGCATCGCGGCAGCCCGCGGCCCGACCAGTCGCGCCGAAAACAGCACCGCACCGCAGACGATGGTGACATTGGCACCGGAGACCGCCATCAGGTGCGTCAGACCCGCAGCCCGGAACTCCCGCCCGGTCGCAGCGGTGATCGCCGAGGTGTCGCCGAGGACCAGCGCGGGCAGCATCCGAGCCTGCTCGCCGGGCAGCACCCGCCCGGCGGCGGCCGCGAACCGGGCCCGCACCCGATGTGCTGCCCGCGCCACGGGCCCCGGCTCGCCCCATCTCGGCTCCCCCGCGGCGGTCAGCACCGCCACCGTCAGGTCACGCCGGGCCGGGCGGGCGATCTTGGCGCGGAACGCCATCGACTGGCCGACCATCACCTCACCGAACTCAATGCCGGACGCGAAAACCATTACCCGGCCGGAGGATTCAGCGCCGTCGAGACACTGCAGGGTAGCCCGGAACATCAGCCGCCGGGCGCCGGCCGGCATCGGGCTCTCGCTGGGGGTGACCGTCACCGCCGCGGTGCGGCCGAACGCCGCGGCAATCGGGTGATGGATGACGGCTTCGGTGCGCAGCGCGACAGCCCATCCGAACCCCGCCCCCACCGTTGACGCGGCCGCCAGAGCGGCACCGGCCAGTCGCCAACCGGGACGAGCCGTCCGCCCACCGTGCCGGTACACCAGGGCCGACACAGCGGCGAGCAGTGCGCACAGCACCGCCAGCGTGCCGCCGAGTCGCCACTGGATGCCGGCAGCGGTGACCAGCCAGCCGGCCAGTGCCGCCGGCACCAACCGGACGTCCAGCCGGGCCGCCGGTGGTGCCGGGGCCGGTGGCTGCGTCACGCCTCAGACGCGGACCAGGGCACGCAGCTTCTCCAGCCGCGCCGGACCGATTCCATCGACGTCGCCGAGTTGGTCCACGTGGGCGAATTTGCCGTGGGTGTCGCGCCAGGCCACGATGGCGGCCGCGGTCACCGGTCCGACGCCGGGCAGGGCGTCGAGCTGCTCGACGGTCGCGGTGTTGAGGTTGACCGGCTCGCCGGCTTTCGGCTCGGGTTTGGTCACCGTCGGCGCGGTGCTGGTGCTGGTGCGCGGAGCCTCCGGTACCGGCGATGCCGCGCCGACCGAGCTGCCGAGTACCGGCGGCCCGGATGGCGGTGCCAGGCCGACCACGATCTGTTCGCCGTCGACCAATGGGCGGGCCAGGTTCAACCCGATGGTGTCTGCACCGTCGAGGGCCCCGCCGGCGGCGGTGAGCGCATCGGCGATCCGGGAACCGGGCGACAGCGTCGCCAGACCCGGCTTGTGCACCAACCCCACCACGCTGACCACCACCTGATCGGCGCCCGGCGGCGCAGGACTCGCGGTCGAATCCTCGGTGCGCGGGCCGGCGGCCGAAACCATCTCGACCGGGGGCAGTTTGGCGCTCAGCACCGGCGCGGGCTGGTCACGGAGCACGGTGAACACAGTGATGAGCACCGCGACCGCGGCGATCACCGCAAGCGCGATCGCACCGGATCGGCCCGGATCGGCCCGCACCTTGGCGAGCCACCCGGCGTCAGCCGTGGCGTCGGGCAGCCAGCGTGGCAGCAACGAATTCGGGCCGGCCTCGTCGTCCGACTCGGGCGTGTCAGCGGTGCGATCGGGTTCCGGCAGCAGTCCGAGGCGACGCTGCAGCCGCTCGCCGGGTAGTTCTGGTGCCATACGCCGACGGTAGGCGCCGACCCCGGCAGCGCAGCCGGCTCGACAGCGGCCGCGGACCGAAATTGTGGATCACTGCACGACTGTGCAAAAACCGCTGCCAATGGCGAGGACTCGCAGTACTGCTACGGGTTCAACCACTCCCCGGTGTCCTGGGAGATGCCCGAGGACGGCGAGTAGCGCACCTTCGTCGCGGTGACCCCGGGGGGCAGCGCGAACACGACGCAACCGGTGCTCGACGAGCCGGCGGCGATCAGAAACCAGCCGTAGGCGAAGTCCTGGCACTCGGTCACCGTGGCGAAATCAGCCTGATAGTTCTGGTCGTCCGAACCGACCACCGAGACGTCGCTGTTGCTGTTGCCGACGATCGTCGTCGTTCCGGCGTTCTCGATTCGCAGTTTGGTCGCGATGTAGGTCTTACCGGTCTCGCCCCAGCCGTTCGGGACGGTGGCCGGGTTGATGACGTCGGTCAGCGTCACCGCGATCTTCTGCCCGCCGATCCGCATCAGGTCCAACGTCTGGCCGATGTGCGCGGCCGGTTTGGCGACCTGAGACCGCGACGGGGTCGGCGTCGGTTCGGTGTTCTTGGCCGGTTCCGCCGAACACGACACCGCCGACAACAGGACGCACAGCGCAACGAGCGACCGCTTCATGCGGTCAAGCCTACAAAAGGGCACGATGCCGACCTTCTGGACCGACCGGTAACGGGTTCGGATTAGGGTGCATACCAGTCTGCGTTTCCATCCCGATACAGGAGTCCGCCGTGCAACTGGCACTCACCGACGAAGAATCCGCATTCCGCGATGAGATGCGCGCCTTCTTCACCTCCGAGATCCCCGCCGACATCCGGGAACGCGGCCGGTTGGGCCACTCGATCTTTCCCGACGACATCATCGCCACCCAGAAGATCCTCAACGCGCACGGCCTCGCGGTGCCCAACTGGCCGGTCGAGTGGGGCGGCAAGGACTGGACTCTGACCCAGCACCAGATCTGGCTCGACGAAATGCAACTGGCATCGGTGCCCGAACCGCTGACCTTCAACGCCAAGATGGTCGGCCCGGTGATCGCCGAATTCGGTTCCCAGGCCATCAAGGAACGCTTCCTGCCCGCCACCGCCAACCTCGATATCTGGTGGTGCCAAGGCTTTTCCGAACCCGATGCCGGCTCCGACCTGGCAAGCCTGCGCACCACGGCGGTGCGTGACGGCGACAGCTACATCGTCAACGGGCAGAAGACCTGGACCACGCTCGGGCAGTACGCGGACTGGATCTTCTGTCTGGTGCGCACCGACCCGCAAGCGCCCAAAAAACAGGCCGGCATCTCGTTTCTGCTGTTCGAGGTGTCCACGCCGGGTGTCACCATGCGACCGATCAAGCTCATCGACGGCGGCTTCGAGGTCAACGAGGTGTTCTTCTCCGACGTGCGGGTGCCCGCCGATCAGCTGGTCGGCGAGGAGAACCACGGCTGGACCTACGCGAAGTTCCTGCTGGGCAACGAGCGGACCGGGATCGCCGGGGTGACCCGCACCAAGGTCCGGCTCGCCGAGGTCAAGGAGCGCGCCAAGGAGCTCGGCGCGCTCGACGACGCGCTGTTCGCGGCACGGCTGGCCGAGATCGAAAATGATTTGCTGGCACTGGAACTCACCCAGATGAGGGTGTCGAGTGATTCCGTCGACGGCAAACCCAACCCGGCGTCGTCGGTGCTCAAGCTGCGCGGCAGCCAGCTGCAACAGGCCGTCACCGAACTGTTCGTCGAGCTCGCCGGGCCCGATGCGCTCCCCTTCGAGGCGGGCGAGGGCATCGCCTCTCCGGAGTGGGCGCAGCAGGCCGCGCCGACATACCTGAACTACCGCAAGACATCGATCTACGGCGGCAGCAACGAAGTGCAGCGCACCATCATCGCGTCCACCATTCTCGGCCTGTAGGAGGTACGACGGTCATGGACTTTCAACTCAGCGACGAGCAGGTTCTGCTCCGCGACACCACCCGTTCGATGTTGTCGGGCTACGACACCGAGACCCGTAACAAGGTCGTCGACGCCGATCCCGGCTTCAACCCGCAGGTGTGGAAACAGCTGGCCGACACCGGGATTCTCGGTCTGGGGTTCGACCCGGACGAGTCCGGCCCGCTGGAGATCATGGTGGTGCTCACCGAGATGGGCAGGCGACTGGCCCCCGAGCCCGTCGTTCACGGAGCGTTGGGACCGGGCGCGCTGATCGCCGAACGTGGCGATGCCGAGCAACGCAAACTGCTCGACGCCGTCGCCGAAGGCGATCAGGTACTGGCGTTCGCCCACACCGAACCGGGCATGCGTGGCGCGGCCGGGAAGGTGACCACCACAGCCGTGCAGCAAGGTGATTCGTGGCTGCTGAGCGGACGCAAGAACCCGGTGTTGACCGGGGATCGCGCCGACACCCTGGTAGTCAGCGCCGCCCTGCCGGATGGTGGGACCGGGCTGTTTCTGGTCGATGGAGGCGCCGACAAGCTCAGCCGCCGGCCGTACCGGACCTTCGACGGCCAGCGTGGCGCCCAGATCGACTTGGACAGCGCACCGGGGACCCCGCTCGGTGAGGCCACCGACGCCAGCCGGGCCATCGAACACGCGATCATCCGCATCTCCTCGGCACTGTGCGCCGAGGCGGTCGGCGCGATGGAAGAGGCGCTGCGGCTGACCACTGACTACCTCAAGACACGCAAGCAGTTCGGGGTCACGCTCAACACGTTCCAGACCCTCACGCAGCGTGCCGCCGACATGTACGTTTCGCTGGAACTGGCCCGCAGCATGAGCCTTTACGCGGCCATGTCCATCGCCGACGGCAACCTCGACCCGGTGATCGCGGCACGCACCAAGCTGCAGATCGGCCGGTCCGGGCGGCACATCGCCCAAGAGGCCGTCCAGTTGCACGGCGGGATCGGGATGACCTGGGAGTACCCGCTCGGCCACTACGCGGCCCGGCTCACCGCGATCGAGCACACCCTGGGCTCGTCGCAGGATCAGCTGCACGTGCTGATCGACAACCTGGACAGCTACGACCTGGCCAAGCTGTAGCCTTCCGCTTCCTCACAAGCCCTGGGGGCCGTCAGAAGAAGAAGCCCAGCTGTGCCGGGACGTCGCTGCCGAACGCCACGTCGAGGCGCCGCAGCAGTTCCGGGTCCCGACACCGCAGCCGGCCGGCGCGGGCCAGCACCGGCGCCCGGTGCACCCCCAGATACAGGCTGCCCAGCACGTCGAGATCCATCTCGATATCGGCCGGGGCGTCGGTCCGCGTGCAATCCACCCGCCCACCGCGAACCATCAGCGAGAATCGTCCACCGTCGCTACGGAATCCGTCGCGCAACTCCAGCACGGCGGACAGGTCCGCGGCGTAACAGCGGGCCTGCAACGCGGCCGGAACATCCATGATCCGCAACCACACGTCGTCTTTGCGGCCGGTGGTCTTCGCCAGCCGGGTGTCGGTCAGCAGGTACGGCAGCGGATCGTCCGGGTAGGTGCCGATGACGACGGACTGCATCAGATCCAGCCCCAGCAGTGCCCGCCACAGCGCTGCGTGGGCGTCGGCGGTCACCGCCCGGAACTCCTCGACCCGCGCTGTCTTCGGGTGCTCGCCGTGGACCCGATACAGCGCATATCCGTCCGCGTGCAGCAGCCCGAACAGCTCGGTGCCCCCGGCCCGGTTGTCCGGCCGGTCGGCGAGCAGCTCATCCCAGAGCGACTGCGGGCGCATCAGGCCCCCGGCGGTGTTCGCACGCCACCGGTCGAAGATCGCGGCGAACGCGCCGCCGTGCTCGCCGGGCTTGACCAGTCGGACCCCGCTGGGGTCGGGGGCGTCGGAGTGCAACACCGCGAATCGGCGGTCGATGGTCAGTTCGTGGTCGACGGTCGCCGGGCCGTAACCGAACCGGCCGTAGATGCCGCCCTCGCTGGCCGTCAGAGCTGCGATCGGGTAGCCGGAATCCGCTATGCGGCCGTGTAATTCGTCGTACATCGCCCGTAGCGCCCCGCGTCGGCGGTGCGTCGGCGCCACCACCACGCCACTGATTCCGGCGGCCGGCAGGGTCGCCCCGCCGGGAACGGTCAGGCGCAGGTCGAGATAGAACGCCACGCCGATCACCGTGGCCCCGTCGCAGGCCACCACCATGCCGTCAGCCGGCACCAGGGTGCGGAAGGCGGCAAGGTCGTCGGGATGGTGGACCATCCCGAAACCGGTGTTCTCCAACAGCACGATCTCCGGCCAGTCGCGGTCGGTGGCGGTACGCACGTGCAGACCGGTCACAAGATCCGACGGTGCCACAACAGCCGTCTCCGCGCACCCGAATATGGTGGTGAGCCATGACCACACCGCTTCGCGTCATCCAGTGGACCACCGGCAACATCGGCCAGCGTTCGCTGCACGCCATCATCGGTCGTCCCGACATGGAATTGGTCGGCGTCTACGCGCACGGCAAGGACAAGGTCGGTGTGGACGCCGCCGAATTGGCCGGCTGGCCCCAATCCACCGGCATTACCGCCACCGACGACATCGACGCTCTGATCGCGCTGCGTCCGGACGCCTGCTGCTACAACCCACTGTGGCCGAGCGTCGACGAATTGGTCCGACTGCTGGAAGCCGGGATCAACGTGTGTTCCACCGCAGCCTGGATCACCGGCGGCAAGCAGACCCCGGAAGACCGCAAACGCATCGAGGATGCCTGCCGGGTGGGCAACTCGACGATGTTCGGCAGCGGCGCCCATCCGGGGCTGACCAATATGGTGGGCATGGTGCTGTCCGGGGCGTGTGAACGCGTCGACGAGATCCGGATCACCGAATCGGTGGACTGCTCGACCTACGAATCCGCGGCCACGATGGCGGCGATGGGTTTCGCCCAGGATCCCGAGACCCCCGGTCTGGCCGAGAGCGTCCGCCGGGAAAGCGAGGTGTTCGCCGAATCCGCGGCCATGATGGCCGACGCGATCGGAGCGCAGTTGGACCGCATCACCTTCGATGTGCAGTTCACCGCCGCGACTGGTGACACCGACCTGGGATTCATGAAGATCCCGGCCGGCACGATCGGCAGCGTCTTCGGCTATCACCGCGGCTGGGTCGGCGAGCACAACGTGGTCAGTGTCGGTTTCAACTGGATAATGGGCAGCCACGTCACCCCGCCCAAACCGGTGGCACACGGCCATGTGATCCAGGTCTTCGGGCTGCCCAACATGCGCACCGTCATCAACTGCCTACCGCCGAAGGATTGGAGCGAGCCGAACTTCAACGGCTTGGGTTCGATCTACACCGCGATGCCGGTCACCAATGCCGTACCGGCGGTGGTCGCGGCCGCGCCGGGCATCGTCACCCTGGCCGACCTGCCGCCGATCACCGGCCGGGCCGCCGCGAGCTGAATCAGACCCGGCGGTTAGCGAGGCTCGACGGAGGAGAGGCGAAGCTGGACCGCCGAATCAGACCCGGCGGTTAGCGAGGCTCGACGGAGGAGAGGCGAAGCTGGACCGCCGAATCAGACCTGGCGGTTGGCGGTGATCGCTCCAGACGCCGCGTCGATGGTGACGTCATGTTCGACCAGTTCGGTGTCCCAGACGTCGGCGTCCCACACGACGGTGCCGTTCATGTCGAGCAAGCTCAGCTCGGTGATCGAGCCGTTGGGCACCGCAGTCAACACCTTGTTCACCGCGGACCGATAGTCCAGGTGGGCGCCGTCGATGTTGGCGCGACGCTTGGTTTTGTCGGCGTCGCTGTCATCGGTGGCAGTCGGGCCGACCAGCACCGCCGCCGCATCGGATCCGATCTCGAGTTGCCGTTCGGCGCCGTCCGGGGTGACCACACGCGCCTTCCAGGTGCCGGCGTCGTTGGTCTGACTCTCGATGAAGATCAGCACGCTGTCGGGCACCTGTGAAACGGCGAGGTCGCCCGCACGCAACAGGGTGTGTGGATCTGGCGGCGCGTCCGGACGCGACCAGGAGGCATCCGGCGAGGTCGACTGCGCCGATGTCGTACCGGACCTGCCGCTGCAGCCGGCCAACGCCAGTGCTGCCACGATGACCACTGCGCCGAAACGGACGCCATTCACCAGACCGTGCATCAGCGGCCATGCTACTGAAACGCGCGAGCCGGTGCCGCGCGGCCGGTGACTTACGCACCGACGCGCCTCGATATGCGCCGGTTGCGATCGTTAGCCAATCGAAGGTTATGCTGCCGGGGGCGAGTTTTGCGGCAGCCTTCGACGGTTCCGGCGAGGCCTGGGAACAAACTGTCCGCTGCTGACGTTCGACCGCACTATCGACCAGCGGAAGGCGGTGATATGAGGACGATCCCAATTGCCGGAATAGTCAAACGGTATTGGATTCCGCTGGTCTTCATCGTGGTCATCTTCATATCCAGTGTGATCGTCATGCGACTGCACAAAGTGTTCGCCTCCCAGGATCTGAACCCGCACGCCGGCGCAGGCATCGAGATCGTGCAGTTCAACCCCAAGTACGTCGCTTACGAGGCGTTCGGTCCGCCGGGCACCACCGCCGACATCAACTACTGGGACGCCGAAGCCAACGTCCACCAACTCAACGACGTGCCGCTGCCGTGGTCATACACCGTCGTGACGGTGCTCCCCGCCGTGCAGGCCAACATGATCGTGCAGGGCAACACCGGTGAGATCGGCTGCCGGATCAAGATCGATGACAGGCTGCTCGACGAGCGACGCGCCACCGGGTTGAATGCCCAGACCTTCTGCCTGGTGAAGTCCGGATGATCAAACGGATCCGGGCGCAGCTCGACAAGCAGCAGGACCCGCACGTCAAGCGGCCGTTCTTCGCGCACATGCTGCGCATCTTCGCGGTGCCGATCATCATCGTCTGGATCGTGTTCACCGTCCTGGTGAATATCCTGGTGCCACAGCTGGAAGTGATCTCCGAGGAGCACTCCGCACCGCTGGCGCCGATGGACGCGCCGTCGATGGTCGCCAGTCAGCTGGTCGGCAAGAACTTCCAGGAATACAAGTCCAACAGCACCGTGATGATGGTCGTGGTCGGCGAGGAGGAACTCGGGGAACCCGCTCACCACTATTACGACCAGATCGTCGAGAAGCTGGTCGCGGACAAGGTCCACGTCGAGCACGCGCAGGACTTCTGGCGTGACCGGCTGACCGCGGCGGGCGTGCAGAGCTCAGACGCCAAAGCCGCGTACATCATGCTGAACCTGGTCGGCAACCAGGGCATGACCGAGGCCAACGACTCGGTGGTGGCAGTCCGCGAGGCCATCGACGACACACCGGCGCCGCCCGGAGTGCAGGCCTATGTCGCCGGCCCGGCGGCTTTGACCGCGGATCTGCGTGAGATCGGCGACGCCAGCCTGGTGAAGATCACCCTGTTCACCATCGCCGCGATCGCGATCATGCTTTTGATCGTCTTCCGGTCGGTCACCACGATGTTGACCCAGCTCTTCCTGACCCTGCTGGAGCTGATCTGCGCCCGCGGCGTCGTCGCGGTACTGGGCTTCAACAACGTGATGGGCCTGACGACGTTCGCGGTCAACATCATGGTGATGCTCGCGATCGCCGCAGGCACCGACTACGGCATCTTCCTGATCGGCCGCTACCGGGAGGCCCGCCTGGCCGGCGAGGAGCGGGTCGACGCCTACTACACCACCGTGCGCAGTGTCACCCCGGTCGTGCTGGGTTCGGGACTCACCATCGCCGGGGCATCGGCGATGCTGTACTTCACCCGGCTGCCCTACTTCCACACCATGGGCATTCCGGTCTCGGTGGGCATGCTCGTCGTGGTCGGCGCCGCCCTCACGCTGGGGCCGGCCATGCTGGTGGTGGTCACCAGCTTCGGACTGCTGGAACCCAAACCAGCCAGGCCGGGCGGTGGTTTCTGGCGCAAAGCCGGGATCTCGGTCGTGCGCTGGCCGGCACCGATCATGGTGGCGAGCCTGGCGATCATCATGATCGGCCTGGTCGCCCTGCCGGGCTTCAAACCCGGTTACGACGACCGCAAGTATCTGCCGAAGGACACCCCGGTAAACGTGGCTTACGCCGCTGCCGAGAAGCACTTCTCGGCTGCCCGGATGGCGCCGGACATCACCATGGTGACCTCCGATCACGACATGCGTAATCCGGCCGACATGCTGGTCCTGGACCGGGTCGCCAAGAACATCATGCGGGTGGTCGGTATCGCGATGATCCAAGACATCACCCGCCCGTTGGGGATTCCGCTGCAGCACAGCTCGATTCCGTTTCAGCTGAGCGCCGCCAACCAGCTGATGATGCAGAACATGAAGACCCTCAAGGACCGGATCAAGGACATCGACACGATCTCCCAGCAGCTCGACAAGGACATCTCGCTGCTGATCCAGATGTATGGGTACCTGCAGCAGGTCGACGAGACCTTCCATGACACAGCCGCGGTCACCCGGCGCACGACCGAGATCTCCGACCGGATCCGCGATCACATCGCCGACTTCGACGACCAGTTCCGGCCGCTGCGCAGCTACTTCTATTGGGAGCCGCACTGCTTCGACATCCCGATGTGCTGGGCCCTGCGCAACACCTTCGACACCACCGACGGGCTGGACCAGCTCACCGAGGAACTGCACAACCTGTCTGACGACATCACCAAGGTGGATTTCCTGCTGCCGCAGGCGGTGGAGCTGCTGCCGGCCGTGGTCGACACCATGAAGATCATGCGCGCCCTGGTGCTGACCGTGCACTCGACCTTCGCGGCCTTCGTCAACCAGATGGAGGATCTGAGCAACACCCAGATCATGATGGGCCAAAGTTTCGACGATTCGAAGAACGATGACTTCTTCTACCTTCCCGCCGAAGCGTTCGACAACAAGGACTTCCAGACCGGCTTGCGGCTGTTCATGTCGCCGGACGGAAAGTCGGCCCGCTTCTTCGTCACCCACCAGACCTACCCCGCCACCGCGGAGGGCATCGCGCGGGTCGAACCGGAACGCATCGCGGCGCAGGAGGCGCTCAAGCAGTCTTCGCTCTCGGACGCCAAGGTCTACGTCGGTGGGATGGCAGCCCTCTACGAGGACATGAGCAACGGCGCCAAGTACGACCTGATGATCGCGGTGGTGGCCTCACTGACACTGATCTTCCTGATCATGATGATGATCACCCGCTCCCTGGTGGCAGCCGCGGTGATCCTGGGCACCGCATCGAGTTCGATCGCGGCATCTTTCGGGATCTCGGTGCTGATCTGGCAACACATCTTCGGGCAGCACATCTACTGGGTGACGTTGGTGCTGGCGGTGATCGTGCTACTGGCGGTCGGGTCGGACTACAACCTGCTACTGGTCTCCCGATTCGAAGAGGAGATCCATGCCGGGCTGAAAACCGGCTACATCCGGGCGATGGCCGGCAGCGGCGGCGTGGTGACCTCGGCGGGCATGGTCTTCGCCGCCACCATGGGCATCATGTTCTTCTCCGATCTCAAGGCGATCGGCATGTACGGCACCACCGTCGCGATCGGTTTGCTGCTCGACACCTTCGTGGTCCGCGCATTCTTCATGCCGTCGATCGCGACGCTGCTGGGCAAGTGGTTCTGGTGGCCCCAGGTGGTTCGGCCGTGGGGTCCCAACAAGAACATCCGCGGGATCGCCGCACACACCCCGCACGATGAACCCGCCGACACCGACAGGTTCGCCACACCCACGCCGTGATCTCGCGTCTCAGATGTGCTGGGGCGCTCCCGGGACCACTCCCGGAGCCCCTCCCGGCTCCAAGTCCACACACACCGCTACCGCGCCCGCCCCGACGTGAAGCGCCAACGTCGGTCCCAGGCCGGTGACGACGGCCGGCTCGCAGGACGGCAACCGCTCGGCCAGCGCGCCGGCCACATCAAGGGCCCCTTGCGGATTGGCGACGTGATGCACGGCCAGGGCGGCCGGGCGATCGCCCACCAGCTCACAGACCCGGTCGATCATCGACGCAACGGCCTTGCTGACGGTGCGGATGCGCTGGGCCAGCACGAGTTTTCCGTCATCCACGGCAAGCAGCGGCTTGAGCGACAACGCGGTACCCAGCCAGGCCGCCGCGCTGCCGATCCGACCGCTGCGGCGCAGATTGTCCAGCCGATGCACGACCAGGTAGGCGTGGCTGCGCCGCACGGCGGCGTCCGCCGCGGCGGCAACACCGTCAAGGTCGGCCCCGCCGGCCGCTGCGCGGGCGGCGGCCAGCGCCACAAACCCGGTGCCCATTGCCGCAGTCCTCGAGTCGATAACCCGCACGCCGGAACCGATCTGGGTGGCGACATGCCCGGCGGTGCCGAACGTGCCGGACAACGCCGCGGAGATGTGGATCGCCACCACGCCGGCGCCACCGCTGTCCGCCAACCCACTGCGGTAGGCGCCGGCCAGTTCCTCCGGGTTGGTTCCAGCAGTGCTGACGCCGTCGCGGGCATAGATGTCGTCGGGCACGTCATCGATGCCGTCGCGCAGGTCGGCGCCGTCGAGCAGGATGTGCAACGGCACCACGCGGATACCCCATCGGTCGCGCAGTGCCACGGGCAGGCACGCCGAGGAGTCGGTGACGATGGTGACGGTCATGGAATGGTCATGCCGACGGTCCGGGCACGCCGGACTCAGCCAACGCTTTGAGCATCAGTTCGGCGACCGCCCGGTGCGCTTCGAAGTTCCAGTGGATGCCATCCGGGTTGGCCCGCCCGCTCATGACCTCGTCGCCCACCGCCAACTTCAGATCGACCAGCGCAATGTCGTGGCGCTGCGCCCATTGCGTGATCGCCTGCACCGTCGGCTCCCGCCCGTGGTGGGCGCGACCGTAAGTGTCGGCGATGTGGACCGACGGCAGGGAGGCCACAATGGGTATCCCAGGCCGGTTGAAGTCGATTGCTCCCCTGGTCATTTCGAGATAGTCAGCGGTAAGGCGCGGCGGCAGTGCCGCACGGGCCACCGGTGAAAACCGGGGCTGCAGCCAGCCGTATCCGTCGCGGACCCAGCGTCGCAGCCAAGACGGCCGCACGTAGCGGATCAACTCGCGCAGCGCGGTCGGCCACACCGACGGCAGCGAGTCCATCCCGCTGGTGGCGATGATGACTGCCCCGGCTCGGGGCAGAGCGGCCCAGGCGCGCGGGTCCTGGGTGGCCGCCCACCACACGTCCCGACTGGTCCAACCGATCCGGCCGATCAGCTCGACTTCCCAGCCCAGCTGCTCGCCAACGATGTTCGGCCATATCCGCGGGTCGTCGGCCGGCAGTCCGCCGGTAGGCCCGTAGTAGGACAGCGAGTCGGCGAAGATCAGCAGCGTCGGGCGCCGCTCAGAGGACGCCTGCGGCTCAGAGGACATCGCCGGCCACCTGCGCTGAAGCGTTCCAGACGTCCAGGCGCCATCGCACGTCGGCGAAATCGTCGGCACCGGAATCGGAGTCCTCGGAGTACCCGCTGAGCTGGGTCCAACTGGCGTTGGCCATCCCGCCCAGCACTGGCCAGTTCTCGACCGGTAGGCGCAGCAACGCAGCGGTCAGCGCGGCGATCAAGCCGCCGTGGGCGACCAGCACCACCGGTCGGTCGGTGTCGACGCCGCCCCAGGCGCGCTCACCGGCTACCAACTCGGCGACCAGCGGTTCGCTGCGCTCGGCCACGTCCACTCTGCTCTCCCCGCCGTGCGGAGCCCACCGGGCGTCGTCACGCCACGCCAGCCTCGCGCCCGGCGCCGCGGCGTCGACCTCCTCATGGGTCAGGCCCTGCCAGTCACCGAGGTGCGTTTCGCGCAGCCGAGTATCCACCCGGACCTGCAGCCCGTTGTGCTCGGCCAGCACCGTGGCGGTGTCGTAGGCGCGCCACAGATCCGACGACACGATCAGCAACGGGTGGCGCTTGCGCAGCACCTCGGCTGCCGCCTCCGCCTGCGCGCGGCCCAGATCGCTCAGGACGGTGTCCAATTGGCCCTGCATCCTGCTGCCGGCGTTGAACTCGGTCTGGCCGTGCCGCAACAAGATCAGCCGGCGGATCCTCACGAAGCATCCCCCGGCGCCGAGTCGGTGATCAGGTCGATCGGTACCAGCGGGCAGTCCTTCCACAGCCGGTCCAGCGCGTAGAAGTCCCGCTCGTCCTGATGCTGAATGTGCACGACGATGTCGACGTAGTCCAGCAGGGTCCAGCGCCCCTCCCGGGTGCCCTCGCGGCGCGCCGGCTTGTAGCCGGCCAGCCGCATCTTCTCCTCCACCTCGTCGACGATGGCGTTGACCTGACGCTCGTTGGACGCCGATGCGATGACGAAGCAGTCGGTGATGACCAACTGGGCGGACACGTCGATGACGACGACATCGGTGGCGAGCTTCGACGCGGCGGCCAATGCGGCCACCGTCGCCATGTCGATCGCTTCCGGGGTGGCCGTCACGCGTTGTTCCCGGCGGACAGGCTGGTGGGTTGGACTACGGCCTTCTTCTCACCCGGGCCATCGGTGCGACGGTAGAGCCGGCGCTTGGACACGTACTGCACGACGCCGTCGGGCATCAGGTACCACAGCGGCCGGCGCTGCTCGGCCCGTTCCCGGCAGTCGGTCGACGAGATTGCCAACGCGGGGATCTCCACCAAGGTCAACGCGTGTTCCTCCAGTTCGCCCAGCACGCCGGTGATGTGGTCATTTCGTAGTTCGAATCCCGGCCGGCTGACACCCACGAATCGCGCGAGGTCGAACAGCTCCTCCCAGCCCTGCCAGGACAATATCGACGCCAACGCGTCGGCGCCGGTGATGAAGTACAGCTCGGAATCGGGATTCAACGCGTGCAGGTCTCGCAATGTGTCACGGGTATAGGTGGGACCGGCGCGGTCGATGTCGACGCGACTCACCGAAAAGCGCGGATTGGACGCGGTGGCGATGACCGTCATCAGGTAGCGGTCTTCGGCCGCCGAGACGTGCCGGTCCTTTTGCCAGGGCTGGCCACTGGGCACGAACACGACCTCGTCCAACGCGAACTTGTGGGCCACCTCGCTGGCGGCGACCAGGTGGCCGTAGTGGATGGGATCAAACGTCCCGCCCATCACCCCCAGCCTGCGTAGCCCGTCATGCATGGTTCGCCAGCTTACTGGACCAGCAGAAACGGCATTACCGGATGGCTACCGACGGCTTGGCGCCGATGCCGGGCAAAGTAGCCCGGGATCGTGTAGAAGAGGGCTGTGGAAGATTCTCCCTTGACGTCAGTTGATCCCGCGGGGTCGGCGAAGGACGCCATGCTGCGGCGCTTCTATACCCGCGCACAGATCACCGGCGAGGTCGTGCTGCCGGCCGTGCCGAGCATGGTGGACGAATACGTGTCGATGTGCGATGGGGTGTTCGCGGGCCTGGGCAAGCGCTTCAATGAGGCCGAACTCGCCCATCTCAGAGAGGTGGTGGAGGGCCAACTGGCCGCTGCCTACGCCGCATCGCCGCGCTCGAGCATCGTTATCTCCTATCACGCCCCGATCGGCCCCTCCTTGAACTACACGGTCCGCGCTCAGTGGAGCACCGTCTCGGAGGCTTACGAGCGCTGGCTGGCGACGCGGGAGCCCCCGCTGTTCGGTACCGAGCCCGATGCCCGGGTCTGGCAGTTGGCCCTAGAAGCCGAAGTAGCCGAAGTAGCCGGCGATCCCGCCGCTGTCCGCATACTCGAAATCGGCGCAGGCACCGGGCGTAACGCCCTGGCGCTGGCACGTCGCGGGCACCAGGTGGACGTCGTGGAGATGACCCCGAAATTCGCCGATATCCTTCGAGAAGAGGCGATCCGGGACTCGTTGGACGTGCGCGTCATCGTGCGTGACGTGTTCGCCGACGCCGACGATCTGCGCGACGACTACCAGCTGATCGTGCTCTCTGAGGTGTTGACCGATTTCCGGTCGACGCAGCAGGTGCGCAGTCTCTTCGAGCTCGCCGCGCGGTGCCTGGCTCCCGGCGGGCGGCTGGTGTTCAACGCGTTCCTGGCGCGCGACGGCTACCACCCCGACGAGTCGGCCCGCGAATTCTGCCAGCAGGTGTACTCGAGCTTGTTCACCCGTCGCGAGATGTCTGCCGCGGCAGCGGGCTTACCACTTGAGTTGCGTGCCGACGAGTCCGTGTACGAGTACGAGAAGGCGCATTTGCCCGACGGCGCTTGGCCGCCCACCAGTTGGTACACCGACTGGGTGAGTGGGCTCGACGCGTTTCGAACCTCGCGTGAGGAAAGCCCCATCGAGTTGCGCTGGTTGGTGTTCGAGCGAACATCAGGTTAGAGCCTCCACACAGCAAGTTTTCAGTTGTCCGACAACATATTTACGCTGTCGTCAACGTTTGTGTTTCCAGGCCGAAAAATCTATACACCCCCCGAAGGCGCGGCGTAGCTTTGGCCGCACGCAGTTGGCCCCGGGGAGGGCGGATCCTTTGCGCACCACGGTTGAATCCATTTCCGCGTGGCCGCTCGTCGGCCGCGGCGATGACCTGCGCAAAGCGTTGGCAATCCTGCGGCCCGGCTCGGAGTTTCAGGGCGTCGCCCTGGTCGGCGACAGCGGGGTCGGCAAATCGACGCTGGCCCGCGCCCTCGGTGCCCGCCTCACCGCGGACGGGCGCACGGTCCGGTTTGTGCTGGGCACCCAGACCGGCCGTGACGTACCACTGGGCGCATTCTCCCGGTCGGTGACCGTCGATGCGGCCTGCGAGCCGGCAGCGATGTTGGCGATAGCGCACCAGAACCTCGCAGCCGCGAAGGATCTGGTTGTTGTGGTCGACGACGCCCAACTGCTCGATCCGTTGTCGGCCACCCTGGTCTACCAGCTTGCCGCCGAAGGCACCGCGCAACTGATCGTGGTGATCCGATCAGGCGAGACGATCCTCGACGCGGTGACCGCACTGCTCAAAGAACAGCTGCTGTTGAACATGCGCATCTGTCCGTTCACCCGCGAGCAGACCGGCGAGCTCGCACGCCATGCCCTCGGTGGTGTCGTCAGCCCGCAGCTGATCAACCGGTTACATGAGCGCAGCGGGGGAAGTCCCCTGTATCTGCGCGGACTGCTGCGGGCCGGCCGGGATAACGGCGTCTTGGTGCAGGACGAATACGGCTGGCAACTCAAAGGTCCACTGCACGCTGACCAAGAACTGTCTGTCCTGCTTGAGTTTCGACTGCAGGCCCTCAACTCCGAAGAACTGGAGGCACTTGAGATCCTTGCCACCGCCGAGTTGCTGGACTGGCAGGTGTTCCGTGAACTCTGTTCTCCCGAAGCTGTTTCCGGCCTGGAACGTCATCGATTGATTCACCTGGCTTCCGACGGCGCGGGAACGCTGGTGCAGGTGACCCACCCCGTTTTCGGCGAGGCGGTGCTCGAGCGTATCGGGGTGGTGGGCGCACACCGTCTCAACGGTGTGCTGTTCCATGCCTTCGACAAGTACCTGCGGCGGGGTGGGCGACGTTTGCGGTTACCCGACGTGCGCGGCAAGATCCGGATGGCCCAGTTCATGATCCGCAGCGACCTGGATCCCGACTTTGATCTGATCCTGGGCGCGGCGGCGAATGCGACGGCTACGTCCAACCTCGGGCACGCAGAAGAGCTGGCCCGCTTCGCCTTTGAGCGAGACGGAGGCTTACCGGCGGTACTCGTTCTCGGAAGCGCACTGTGTGGGCAGGGCCGCGGCGACGAAGCCGAGGCGGTGCTGACCGATGTCCGCCTTGACGGCGCCGACGATGAGTCGATTGTCCAGTGGGGTTGCGTTCGCGCGTCGAATCTGTTCTGGAACTGCGGTGAAACCGATTCGGCACGGCGGGTTCTGGCCGAGGTGCAGGAGCGCGCCCACTCGGACGTGGGCGCCGCCCTGATCCACGCCCTCGAGGTGGCTTTCGCGTTCTTCACCGGTGACGTGAGAATGACGATCCGTTCCGGACTACCGTTCTGCCGGGCGGACGTGTCGCCGGCGGCGACGGCCTTGGCCGCCCTGCCGACCGCGCACGCGCTGACCCAAGCGGGTCGTTTCGGCGAGGTCGCCGGAATCGCCGAAATGGGATTGCAAGCTGCCGCAGACAGTCGCTCGGGAATGCTTCGGTTCGGTCTCGGTATCGCCGAGGTCATGGCACTCGTCACTGCCGGTGATTTTCCCGCGGCCGAGCTGGCCGCAGAACGCTATGCCACCATGGCCGCCGGCGTGCCGGAGCCCGATGCAATGGTTGCGGTGCTGTTCGGCCTAATACATGTGGCGCGCGGCCAATTGCCCTTGGCTTGTTCGCTGTTTCAGGATTCGACGCCAGTATTGTCGGGCGCTGCCCCGGCGCTGTGGCTGATGCTGACGAATGCGTGGTCCGCCCAAGCAGAAGCGGAGCGGGGTAACGCGGTGTCGGCCTCGACCGCACTGCGGCACTGCGAAGAGGCCTACGGAGCGCAGATCGCCGCCTTCCTCCCGGAACTCGAGCTGGCCCGAGCCTGGGAACGGGTAGCGCACGGTCAGACATCTGAGGGCCGAGCCCACGCACTGCGGGCGGCGCAGGACGCCCGCCGATCCGGCATGCACGCCGTTGAGATGCGGGCGCTGCACACCGCGGTCCGATTCGGCGATAGGTTGCACGCCGACCGGTTGGCAGAGCTCGCCAAGATATTGGACGCCCCGTTACCGAATGCGGTTGCGGCCCATGCTCGCGGCCTGGCCGACCGCAACGCCGATCTGTTGGACACCGCGTCGGACAAGTTCGCGGCCATGGGTGCGTTCGCGCTCGCCGCCGATGCGGCGGCGCAGGCGTCCTGCGAATACTCGCGCAGCGGTCAGCGCGGCAAGCAGTTGGAGTCATCGACGCGGACCCAATGGTTGGCCGGGCAGGGCGATGTCCACACTCCGGCAGTCGCGGCGGCCACACAGCCCCTGCCGATCACGGGTCGCGAACGTGAGATCGCGATACTGGTCGCCGCTGGATTACCCAACCGCCAGATCGCCGAGCGACTCTCCGTATCGGTACGCACCGTGGACGGCCATCTCTACCGGATGTTCGCCAAACTCGGTATCGAGCGGCGCGACCAATTGATTCGTCTGCTCAACGGATTCCAATCCGAGGCCTGAAGCCCCCCTGACATGACCCGACCGCGGTCGCCGGATTCAGATTCCGACGACCGCGGTCGTGCCGTGGCCGGTCTCAGCCGACCATCATGCGGGCGGCGGCGGAGTGCCGTCACTGCCGGACCCGCCGTTGGCGCCCGGGGTGGTTCCGGCACTGCCGCCAGAGCCGGTTCCACCACCATCCGTTCCAGCACCCCCACTGCCGCCGCCGCCGACGGCACCGCCGCCGCCGCCGGTGCCCCCCCGGCCGCCGACACCACCGAGGGCGGCGTTGGTGGCGTCGCCACCGTCACCACCGGTGCCACCGGCCCCACCGTTTTGACCGTCGCCGCCGTTGCCACCGGCCCCGCCGCCGGTGCCGTTGACGCCGGCCCCACCGGTGCCGCCGTTACCGCCGGTGCCACCGGTTCCACCGGTGCTTCCGTTGCCGCCGTCGCCACCGTTTCCGGTGCCTGCGGCGTCACCACCGTCGCCACCGGTGTTGGCGCCTCCGGCCGCGCCGCCGTCGCCGCCCCGACCGCCGTCACCGCCGAAGCCGGTCCCGGCCGCGGCCGCGCCACCGGTGCCACCGGAGCCACCCGTGCCACCGGAGCCGCTGGCACCGGCGTTGCCGCCGGCCCCGCCGTCACCCGTTGCGGCCACAGTGGTGCCCGTCGAGTTACCGCCGGCCCCGCCTTGACCGCCGGCCCCACCGGGCCCGCCATTGCCGCCGCTGCCGCCGGTGCCGGCCGCCTGGCCGCCGTTACCGGCGTTGCCTTCACCGCCAAGCCCGCCGTTACCACCGAGCGCGCCGCTCGTGCCGGTGCCGCCACCACCGCCGAGCCCACCGGTGCCGTTGAGCGAGTCACCGCCAAGCCCGCCGTCACCGCCGTGGCCGAAGCCCCCGGGGAGGGCGCCGAGGTTGCCGCCGCCTTGGCCGCCGGCCCCGCCGTTGCCGGCGATGTGTTGGGCGGAGGCGTCGCCGCCGTTGCCGCCCTGGCCGCCGTCACCGCTGGTTCCGGCGTTACCGCCGCCACCGCCGGCACCGCCGGCCCCAGACCCGGCCGCCGAGCCGCCCGATCCACCCTGGCCGCCGATGCCGCCGAGAGCGCCCTGGCCTCCGGTGCCGCCGCCTGCGCCAGCGGTTGTCGCGGTGGCCGCGCCGCCGTTGCCGCCAGTACCGGCGGTGGTCACGCCGTTCCCGCCGTCACCGCCGGCCCCACCGGCCCCACCGTTACCGGTCGCGCCGAGGGCCTTGCCGCCATCACCGCCGTCGCCGCCGACACCAGCCCCGCTCGCACCGCCAGTGCCCGCGGTCCCTGCCTGCGGACCGCCGTTACCGCCGTTACCGGCAACCGCGCCGCCGTCACCGCCGTTACCGCCGGCGCCGCCGGCCCCACCGTCGCCGCCGACGGAGTCGCCGCCGTTGCCGCCCAGACCTCCGTTGTAGATCCCGACGAAGTCGGTGGTGTTGACGGCGTTGCCGCCGTTGCCGCCGGTGCCGGTGCCGGTTGCGTCACCGCCGTTGCCGCCGTTGCCGTTTTGGCCGCCGTTACCGCCGAGGCCGCCGGCGCCGCCAGCGCCGGTGCCGTCGGCCTTGCCGCCGTCACCACCGGTGCCACCGATACCGCCGTCGCCGGCGTCTGCGCCGTTGCCGCCGTTACCGCTGGCGTTGGTGGCGTCCGAGCCGCTGCCGCCATTGCCGGCATGACCGCCGTCACCGGCATTGCCGCCGGCTCCACCGTCACCGGAGCCCAGGGCCTCGCCGCCGTGGCCGCCGCCACCGCCGCCGCCACCGTAACCGCCGTCACCGCCGTCTTGGCCGGGGCCGTTGGCGCCGGAGTTGCCGGCCGAGCCGGTGCCCCCGGTGCCGCCGGTGCCGCCGTTGCCGCCGAGGCCGCCATTGCCGGTGCCCGCGCCATCACCGCCGATACCGCCGGTGCCGGCGTCGCCGCCGTTGCCGCCAGTGTGTCCGGCGGTGCCGGCAGCAGCCGGACCGGCGTTGCCGCCGGCGCCGCCGTCACCGGCGTCGCCGGCAGCGCCGCCATTGCCTTGGACACTGACGTCACCGCCGTTACCGCCGCCGCCGCCATTGGCACCCAGCGAGCCGTTCCCGGTGATCGAGTTGAAGCCGGTGTCGCCGCCGTTGCCACCCTTGCCGCCGGACCCGCCGGTGCCGGTGGCGGTGGCGCCACCGCCGCCGCCGGTGCCACCGAGGCCACCGAAGCCGTTCACGCCGCCATCGCCGCCGGCGCCGCCGTCACCGCCGCCGCCACCGTTGCCAGTGGTGGTGGCGCCGCCGTCACCGCCGTTAGCGCCCGGTCCGGCGTTGCCGGTGCCGAATCCGTTGCCGCCGGCGCCGCCGTCACCGCCGTCACCGCCATTGCCGGTAACAGCGGTCCCACCTTGGCCGCCGATGCTGCCGCCGGTGCCGTTCGAGTTGCCCGCGGTGCCGCTGCCGCCGTTGCCGCCGTTACCGCCCGCGCCGCCGTTACCGGTCGTGGTGTTCCCGCCGGCGCCGCCTGCAGCACTGTTACCGGCGACACCGCCGGCGCTGTCGCCGCCGGACCCGCCGTTACCGCCGCCGCCGCCGTTGCCGTTGATAGCGCCACCACCGCCGCCGCCGGCCTGGCCGCTACCACCGGCAGCCTGGTTGAGGCCCGCACCGCCGGACCCGCCATTACCGCCGTTGCCGCCGTTGCCGGTGCCGATGGTGCTCCCGCCGGCGCCGGCGCCACCGCCGTCGCCACCGCTGCCGCCGACGCCGGCGCCCACCCCGCCGTTACCGCCGTTACCGCCGTTACCGGCGTCGCCGTGGATGCCGCTGAACGTGATGTTGCCGCCGGTGCCGCCGGTGCCACCGGCGCCGCCGGTGCCCACGCCGCCGTTGCTGAAGCCGTCGCCGGCGCCGCCGTTGCCGGCATTGCCGCCGTTGCCGGCGTCACCGGGGCTGAACCCGTCGTTGCCGCCGCCGTCGCCGCCGTCGCCGCCCTGGCCGCCGGCGGCGCCACCAAGGCCGCCGTCGCCACCGCTGCCGCCGTTCCCGGCGTTACCGTGCCCGACAATGGTGATCGCGCCGCCGTCACCGCCGCTACCGCCGTTACCGCCGGTGGCTCCGCCGTTGTCGCTGCCGCCCAGGCCGCCGTCGCCGCCGTCGCCGGCGTTACCGAAGTTGGCGGAGTTCCCACCGTCACCGCCGTCGCCGCCATTGCCGCCGTTAGCGCCCACCGTCGGTAGGCCTAAGGCGCTGCCGCCGTCACCGCCGTTACCGGCGTTGCCGATCGTGGTGTTACCGCCGTCCCCGCCGTCACCGGCGTTCGCGCCGTTGATGCCGGTACCGCCGTTGGCGCCGTCACCGCCGTTACCGTTTTGGCCCAGGGTGCCCCCGGCACCGCCGTCGCCGCCGTCACCACCGTCACCGGCGTTGTTACCGGTCCCGGTGTTGTTCGCACCCACCGCGCCATTACCGCCGTTACCGGCGACATGAGAGACCCCGCCGGCGCTGCCGTCGCTGCCGCCGTGCTGACCGTGCACGCCGGCCGCGCCCCCGGTGGTGCCGGCATTCCCGCCGTCACCACCGCTGCCGCCGTTACCACCGGGCGTGGTGTTGGTCGCGCCGTCCCCGCCGTTGCCGCCGGCGCCCGCGGTACCACCGTTGCCGCCGTCGCCGCCGATACCCAGCCCGCCGGTGGTGTTCGTGACTGGAACGCCGCCGCCATCACCACCGTGTCCGCCGGCACCGCCGATCCCGCCGTTGCCGCCGTTACCGCCGTCATCCCCGGTACCGGGCTCCCCGTTGGCGCCCGTACCACCGGTACCACCGGCACCACCATCACCGCCGCCGCCGCCGTGGCCGCCGGAACCGGCCAGGGTGCCGGCCAAACCACCGTGACCGCCGTCACCGCCGGTGCCGCCCGTGCCGCCGTCCATGCCGTTGCCATTGGAGAAGACCCCACCGGTCACACCCTGGAAACCGTCACCGCCCTCGCCGCCGGTGCCGCCGTTACCGTAGGTCCCACCGGTGCCGCCGTCACCGCCATCGCCGCCAGCGAGATGCGCAGCGTTACCTGCGGCACCCGCACCACCGGCACCACCGTGCGCCAGGCCCGGTGTCGGCACGCCGCCGTCGGCGCCATCGTTGCCGGCACTGCCGTCGATGCCGCCGGTCCCGGCCGCGCCACCTTGGCCGCCGTTACCGGCGACGGTGCCCGGAGTGCCGGCGTTACCGCCGTGACCGCCCGAGCCGTCGCCGTACTGGCCGTTGACACCCCAAACCCCGGCCGCGCCGTCACCGCCGTTGCCGGCCGCGCCCGCGTTACCGCCGGCACCACCGTCACCGCCGTCCCCGTTGAGGCCGTCGCTGTAGCCGGCGGCCTGGGCCTGGCCACCATTACCGCCGGCGCCACCGGCGCCGCCGTCGAACCCGGCCCCGCCGCTACCACCGTTACCGCCAGCGCCATTGTTGACCCCGGACACACCGGTGGTGCCAACGGAGCCCTGAGCACCGTTGGCGCCGGCACCGCCGACACCACCGGCACCGCCGTTACCACCGTTGCCCGCCTCTGAGCCGCCGGCACCACCGGTGCCGCCGGCGCCACCGTTGCTGCCGACGCTGGCCACGCCAGCCGCGCCGTCGCCGCCGGTGCCGCCGTTTCCGCCGTTTCCGGTGGCCCCGCCTGCGCCGCCCTTGCCGCCGTTGCCGCCGGCCACGTTCGGGTTGGTGCTGGCAAGGCCGTTGCCGCCGTCGCCGCCGTTCCCGGAGACAGTGGTCGCGGTACCCGCATGACCCGCAGCCCCCGCCGTGCCGAAGATGGTGCTGCCGGCGCCAGCGGTGCCTGCACCGCCCGCCGTGCCGGCGTCGCCGCCGCCACCGGCGTTACCGGCGTTGAGGTGCCCGATAACACCGTCGGCGCCGTCACCGCCGTTACCGCCGGCGCCGTTCGCACCGCCGTCCCCGGCCGCGCCCCCGGTTCCAAACAGGAACCCACCGGAACCACCGTTGCCGCCGGCCCCACCGTTGCCGCCGTCGCTGCCGTCACCGCCGTTGCCATCGCCCGTGACGAAACTGCCGTCCGCGCCGGTCTGACCGGTCGCGCCGTCGCCACCGGCGCCACCCGCGCCACCGTGAGCGAAGGCGGAGAACTGTCCGGCGTTGCCGCCGGTCCCACCGGCACCACCGTCGACATGCGCCGAACCGGTCACACCGTCACCACCCGCACCGCCGTCCCCACCATTACCTGAGAACATTCCGCCGGCACCGCCGTCGCCGCCCGCGCCGCCGTCGGAGCCGGAACCGCCGGCGCCGCCGTCACCCCACATGTTGGCGTCACCACCGGCGCCACCATCGTGGAAGCCGTCACCGGCGCTATAGCTAAAACCCGCGCCACCGTTGCCGAACAGCCAGCCGCCGTCCTGACCATCCGGGTCGGCGGCCGTGCCAGCGAGGCCGTTGCAGACGAACCCGCAGCTGTCCGCGGATGCCCATGCCGCGCCCAGCGGGTTGATCAGGTTGGTGTCGACCCAGTCGCCGAACTGGGTGCCGATCCAGTTGGTGCTCACCCAGGAATTGGCGTCGCTCATGAACGAGTTGAACGCAGCGTCCAGTCCGAACGGGTCGGCGGCGGCAGTTCCCGCGGCGGTGGCGTCAAAGGCCGTGGCGTCGAAAGCCGCGGCGTCGAACAGCGATGACCAGGCCACCGGGTCGACGAAGGAACCCCAGTCGACGCTGTCGTACGGCAACGCCCACGTCGAAGGGTCGAAGAGGTCGTCCAGCCCGAAGTCGTCGGCTTGAGCCGGCGGCGTGAACGCCAACGGCGTCAGCCCGAAGGCCAGGAACGCACTGACCGCCGCACCGGCACCGGCGACGCGCCTACTGCGCCGCACCTTGCCCTTACGTGTGGAGTTCCGCTTCGTGGTGCGGTTCCTGTCAGCCATCACACAACCTCCCCGTGAACAACGAGATGCTTAAAGCTCGCTAAGACGCCTTAGGCTATTTCGATGCTCGACGGGGTTCATAGAGTAATGAACTACCCTAGTTTTTCGGGAAAAGACCGCTTTCTTACTCGCCTTGGGGCGGGTGGGAACAGTGAGGTGAGGCGGGTGTGCACAGTTCGGCCCGCCGGGTGTGTCGCCGCGCCAACACGCACGCTCGGCGCTTGGGGTCAGACCGGTAGCAGCTGGTCGATCACCGCGGCCAATTGCTTGGCCGATCGGCATTCGTGCATGGCGATGACATCGGAGTACCGCGGCGCCGCGGAATCGCCACTGCCCCAAAGGGGTCGGGGTTCGGGGTTGAGCCAATGCGCATGGCGGCTCGCGGTCACCAGATGCGCCAGCACGTCCGCCCCCGGATCGCGGTAGTTGGTGCGCCCGTCGCCGAGCACCAGCAGCGCGCTGCGCGGCGACACCACACTCGGGTACTTCTCCACGAACGATACGAAGGCGTTGCCGTAGTCGGAGTGGCCGTCGCGGGTGTAGACCCCCGACTCCCGGGTGATCCGCTGAATGGCCACCGCCAGGTCGGCATCCGGCCCGAACAGATGCGTCACCTCATCGGTCGTATCGATGAACGCAAACACGCGGACTCGGGAAAACTGTTGGCGCAGTGCGTGTACCAGCAGCAGGGTAAAGTGGCTGAACCCGGCTACCGACCCGGACACATCGCACAACACCACCAGTTCGGGCCGGGCGGGCCGCGGCTTGCGCAGCACCACGTCGATCGGCACACCGCCGGTGGACATCGAGCGGCGCAGCGTCTTGCGCAGGTCGATGGTGCCGGCGCGGGAGCGCCGCCGTCGGGCGGCCAGCCGGGTGGCCAGGGTGCGAGCCAGCGGCGCCACCACCCGGCGCATCTGGCGCAGCTGTTCACCGGAGGCACGCAGGAATTCGACGTTCTCGCTCAATTGCGGAATGCCGTACATCTGCACGTGCTCGCGACCCAGCTGTTCCGCGGTGCGCCGCTTGGTCTCAGCGTCGACGAGCTTACGCAGCTGGGCGATCCGCTGCGCCGCAATAGCTTTGGCGATCTGCTCTTGAGTCGGACTGGGCTCGTCTCCGTAGGGGGCGAGCAGCCCGGCCAGCAGCCTTCCCTCCAATTCGTCCAGCGCGAGCGCCTTGAGCGCCTGGTAAGCAGAGTAGGACGGGCCGCGGCTGGAGCGGTATTGCCCGTAGGCCCCGACGATCGCCGCGATCATCGCCGACAACCGGGCGTCGGTATCGGCCAGATCAGGATTGGCGGTCAACAGATCGACCAGCATCTCCCGCATCGCCTCGGCGTCCTCCGCCAACGGTGCGTCGTCGGCCGAAGGGTCAGACGCGTCTCCATCGACGATCACGGTGCGCCCGCCCAGTGCGGCGGGGAACCACAGGTCGAACATGGCGTCGTAGGTGTCGCGATGATCGGGCCGGCGCAGCACCGCGCACGCCAGCCCCTCGCGCAACACCTCCCGGTCACCTAGGCCGATCGCACCCAGCACCCGCCCGGCGTCGACGGTCTCCGAAGGCCCCACCGAAATCCCCTGGCCTCGTAACGCTTCCACGAACCCCACCAGGTGCCCCGGAATTCCGTGCGGGGCCAGCGGCTGCGGTGGGCGCATGCGGCGAACCATCTACTGCACCATCAGTTCAGTCGCAGTTCTCCGGACGCCCGGACCTGATCGGACTGGTGCTTGAGAATCACCCCGAGAGTGGCGGCGACGGTGGCGTCGTCGATGGTGTCCATACCCAGGGCCAGTATGGTGCGGCCCCAGTCGATGGTCTCGGCCACCGAGGGCAGCTTCTTGAGCTGCATGCCGCGCAGCACGCCGATGATGCGCACGAGCTCGGCGGCAAGGCGTTCCGGCAACTCGGGTACGCGGGACAGCAGGATGCGCCGTTCCAGGTCCGGATCGGGGAAGTCGATGTGCAGGAACAGGCAGCGGCGCTTGAGCGCCTCGGACAGCTCCCGGGTCGCGTTGGAGGTCAACAGCGTGAACGGCGTCCGCGTGGCGGTGATAGTACCCAGTTCCGGGACGGTGACCGCGAAGTCGCTGAGCACCTCCAGCAGCAGGCCCTCGATCTCGATATCGGCCTTGTCCGTCTCATCTACCAGCAGCACCGTGGGATCGCTGCGCCGGATCGCGGTCAGCAGCGGCCGCGACAGCAAGAACTCCTCGGAGAACACATCCATCTTGGTGGCGTCCCAGTCACCGCCCGGACCGGCATTGTTGCCGGACTGAATACGGAGTATCTGCTTGGCGTGGTTCCACTCGTAGAGCGCTCGGGCCTCGTCGACGCCCTCGTAGCACTGCAGCCGCACCAGGCCGGCACCGGTGGCAGTGGCCACGGCGCGGGCCAATTCGGTCTTTCCGACACCGGCCGGTCCCTCCACCAGCAGGGGTTTGCCCAGCCGGTCGGCCAGGAACACCGCGGTGGTGGTGGCGGTATCGGCCAGGTAGCCGGTCTCGGCCAGCCGGCGGCCGACGTCGTCGATATCGGCGAACAACGAGGCGTGCCGGGCCGGGGTGGCGGGAATGGCGGGCTTTTCCATGCGAGCTACGGCTCCTTAGACGGGACGGGTGTGGCCGTCACCCCACACGATCCATTTGGTCGACGTCAGCTCCGGCAACCCCATCGGACCGCGGGCGTGCAGTTTCTGGGTGGAGATGCCGATCTCGGCGCCGAAGCCGAACTGCTCGCCGTCGGTGAACGCCGTGGAGGCGTTGACCATGACCGCGGCGGCATCAACCTGCTCGCTGAACCGCTGGGCGGCGGCCATGTTGGTGGTGACGATGGCCTCGGTGTGGCCGGTGCCGTATTCGTTGATGTGGTCGATGGCGTCCTCGAGCCCGTCGACCACCGCGCACGCGATGTCCATCGCCAGGTACTCGCGGCGAAGATCGTCCTCTGCCGCGGCGTCGTCGGCGTCCCCGTGCACGGTGACCCCGGCCGCAGTCAACGCATCCACCAGCCGCGGCAAGGCGGACGCGGCGATCGCCTTGTCGATCAACAGTGTCTCGGCAGCGTTGCAGACGCTGGGCCGGCGGATCTTGGAGTTCAGTAGCACCTGTTCGGCGACGGCGAGGTCGGCGGCCTCATGGACGTAGACGTGGCAGTTGCCGACACCGGTCTCGATGGTCGGCACCAGCGCGTCGCGCACCACCGCCTCGATCAGCCCGGCCCCGCCGCGCGGAATCACCACGTCGACCAGTCCGCGGGCCTGGATCAGGTGGGTGACGGTGACGCGGTCGACCGCTGAGAGCAGTTGCACGGCGTCGGCGGGCAGATCCTCCTCGGCCAAGGCACCCCGCAGGACGTCGACCAGGGCACGGTTCGAGTGCGCCGCCGACGAACTGCCGCGCAGCAGCGCGGCGTTGCCGGACTTCAGCGTCAGCCCGAACGCGTCCACGGTGACGTTGGGCCGGCCCTCGTAGACCATGCCCACCACGCCCAGCGGAACCCGCTGCTGGCGCAGCTGCAGACCGTTGGGCAGGGTGTAGCCGCGCAGCACCTCGCCCACCGGATCGGGCAACCCCGCCACCTGGCGCAGTCCCGCGGCGATCCCTTCGACCCGCTGGGGGTTCAGTGCCAGCCGGTCCAGCATGGCCTCGGGGGTGCCGGCGGCCCGGGCGGCGGCCAGGTCTTCGGCGTTGGCGGCCAGGATGTCGTCGGTATGGACCAGCAACGCGTCGGCCGCCGCGTTCAGCGCACTGTTTTTGGCCACGGTGGACAACGACGTCAGCGCGCGGGAGGCGACCCTGGCTCGGCGGGCCGCGTCGTGGACCTCTTGGCGCAGGTCGGGAAGCACGGGGACGCTCATCGCCCCAGCGTATCGGCGAGCGTCGGATCCGGCGAAACGGCCCCGCCGCTGTCAGGATGACGGCGACGCGCTTCGACCGACACCGCGCGCCGCTGGTCGATGACCCGGCCCAGCTCCTGCAGCAGCAGGGGTTTGGCCATCACCAGGTCTTCGATGTGTTCACGGTCGATCACCACCGCGGTGACCTCATCCAGCGCGCGGGCGTCGAACTGACTGGATTGTCGGGTCAGCGTGGTGACGCCGAGAAACGCCCCGTGCCGCAACGTCGCATCCGATACGGCCGGATCCTCGCAGGTGATCCGAACGCTGCCCTCGGTGAGGAAGGTCATCGCGGTCGGCACTTGGCCGGCCGGCTCCAGTATTTCGTCCGTGCCGTAGCGGACCACCGTGGCGTACGGGGCCAGGGCCTGCTGGTCGGCGTCGGTCAGCCGCAGGGCGGGTGCGACCACCGTTCGCAGCGCCTCGGCCACCCGCTGCGGTGTCGAGAAGTCGTCGTCGGCGTCGTCAAGGTGCAGGCCTTCCCGCCGGGAGGCATACCAGAGCCACCGCAGGAAGGTGGCCTGCGCCGCACCATCGTCGCCCGGGGAGTCGAGCGCGATGGTGGTCCGGTATTCGCCACCGCCCAATGCCACCGAACCGGGCGCTTCCCCGGTCGTTCGCAGCGGCAGTGCCGCGGCAACCCGCGACAGCAACGCGCACACCCGGTCGGGCGGGTCGGCGACGGCGAAGGTGGTCGTGACCGACACCTGGTGCACACCGCCGGCTCGGCTGATGTTGGTGAACGAAGTTCCGGCCAGCACCGAGTTCGGCGTGACCTGCAGCCCTCCCGAGGTGCTGATGTGCACCGCACGCCAATTCACCTCGACTACCCGGCCGCGCGCGGTGGGAGTGGACAGCCAGTCCCCGATCCGGAACGGCTGCTCGAACAGCATGAACAGACCCGAAACGATCTGACCGACCGAATTCTGCAGCATCAAGCCGATGACCACCGACGTCACGCCCAGCGCGGTGAACAGTCCGCCGATCTTGGCGCCCCAAACGTAGGACAGGATCAGCGCCAGCCCGACACCGATCAGCAGGAATCGGGCGACGTCGATGAAAATGGTCGGGATGCGACCGCGCCAGGAACCTTTCGGGGCGCTCTGGAAGAACGTGACGTCGAGCCCGGACAGCAGCAACACCAGCATCATGAAGCCGAACACGGTGTAGGTGACCCGCACGGTCGGGTCGTGGGCGGATATTCCGGCCACCGGCACCAGCAGTGCCAGCAACGCGCCCAGCGGCAACAGGTAATTCCGGATCAGCGCTACCGGCCGGGCCAGGTAGCTGCCGCGGCGCGCCAGCCCCACATGCCATTCGGTGAGCAGGATCAGGCCCGCGGGCAACCCGACCGCGACACCGACCGCCCAGTAGAACCACGACCCGAAGATGTTCACGGCTTCTCCGACAATCGCCAGGTCTGCTGCTCGGCTTCCCCGATCATCACGGTGCCGGCCGGGACGAAGTCCGCGCCGTCGCCCAGCATCTCGCGCACCACCGCGGTGACGTAGATGCCGGGTTCGGATGTGGTCCTGCGCAACTGATAGGCGAGGTTGACGGCCGAACCCCACAGGTCGTAGGTGACGCCCGACCGGCCCACCAGACCGCTGACGACCGACCCGGTGTTGACGCCGGCCCACAGGCTCAGCCGGTGACCGGTTTTGACGTCGAATCGATCGACGATGCGCTGCATCTCGCACGCGAACTCGACGATACGGTGCACGCCGTCCAACCGCGGGGTGGTCAGGCCGCACCCGGCGAGATAACCGTTGTACATGGTGCGGATTCGTTCGACGCCGACGACGTCGGCCGCCGCGTCGAACTGCCGGACCAGGTCGTCCACCATCGTCACCAGTTCGCTCGCGGAGACCTCGGATGACAATTCGTCGATCCCATGCAGTTCGGCGTAGACCACGCTGACGTTGTGATGCTCCTGCGCGATGGCTTGTTCACCCTCGCGGTAACGCCGCACCACCGACTCGGGCATCAGCGACAGGAGCAACTCGTCGTTCTGCTTGCGCTGCTCGTTGAGCAACTGCTCCTTCGTCCGCAGGCTGCGGCTCATGTCGTTGAACGCCCTGGTGAGATCGCCGATCTCATCGGCCGCCCGGGTCGATACCGCGGCGCTGTAGTCGCCGGCGCTGATCCGCTGGGCTGCGTTCTGCAGCCGCCGGATCGGTCGCAGGAACAGCCGGGCGAGCAGCATCGCCAGCACGCAGATGGCGAAGATGACGGCGGTGGTGGCCAGCACCACCCTCTTGCTGAACGAGGTGACCCCGGCGTAGGCGTCCGAGTAGTCCCGGGTCGCCAGGATCGACCACTGCAGGTCCGAATTGGGTACGGTCAGCGGCGCGTACGCCGTCAGCTCACGGTTGCCGAGATAGTCGTATCCGGTGTTCAGCGTGCCGGTCTGGCCCCGTTGCGCGGCATGCAGGCCCGGAGAGCTCACCGGCTGCACCAGCGTGGTGGTCCCCAGTTTCAGTGCCCGTTCCACCGTCGCCGCCGCGGTCCCGGCCGCCACCGCTTCGCGGCGGTACTCCTCCGGTTCCTCCAAGAACAGTCGCGAGTCGGAGCGCATCAGCTCGTCCGGTCCGGCGAGATAGGTCTCGGTGGTGTGTCCCAGCCCGGCCGCCTTCCAGTTGCGGTTGGCGGTCATGATCCGGTTGACCTTCGCGCTGGGCAGCGGCAAAGCCATCACACCCTCGACCGTGCCCTTGTTGCCGACCGGCGACACCAGCCAGGCGGTGGGGGCGTCCAGGTTGGGCTGATACGGCTGGTAGTCGGTGATCCACACGAAGTTGACCGCGTTGGACGCCAGTGCCTTGCGGTAGGCGTCGCGCAGCGTGGATTCGCGGTAGGGGCCGGTCAACACGTTGGTGCCCAGATCCACGCCCTTGTTAGTGCTGTAGACCACGTTGCCCCGGGTGTCGAGCAACAGCGCGTCCTCGTACTCGTTGCGTTTGACGATCTCGGCGAAGAAAGTGTCGAACTGCGCGTTTGCCGCCGACCATGCACTGCCGTCACCGGCGTCGCCCGGCTTCTTCGCGTCGTCGGCGAAGCCGGCGGTGTAGTGGGCCTGCAGGTAGCGCTGCGCGGTCGATGTCGGCATCAACGCGGCGATGTCGGCCTCCTCTCCGGTCCGCTCGCCCAGCGCGCCGACGAACTGGTCCCGGTAGTAACTCACGATGGCCCGCTGCTGTTCTGGAGTGACTGTGGCACTGCCCAGTTCGTCGAACCCAGCGGTGAATGCCTTGAGCGCGTTGGCCGCCGTCGCTTCCCCGCTGAAAACGACCAGGGAATTCGTCATCTCGGTGAACAAGGTGGTCACCGCCCGGCGCTGCGCCTCGCGCGCCTGCACCAGTTTACTGGACACCGAACGCTGCAATTCGGCTGCGCCGTACTGGAACTCGACGAATCCCACCACGGCCACCGAGACGACGCTGGTCACCAGCAAGATCAGCATCAGCTTGGTTTGAATGCTGATCCGCGACGGCAACCGCAGGCGCCGTCGTTCATCGCTCGCCGTGGTCACTGTCGACGGTGCCGAGTCCACTCTGCCGCTCCCTTCCCCGCTTAGCGGACGGTTCCCCACGATAGGGGATCTCGGGCGTCCCACGGTCGCGAATGGGAAGCTGGCAGCATGGCGACGCGGGTGTGCGTAGTGGGCAGTGTGAACCTGGATACCGTGTTCACGGTGGCTGCGCTGCCCGCTCCGGGCGAGACGGTCCTCAGCTCGCAACCGGGCACGCACTGCGGCGGCAAGGGCGCCAACCAAGCAGTCGCGGCCGCACGGGCCGGTGCGAACGTCTCGTTCGTCGGTGCGGTGGGCGACGACGACGCGGGCGTGCGGTTGCGTCGGCACCTGCAAGCCAACGATGTCGGCACCGACGGGTTGACGACGGTGCCGGGGCCCAGCGGAGCGGCAGTCATCACCGTGGGCCCGGCCGGGGAGAACACCATCGTGGTGGCGCCGGGGGCCAACGCGGCGCTGACTTTGGATTCCGACCCCGGCGGCATGATCGCCGGATCGGACGTGCTGCTGCTGCAGTTGGAGATTCCACTCGCCACGGCCACCGCGGCCGCTCGACTGGCTCGCGCGGGCGGAGCGACGGTGATCGTCAACGTCTCCCCGGTCGGTGGTGACTTGAGCGAGCTGGCCGGACTGATGGACGTGGCAGTGGTCAACGAGACGGAATCAGCGCAGTTCGACCACCGGGTGCCGCACCGGGTGGTCACGCTGGGCGCGCGCGGGGCGCGTTACACCGGCGTCGACGGCTCGGTCGACGTACCGACGCCCAGAGTCGAGCCGGTGGACACCTCCGGGGCCGGGGACGTGTTCGCCGGAGTGCTGGCCGCCGGTTGGGCCGACGGTATTGAATACGCGTTGCGCCGCGCCTGTGTCGCGGGGGCGCTGGCGACGCTGGTGCCCGGAGCCGGCGATTGCGCCCCGGATGTCGAGGCGATCAGCGCGGCGTTGAGCACCGCTTTCGAGGCCTGAGGCAGGTCTTCAGCAGTCGGCGAACTCTTGCCACATCGTGATTGTCATGGCATGGATCTCCCGGCTGTCTGGATTGGCGCGCCCGCACGGTTCAGTGCCTTACCGGCTCATACCCGCACATTGAATCCCAGGTCGACATCGGATGCGGCCTGTCCGCCACGGATTCCCCAATTCTCGCGATCTATCTCATGCAGGGTGATCATCACGTGGTCGCGTGGAATGCCAAGCGCCGCCAGGTTTTCGACGATCCCGGCGTAAAGTGCCCGCTTGGCTTCCAGGGACCGGCCGGTGAAGCAGTCGATGGAGACCAGGGTGCGGTTCTCCGGTTGCGCCAAATGCTCCGGGACCGCGAACCGGTGCGGTTCATGGGCGATCAGCCGGACGTTCTTGTCCTCGGCCGGGACCTGGAAGGCCGTCACCAGCGCCCCGTGCACGGCGTCGATGATCGCGACTTCCTCGGCTTGGGTGTAGCGGCGGCGAACCTCGATCAGGACGGTGGGCATGGCTCCTACCTTGTCACGCTCACGCCCGTTTGCCCCGCACCCACTGGATGGACCCGAAACTCTTGGCCCGCACGCTGGTGAAGCCGTGCCCTTCGAGGGTGTCGGCGATCTCGTCGTCGCCGAACACCCGTACCCCGGCTTTCAACGGCAGCTGCCACATCCGCGAGGCCAAGCCGACGGTGGGCACCATCAGCGCGATCCGCCCACCGGGCTTGAGCACCCGTGCCATCTCACCCAGCGCCGCCACCGGGTCGGGGATCAGCTGCAAGACCGCGATCGAGGTGACAGCATCAACGGTGTTGTCGCGCAGTGGCAGTCGCTGTGCATCAGCGCGCAAGAAGCCGGCTTGTGAGCCGGCCTGCACCCGTACCGCCCGGGCCAGCATCGGCTCGGAGACGTCGACGCCCAACGCCAAACCGTCGGCGCCGACGGCGCGGGCCAGCGAGGCGGTGATGCTGCCCGGGCCGCAGCCGACATCCAACGCCACCCCGCCGTCCGGAATGTCCAGCCAGTCGATCGGATGCTGCCAGGCTTCGAGCAGCCGCCGCGCCAGCCCCTGGGCGTTGTCGTAGAACATCGACCCGAACGACGAGGCCCACAGCCGCTGGACAGCACCGGCGTTCTGCTGGGAGACAACGTCCCCTTCCCCGTCGAGCAGGTCGAGGTAGCCCCGACTCACCCGCGGATCCGACGGCGGGTCGCTGAGCAATGTCATGGCCCGTTGCAACGCCGGTGACAACGGAAACCTCCGAATTTCGGCCATCGTCGGTGCTCCTCCCTACCCCTGCGGAATCTCGCGTTCGATCTCGTCGAGCCAGATCCGCGCCGACATGTCCGACGGAGCCCGCCAGTCCCCCCGCGGCGACAGTGAACCGCCGTGGGACACCTTCGGCCCGTTGGGCAGTGCCGAACGCTTGAATTGGCTGAACGAATAGAACCGCTGCGCAAAAACTTTCAGCCAGTGTCGGATGTCGGCCAGCGAATAGGCCAGTCGTTTGTCGGCCGGATACCCGGGCGGCCAGGACCCCGCCTCGACGTCATGCCAGGCGTGCCAGGCCAGGAACGCGGTCTTGGCCGGCGAGAATCCGTAGCGCAGCGCCTGAAACAGCGCGAAGTCCTGTAGCGAGTACGGACCCACCTTGTCCTCGCTGCGCTGAATCTCCTCGCCTTCACCGGCGGGGACCAGCTCCGGGCTGATCTCGGTGTTGAGCACCGAGGCCAGTACCGCGCACACGTCGGCGTCGAACTCACCGGAGTTGATCACCCAGCGGATCAGGTGCTGGATCAGGGTTTTAGGCACGCCGCCGTTGACGTTGTAGTGCGACATCTGATCGCCCACCCCGTAGGTGGACCAGCCCAGCGCCAACTCCGACAGGTCACCGGTGCCCAGCACGATGCCGCCGCGCTGGTTGGCGATCCGGAACAGGTAGTCGGTGCGCAGGCCGGCCTGTACGTTCTCGAAGGTGACGTCGTAGACCGCTTCACCGCGGGCGAACGGGTGCTCCAGCTCGGTCAGCATCAGCTTCGCGGTGTCGCGGATGTCGATTTCGGCGAACGTCACCCCCAGCGCCCTGCTCAGCGCGGCCGCGTTGGCCTTGGTGCGCTCACCGGTGGCGAAGCCGGGCATGGTGAACGCCAAGATGTCACTGCGCGGCCGGTTCTCCCGGTCCATGGCCCGTGCGGCGACGATCAGGGCGTGGGTCGAATCCAGCCCGCCCGACACCCCCAGCACCACCTTGGGGTAGTCCAGGGCGCGCAGCCGCTGCTCCAGGCCGGATACCTGAATGTTGTAGGCCTCGTAGCAATCCTGTTGCAGTCGCTGCGGATTCGACGGTACGAACGGAAACCGCTCTACGGTGCGTCGCAGTCCGATGTCCCCGGCCGGCGGGTCCAGCAGGAACTCCACCCGTCGGAAAGCGGCCACCGTGTCCCGGTGATGGCGGCGGTTGTCGTCGAACGTGCCCATCCGCAGCCGTTCCGAGCGCAGCAACCCGAGGTCGACGTCGGCGATCGACCGGCGCGCACCGCTGGGAAAGCGCTCACTGTCGTCGAGCAGCGTGCCGTTCTCCCAGATCATGGTCTGGCCGTCCCAGGCCAGGTCGGTGGTCGACTCCCCCTCCCCGGCGGCGGCATAGACGTAAGCGGCCAGGCATCGCGCCGACGCCGACCGGGCGAACAGGCAGCGGTCTTCGGCGCGCCCGACGGTGATAGGACTGCCGGACAGGTTGGCCAGCACGGTGGCGCCGGCCAGGGCCGCCTGGGCGCTTGGGGGCACCGGCACGAACATGTCCTCGCACACCTCGGCGTGCAGCACGAACCCGGGCAGGTCGGTCGCGGCGAACAGCAGGTCCGGCCCGAACGGCACCTCGGTGCCGCCCAGCCGGATCGTTCCGCGCTCGTCGGCGCCGGCGGCCAACTGGCGGCCCTCGTAGAACTCCCGGTAGGTGGGCAGGTAGGACTTCGGCGCCACCCCGAGGATGCGTCCGCGGTGGATCACGACGGCAGTGTTGTAGACGCGATGTGCATAGCGCAGCGGCGCCCCCACCAGCAACACCGGCAAGAGCTCCGCCGACGACGCCACCACGTCGAGGAGCGCGGCCTCGACGGCGGCGAGCAGGCTGTCCTGCTGCACGATGTCGTCGATGGAGTATCCCGACAGCGTGAGCTCGGGAAAGACGGCCAGCGCGACGCCGTCGTCGTGGCAGTCGTGCGCCAATCGCAGCACCGACTCGGCGTTGGCGGCCGGGTCGGCGAGTGTCGTGCGGTGCGTACAGGCGGCAACCCGCGCGAAACCATGCCGGTAGGCGCTGTAGAAGTCCCCAGAAAGGTCCATGGCCTCCCATTGTTGCCCGGACGGTGTCAACGTGCAGCTTTCGGGTATCACCAGGGCCATGACCGACACCGCGGTGATAGTCGTCGACATGCTCAACGCCTACCGGCATCCCGACGCGGGACAACTGGCCGACAACGTCGCCAAGATCGTCGAACCGCTGGCCGACCTGGTCGAACGCAGTCGCGCTCGCGAGGAGGTCGATCTGGTCTACGTCAACGACAACTACGGCGATTTCACCGCCGGATTCGCCGACATCATCGCCTCAGCACTGGACGGCGCCCGGCCGGACCTGGTGTGTCCCCTGGTGCCCAAAGCAGGGGATCGACTGATGACCAAGGTCCGGCACAGCGCGTTCTATGCCACACCCCTGGAGTACCTCCTCGGCCGACTCGGCACCCGGCGGTTGATCCTGACCGGGCAGGTCACCGAGCAGTGCATTCTCTACACTGCACTGGACGCATACGTCCGGCACCTTCCGGTGGTGATACCGGTCGATGCCGTCGCCCACATCGACGCCGGCCTGGGCGACGCGGCGCTGGAGATGATGTGCCGCAATATGGCTGCCGAACGCTCGACCGCCGAGCAGTGCCTACGCTGAGCGGATGAGCGGTGCCGAGCCAACGGTCTGCGACCTGCTGAGGCTGCTGGCGGGCCGGCGGGTCGCGGTGCTCACCGGTGCCGGTGTCTCCACCGATTCGGGCATCCCGGACTATCGCGGCCCGGATTCCCCGCCGAGCAATCCGATGACGATCGCCCAGTTCACCGGCGATCCGGTCTTTCGCCAACGGTACTGGGCCCGCAACCACGTCGGCTGGCGTCACATGGCCGGCACCGCGCCCAACGGCGGGCACTTGGCGCTGGCCGCGCTGGAAGAAGCCGGGGTGGTCAACGCGGTGATCACCCAGAACGTCGACCTGCTGCACACCAAGGCCGGAAGTCACCGCGTCGTCGATTTACACGGCAGCTACGCGGCGGTGGTGTGCCTGGCGTGCGGGAACTCTTTGAGCCGTGCGTCGTTGGCCGAGCAGCTGGAGAAACTCAACCCCGGGTTCATCGACCGGGCGGAAAGTCTCGGTGGGATCGCCGTGGCGCCCGACGCCGACGCCGCAGTCGCCGAGACCGCCTCCTTCCGCTTCGTCGACTGCGACCAATGCGGTGGCATGCTCAAGCCCGATATCGTCTACTTCGGTGAGAGCGTCCCCAAAGACCGTGTTGTCCGGGCGTATTCGGTGGTCGATGACGCCGACGCATTGTTGGTGGCGGGCTCTTCGCTGACGGTGTTCTCCGGCTATCGATTCGTGCGGCACGCCGCGGCGCGAGGTATCCCGGTCGCGATCGTCAACCGTGGCGTCACCCGCGGCGACGGGCTGGCCGCCGTGAAGATCGACGGCGGCTGTTCGGCGGTGCTGGCGCTGCTGGCTTCCGAATTGGCCGGTGTGATTTCGGCCCGATAGATCCCAATAGTTGCCCGATCGATCCCGGCAAATAGGGCACGATGCTCGGGTGACAAAGCAGCGGCTCACTCCCGACCAGCGCAACTCGTTCCTGGCCGCAGTCCTGGGCTGGTCGATGGATGCTTTCGACTACTTCATCGTGGTATTCGTCTACGCCGACATCGCCAAGACCTTCGGCCACACCAAGACCGAGGTCGCGTTTCTGACCACCGCCACCCTGGTGATGCGCCCGGTGGGCGCGCTGCTTTTCGGCCTGTGGGCCGACCGGGTCGGCCGGCGAATACCGCTGATGGTCGACGTGATCTTCTACTCGGCGGTGGGGTTCTTGTGCGCGTTCGCGCCCAACTTCACCGTGTTGGTGATCCTGCGCCTGCTGTACGGGATCGGGATGGGCGGCGAATGGGGGCTGGGCGCCGCGCTGGCGATGGAGAAGATCCCGCCGGAGCGCCGCGGCTTCTTCTCCGGGCTGCTGCAGGAGGGCTACCTGTTCGGCTATCTGGCCGCCACCCTGGCTTCACTGCTGGTGAACGACTGGCTGGGGCTGTCCTGGCGCTGGCTGTTCGGGCTTTCCATCCTGCCGGCCATGGTCAGCCTGCTCATCCGCTACCGAGTCACCGAATCCGAGGTGTGGCAGGCCACCCATGATCGGATGCGGTTGACCCGCACCAGGATTCGTGATGTGTTCACCGACGCCAGGGTGATTCGCCGGTTCTGCTACCTGGTGCTGCTGATGACGGCGTTCAACTGGATGAGCCACGGTACCCACGACATCTACCCGACATTTCTGACTTCGACCGACGGCGCGGGCCTGTCCCATGTCACGGCCAAGTGGATCGCGGTGATCTACAACATCGGCGGAATCATCGGCGGACTGTTCTTCGGCTCGCTGTCGCAACGATTGGGCCGACGCTACGCGATCATCTGGGCCGCGATGATGGGCCTGCCGATCGTGCCGCTGTTCGCACTGTCGCACAGCGCGGGCATGCTGTGCCTCGGTTCATTTCTGATCCAGATCTGCGTGCAGGGTGCTTGGGGCGTGATCCCGGCCCACCTGACCGAGATGTCCCCGGATGCGATCCGCGGCTTCTATCCCGGCGTGACCTATCAGCTGGGCAACCTCTTCGCGGCGTTCAACCTTCCGATCCAGGAGCACCTGGCGGCCGCCCACGGCTATCCCTTCGCCCTGATTGTCACCGTGGTGCCGACGCTACTCGCCGTCGTGGTGTTGACCGCGGCCGGAAAGGACGCCACCGGCCGGCACTTCGGGCCGGCGTCGACCGGATGAGCCCGACTCAGAACGTGCAGGGCATGGCACGGATACCGTGGATGAAGCTGCCCGCCACGTACTCCGGGTTGCCGGCCTCGATGCCCGGCAGCTCGCGGAGCAGCTCGGTGAACATGGCGCGCAGCTGGGCGCGCGCCACATGTGTCCCCAGGCAGTAGTGCTGGCCGCCGCCGCCGAAGCCCAGGTGCGGGTTGGGGTCGCGGCTCAGATCCAACCGGTCCGGGTCGTCGAACACCGTCTCATCCCAGTTGCCGGACGCATAGAACATCGCGACCTTGTCGCCGGCCCGGATAGTCTGGCCGCCGAGTTCGTAATCGGTTGCGGCGGTGCGCCGGAAGGTCATTACCGGCGTCGCATAGCGAATGAACTCCTCCACCGCCATGCCGATGCGGTTGTCGAAATCCTCCAGCAGCCAGGCTCGTTGCTCACCGAAGTCGGTGAGCGCCCGCAGGGCGTGGCTGGTGGTCTGGCGGGTGGTGTCGTTACCCGCAACGCACAGCAGCACGAAATACGCCGAAATCTCGGCGTCGGTGAGTCGGTCGCCATCGACCTCGGCATTCACCAGGCTGCTGAACAAGTCGTCGCCGGGCTGCTCGCGACGCTGCGCCGCCAACGTGCCGGCAAGCTGATGCAGATAACCGATGCATTCGAACATCACCTCCATCGCGTTGCGGCCGGCGAGACACACCGGGTCGTTCGCCGTGACCATGGCGTCTGCGGCGTGGGCGACCTGCGCCCGCTCAGAACCGGGGATTCCCATCATGTCCGACAGCGTCCGCAGCGGCAGTTCCTTGGCGCAGTACTCGACGAAGTCGGCTCCGCTGCCCGCAGCCTTCAATTCTTCGACGATGGCCTTGGCGCTCGCCTTGATCGAGCCCTCGATGCGCCGGACCTGGCGAGGGGTGAACGCCGCGGTCGCCAGCTTGCGCAGCGTGGTGTGCCGGGGCGGGTCCATCGCCAGGAAGGACTGCGTCGTTTCCAGCAGCTCCGCGGGAAGGTTCTCGAACTGCACGCCCTTGCCGGACAAGAAGACCTCGTTGGTGCGGCTCACCGTGACGATGTCGGCGTGGCGGGTGACGGCCCAATAGCCCGGATCGTCGGGATCGTCCAGCACGGCGTCTTCGACCGGCGGGTGCCAGCTCACCGGACGCTCGGCCCGCAGCACCGCATATGAGCGTTCCCGCTCGGCAGCGGTGGTGGACCAGAACGCACGTGAGGACAAGTCGACCGCGTCGTAGCTGCGAGTCGTGGCAGATGGTGCTGTCATGGGCCCTCCTCGGCATATGACCCCGATCACAGCCGAGGTACCCCGACGATAAGTCTAGACATAATGTCTAGTCAAGGCGTCACGGAAACGGTTAGGCTGTGCGGCGTGGCATCGGTGACCCGCAAACCCCCCGCCCGCCGACAGGAGCGGCGCGGGGAGATCGAGCGTCGCCTGCTCGACGCCACCGAGCGGCTGATGGGCGAGGGCGCCAGTTTCACCGAACTCAGCGTGGACCGCCTCGCCACCGAGGCTGGGATGTCGCGGGCGAGCTTCTACATCTACTTCGAGGACAAGGGCCAGTTGCTGCGCCGACTCGCGAGCCAGGTGTTCGGCGATCTCGCCGACGGCGCGCAACGCTGGTGGGGCGTGGCCTGGCGGCATGACCCCGACGACGTGCGCGCTGCAATGGCCGCGATCATCGCCAGCTATCGGCGACACCAACCGCTGCTGATCGCACTCAGCGAGATGGCCGGCTATGACCCGCTGGTGGCGGCCACCTACCGGGAGCTGCTGACCGGGATCTCGGGCCGGGTGGTCCAGGTCATCGAAGACGGCCAGGCTGACGGCTCGATTCGGCGCGCGCTACCCGCCGCCGCCACCGCCAGTGCCCTGACCTGGATGGTCGAGCGGGCCTGCCAGCAGAATCTGCCGGGCCGGGACGTCGACTACGACTCCGAACTCACCGCCGCGATGACCGAAATAGTCTGGGGTGCACTGTACTTGGAGCCGCTGCCGGAGTAGCGCCATACTCGGCGACGTCAAGCGCGCGCCGACGTGTCCCAAGCCGAGCGGTCATAGGAGTTCTCGATCCGCTGGCGCCGTCTTTTCAACCGGGCGGGCCACAGCCTTCCCAGGACGCAGGCCGGGGGTACGCGCGTCGGGGACAAGACATAGGTGATGTTGCCGCGGCTGATGCGGATGTTGGCGGGGCTGTTGATATCGAGCCTCAAGTAATTGTTGTGGATGACCACCAGGCCCAGAAGCGCGTTCTTGACGGCCAGCGAGTCGACCTGTGCGGCAGGCAGGTTGGGGAAGTCTGCCATGCCGTCGTACTGGCGACACAGGTCCGTCACCGCGAACGGTGTGCTCTCCGGCACGCCGACGCCGCCGTAGTCGGGCAGCGTCATGAATCTGACCAGCTTGGGGTCGGCCGCATAGATGCCGTGGAACGGTTGTTCAGGATTGGCCAGCAGCAGAAACGACAACTTGGCTGCCGGGACCGTCGAGGTCGGGCCGCGCTCGCGCAGCCACTTGCAGGCAACCTGCGCCCCCATGCTCACGCAAAAGACCAGCACGTCGTCGGCATCGGGCCGGCCGTTGAAGTGGGTGGTCAGCATGTCATCGAGGGCCTGCGCGCCTCGTTCCACTGCACGGACCGCAGGGACGTAACGCAGACCATCGAAGTAGGTGTTGGGGTAGTCGACGCGTCTGATCGTCTTGCCCTTGGTCACGGCACCGCGGCACATGAACCGCAGAAACCCGCTCCATCCCGCCCCGTCGATGGTGAATACGGTGCTCATCCCTGCGGGCCCTACAACGCAACCAAGTCATCGGCATGGACCACCGGGCGGCGGGCATCCGCCGCCAGCTCGGCGGTGGAATGGCCGACCATGGCGGCCAGTTCCGTCGCGTCATAGCCGACGACACCGCGGGCCACCACCGAAGAGTCCGGGCCGCACAGTTCCACCACGTCGCCGCCGTGGAACCTGCCCGACACCCCGGTGATCCCCGCAGCCAACAGTGAGCGGCGTCGTTTCAATACCGCTTCGACCGCCCCGGCGTCCAGCGTCAACGCACCCGCCGCATCGGCGGCGTGGCGCACCCAGAACTTGCGCGCCGACAACCGTTGTGGCCGGGCTGCGAACACGGTGCCCACCGAAGCGTCAGAGAGAGCCGCGGCCGCCGCACTGGCCGCGGCCAGCAACACCGGAACCCCCGCGTCGGCGGCCAGCAGGGCCGACGACAGTTTCGACACCATGCCGCCGGTGCCCAGATGACTGCCCTCGCCGGCTACCACGTCGGTGAGGTCTTCCGGACCGGCCACCTCGGGGACCAGCCGGGCCGGCCCCTTGCGAGGGTCGGCGTCGTAGAGCCCGTCGATGTCGGAGAGCAGCACCAGCGCATCCGCGCCGACCAGATGCGCCACCAACGCCGAGAGCCGGTCATTGTCACCGAACCGGATCTCGTTGGTGGCGACAGTGTCGTTCTCGTTGACGATCGCCACCGCGTGCAGCGCCCGCAACCGGTCCAGGGTACGAGCGGCATTGGTGTGCGATACCCGCATCGACACGTCCTGCGCGGTGACCAACACCTGCCCGACGGTCCGGCCGAATCGGCCGAAGGCGGCGCTCCACGCATTGATTAACGCCACCTGGCCCACACTGGCGGCAGCCTGTTTGGTGGCCAGATCGGTTGGACGCTTGGACAACCCGAGCGGCTCCAGCCCGGCGGCGATGGCTCCGGACGACACGATCACGACATCCGAGCCGGCCTTCATCCGGTCCTCGATCGCCGCGGCGAGCCCGGCCAGCCGAGTGGCGTCGAACATGCCGTTCTCGGCGGTTAGTGCCGTGGTGCCGATCTTGACCACGACGCTGCGCGCAGTGCGAATCGCTTCGCGCGCACCATCGTTCACGAGTCCTCCGGGTGCTCGCGACGCTGCTTGCGTGCGACTTTGCGTTCGGCGGCGCCGACCCGGTCGCTGCGCTCCACCCGGATGTCAGTGCCTCTTCCGGACAGCGGCATGTCCACCCCTGCCGGTGTAGCCGGCTCCCAATCGAAGGTCATCTCCCCGATCGTCACCGCACAGCCCGGCTTGGCCCCCAGTCGCAGCAGCGCGTCCTCGACCCCGAGTCGGGCCAGTCGGTCACCTAAATACCCGACCGCTTCGTCGTTGTCGAAGCTGGTCTGATGCACCCAGCGCTCGGGACGCGACCCACGCACGATGAAGCCGCCCTCGCCATCAGCCTCCACGGCGAACCCGGTCTCCCCGGCGGGTATCGGCCGGATCACCGGCCGTCGGGCTACCGGCTCCGGCTGCGCCGCACGATACGCCGATACCATCTCGGCGAGCGCAAACATCAGCGGCCGCAACCCTTCGCGACTCACCGTCGACACCATGAACACCGGCCAGCCCCGCTGCGCCGCGATGTCGTCGCGGACGAACTCGGCCATCTCGCGCGCCTCCGGCACGTCGATTTTGTTGAGCACCACCGCACGCGGCCGATCGACCAGATCGCCGAGCGTCGAATCCCCCTGCATGGTCGGGGTGTAGGCGGCCAGTTCGGCCTCGATCGCCTCGATGTCGGAGATGGGGTCGCGGCCCGGTTCAGCGGTGGCACAGTCGACTATGTGCACCAGCACCGCGCAGCGTTCGATGTGTCGCAGGAAGTCCAGACCCAGCCCGCGTCCGGACGAGGCGCCCGGGATCAGACCGGGTACGTCGGCGGCGGTGAAGGTGTTGTCCCCGGCGGAGACCACGCCCAGATTCGGCGCCAGCGTGGTGAACGGGTAGTCGGCGATCTTCGGCTTGGCCGCCGAGATCACCGACACCAGCGCCGACTTGCCCGCCGAGGGAAACCCGATCAGGCCGACATCGGCAACGGTCTTGAGTTCCAGCGTGAGGTCGCTGGTCTCGCCCTTCTCACCCAGCAGCGCGAAGCCGGGCGCTTTGCGGGCACGCGACACCAGCGCCGCATTGCCCAGCCCCCCTCGCCCGCCCGCGGCGGCCTCGAAGCGGGCGCCCGAGCCCACCAGATCGGCCAGCAGTCGGCCGTGTTCGTCGAGCACGACGGTGCCGTTCGGCACCTTGATCTCCAGGTCGGATCCGGAGGCACCTTCTTTGTTGCTGCCCTGACCCTGTTTGCCGGAGGCGGCGTTGATGTGCGGCCGGAAATGGAAGTCCAACAGGGTGTGCACCTGGGGGTCGACGACCAACACGACACTGCCGCCGCTACCACCGTTACCGCCGTCCGGGCCGCCCAGCGGTTTGAACTTCTCCCGGTGAATCGACGCGCAGCCGTTGCCCCCGTCGCCCGCGCGTATATGGATGACGACGCGGTCGACGAACCGGGACATGGCGTTACTACCTATCCGGCGCCGGGTGGCGCCCAGTTACGCCGGCGACTAGTCGCGGGCGACAGGCACGATGTTAATGGTCTTGCGGCCGCGCTTGAGACCGAACTCGACCGCACCGGGTGCCGTGGCGAACAGGGTGTCGTCGCCACCGCGTCCGACGTTGATGCCGGGGTGGAAGTGGGTGCCGCGCTGGCGGACCAGGATCTCGCCCGCCCTGACGACCTGACCGCCGAACCGCTTGACACCGAGTCGCTGCGCGTTGGAGTCGCGCCCGTTGCGTGAGCTGGAAGCGCCCTTCTTGTGTGCCATGTCGCTCGCTCCCTACTTGATTCCGGTGACCTTGAGCACGGTCAGCTGCTGACGGTGACCCTGCCGCTTGTGGTAGCCGGTCTTGTTCTTGAACTTGTGGATGCGGATCTTGGGTCCCTTGGTGTGCTCGAGGATCTCACCGGTGACCGCGACCTTCGCCAGCTTGGCGGCGTCGGTGGTGACGGTGGTGCCGTCCACGACCAGCGCGACCGGCAGCGAGACCGACGATCCCGGCTCGGACTCGAGCTTCTCGACCTTAAGCACGTCACCGACGGCAACCTTGTACTGCTTGCCGCCGGTTTTGACGATTGCGTACGTCGCCATCGTTGGTTTCTACCTCTGCTTCTCGGGCGCGCACGCCATCGGGACTTGCGCAAGTGTCTGGGGTTCGGTCCGCCGAGCTGTGGTTATTCCCGCCTGGCGACAACTGGTCAAGGGTACGTGACCAGCGGCTAAAGGGTCAAACCGGCCCCGCATTAGATCGGCGGACCGGCCGGGCGGGCCGCCGCACGTCGCCGCCGCGGACGTTCATTCACCACGGCCGGCACGTCGGCTTCCTCGAACTCCTCGGATTCTTCGTCCTCCTCGGACTCCTCGGACTCGTCTGTGACGTCCAGGTCGTCGTCGAAGTCTTCGTCGTCATCGTCGTCGAGATCGACCTCGTCGTCGTCATCCTCGGAGTCATCCTCAGCGTCCTCGTCGACGTCGCTGTCCTCGCCGTCGTAGGCGTCTTCGTCGCTGTCCTCGCCGTCATAGCCGGCGTCGCTGTCTGCGCTGTCGTCCTCGAGCGCCACACCGGCCACCTGCGCCGCGACCTCGACTACCACCTGCGACTCCCCGACCGCCGACTCCGCGGTGGCCTCGACATCCGCCCCGTCTTCGGACTCATCGTCCTGACGGTCAGTCGCCGCGGCCATCGCCTTGAACATCGGGTGGTCGCCGGGGGTGTGCACCGGAACCTTGGCCACTGCCGGCTCGTCGACCTTGGGCTTCTTCGATCGCTTGCTGCGGCGGCTGCTACTGCTGCCCGGCTCGGACCTGCGCCCCGGCGCGGCCGAGTCGACCGGGTCGGCGTGCAGCATGATGCCGCGACCGGCACAGTGCTGACACGACGTCGAGAACGCCTCGATCAGCCCGGTGCCCAGCCGCTTGCGGGTCAGCTGGACCAACCCCAGCGACGTCACCTCCGAAACCTGATGGCGGGTGCGGTCGCGGCCCAGTGCCTCGGTCAGCCGACGCAGCACCAGGTCGCGGTTGGACTCCAGCACCATGTCGATGAAGTCGATGACGATGATGCCGCCGATGTCACGCAACCGCAGTTGCCGCACGATCTCCTCGGCGGCCTCCAGGTTGTTCTTGGTCACCGTCTCCTCGAGATTGCCCCCGGACCCGGTGAACTTGCCGGTGTTGACGTCGACGACCGTCATGGCCTCGGTCCGATCGATGACCAGGGTTCCTCCCGAGGGCAGCCAGACCTTGCGGTCCACCGCCTTGGCCAGCTGCTCGTCGATGCGGTGCACGGCGAACACGTCCGGCCCGGTCTGTCCGTCCGGACCCTCCGGCGCCTGGTACTGGGTCAGCTTGGTCATCAATTCCGGCGCCACCGAACCGACGTACTCGTTGATCGTCGCCCAGGCATCGTCACCGGAAACCACCAGCTCGGAGAAGTCCTCGTTGAACAGGTCGCGGATCACCTTGACCAGCACATCGGGCTCTTCGTAGAGCGCCACCGCCGCGCCGGCGGCCTTGCCCTTGGTCTCCGCCGCGGTGGCCTCGATCTCGTTCCAGCGTTCCTGGAGGCGTTCCACGTCGGCGCGGATGTCGTCTTCTTTGACACCTTCGGACGCAGTGCGGATGATCACGCCGGCGTCGGCGGGCACCACCTCACGCAGAATCTCCTTGAGCCGCTGGCGCTCGGTGTCGGGCAGTTTGCGGCTGATACCTGTCGACGAGGCGCCCGGCACGTACACCAGGTAACGACCGGCCAGCGAGACCTGCGTGGTCAGTCGGGCACCCTTGTGCCCGATCGGATCCTTGCTGACCTGCACCACGACGCAGTCACCCGGTTTGAGCGCCTGCTCGATTTTGCGGTTGGCGCCGCCCAGGCCGGCCGCCTCCCAGTTGACCTCACCGGCGTAGAGGACGCCGTTACGGCCGCGGCCGATGTCGACGAACGCGGCCTCCATCGAGGGCAGCACGTTCTGAACAATGCCCAGGTAGACGTTGCCCACCAGCGAAGTAGAAGCAGCCGACGTCACGAAATGTTCGACCATCACGCCGTCTTCCAGCACGGCTATCTGCGTATAGCGGGAGCCCTGGTGCGGCGGCTCGGCGCGGACCCGGTCCCGGACCACCATCCGGCGTTCGACGGCCTCGCGGCGGGCGAGGAACTCTGCCTCGCTCAGGATCGGTGGGCGGCGGCGTCCGGCGTCACGGCCATCGCGACGACGCTGACGCTTGGCCTCAAGTCGCGTCGAGCCGGTGATGCCCTGGATCTCGTCGTCCCCCGAGCTTCGCTCGCTCTTGGCGCTCCTGGCGGTCTTGGCGCGCGGGGTCCGTTCGTGCACGACGGTGTTGGGCGGGTCATCCGTCGACGCGGCGTCATCGTCGTCCCCGCTGCCGGACTTGCGCCGACGGCGGCGGCGGCGCCGCCGGTTGCCCGTTTCGTCGCCTGAATCGCTCTCGTCGTCGCCGGCGTCCTCGGCATCCCCGGACTCGTCGGATTCGGCGGCGGAATCGTCGTCGGTTTCGTCATCGGCGTCGCCGTCGTCCAGCGCCGATCCCTCAGAGCCGCGGCCCCGACCGCGACCGCGCCGGCCGCGGCGGCGGCGGCGGTTGGCGGGCCGGTCCCCGTTCTCGTCGTCGCCGTCGCCGTCGTCGTCGGCATCGGCATCGGCGCCGAGGTCGTCGTCATCGTCGGACTCGTCGTCGGCGACGCGGGGCGCCGGGGGCTTGAAGGCGATCGGCTGCGGTGCCACGAACAACGGCATGTAGTCGGCCCGCGTGCCGGCGGCCTCCGGGGCGGTCTCCAGCAGCAGCCGGGACTCCGGCTCGTCGGGGGCCTCGCCGGCTTCGTCGGAGTTCTCGGTGGTGGGCTTGTCGGCCGCACCCAGCAAGTCGCGGACTCGGACCGCCTCGACCCGATCCACGCTGGAGTGGGCGCTACGCGTTCGCCCGTCCAGCTCGATCAGGGCATCAAGCACCCGCTTGCTGGTGGTGCCCAGGACTCGCGCCAGGGAATGGACCCGCAGCCGGTCCGGCAACTCATCCTGCTCGGTCGGCACCGCCGCCGCCACGTCCGAATAGGGGCTCTTAAAAAGAGATGGATCTGCCACGTACGTCTCCTCAAGCCCCCGGGCGCGTCTGCTACGACGCGGCCACGCGAGGGCTTCTCGTTATTCGCCCGGCTCACTTCTCCGGGCTTGTGGTGGTCTCGCTCCGAGGGGCTCGGGTGGAACCGACTCGGTGCCTGGCTGAATGAGGACCGGTGATCGGCGCCGCATCACATATCGCGACCGTCGCACTCGCCTAAGCCTTCATTCGGGTGTCGGACACCGGTCCGGTGACGTTCACCCGTTGGCCAGTATCCCACACAACCGGAGGAAGCCGGGCGAAAGGCATCAACTCCGACGTCAGGCCAGTGTCATGCGAGACGTCGGCGCCGACGGCTTCAGCTCGGGAAACCACAGCGCGATCTCGCGCTCGGCCGACTCCGGCGAGTCGGAGCCGTGCACCAGGTTGAACTGGGTCTCCAGCCCGAAATCACCCCGGATGGTGCCAGGCGTGGCCTTGGCCACCGGGTCCGTACCGCCGGCGAGCTGCCGGAACGCCTCGATGGCCCGCGGTCCCTCCACCACGGCGGCGACCACCGGGCCGGAGGTGATGAAGTCCAGCAGCGACGCGAAGAACGCCTTACCCTCGTGTTCGCCGTAGTGCTGCCGGGCCACCGCCTGCTGCACGGGCCGTAGTTCGAGCGCCGCCAGCGTCAGGCCCTTCTTCTCGATCCGGTTGATGATCTCGCCCACCAACCGGCGGTTGACACCGTCCGGCTTGATCAGCACCAAAGTCCGCTCAGTCATGAAGCGACAGCGTACCGGCCGCGTACCGGCCCGGTCACGAGCGGCGCAACACCTCGGCTCGGAAGTAGGCGATCAGCGCCCACACCCCGGTGAACACCAGACCCATCACCCCGACGCCCGGATAGATCACGAAGCCGGCGACCAGCGCCAACTGCAACGCCAGATTGGCCCAGATCGCCCAGGGCCGGCCTTGGATACCGATGAGCAGCAACAACACCAACGCCAGCCCGAGCAGGTATGCCAGCGACACCGGCGTCAGGCCACCGCCGACGACGCTGACCACCGGCAGCGCCAACAGCACCACGATCGCCTCGAGGATCAGCGTCGCGGCCATCACGCCACGAAAACCCCGCCACGGATCGGGCGGCGCGGGTTGGCCGGTCATATGGGACGCCTCCCCCTCATCGTTGGCGTCCCCCTCGCCGCTGCGCGGCTGGGGGTGCCCCCACTGCATCGTCACCCGTCATGCCGGATCCTTCCCGAACATGGTGCGGGCGGCCCCGGCCGTGACCACCGAGCCGGTGATCACGATGCCGGTTCCCGCGGTTTCACCGTCGGAGTCGAACTCGTCGACCAGTGCTGTGGCGGTGTCGATGGCATCCTCGAGCGTCTCGGTGGTCACCACCCTGTCCTCCCCGAACCACCGTACCGCGGCCGCGGTCAGCGTCTCGACATCCAGAGCGCGCGGAGAACCGTTGTGGGTCACCACGATTCGATCAAATACTGGTTCCAGAGCGGCGAGAATGCCGCCGGCGTCCTTGTCGCTCAGCACGCTGATGACCCCGACCAGGAACCGGAAGTCGAAATCGTCGGTCAGGGCATGGGCCAGGACTGCGGCACCGGCAGGGTTGTGCGCGGCATCGACGAACACCGTGGGCGAGCTGCGCATCCGCTCCAGACGGCCGGGACTGCGCACCGCGGCGAAGCCGGCCCGAACCGCGTCGACGTCGAGCTGACGCTCTGCGCCAGCCCCGAAGAACGCCTCCACCGCCGCCAGCGCCAATACCGCGTTGTGGGCCTGGTGCTCACCGTGCAGCGGCAGGAACACATCCGAGTACACCCCGCCCAGGCCCTGCAGTTCCAGGAGCTGACCGCCGATCGCGAGTTGGCGGCTGCGTACCGCGAACTCCGAATTCTCCCGCGCCACCGCGGCGTCGGCGCGCACCGACTGGGCCAGCAGCACCTCCATCGCCTCGGGCACCTGCCGGGCGATCACCGCCACCGTGTCGGTCAGCTCATCCGACGAGCGGTGGATGATGCCGGCCTTCTCCTCGGCGATGCCGGCGATATCGTCGCCGAGGTAGTCGACGTGGTCGATGCCGATCGGGGTGATGACCGCGACCGGGGCGTCGACGACGTTGGTGGCGTCCCAGCGGCCGCCCATGCCGACCTCCACGACGGCGACGTCGATCGGGGCGTCGGCGAAGGCCGCAAACGCCATCCCCGTGAGCACCTCGAACTTGCTCATCGCAGGCCCATCGTCGGCCTGCGACGACGCATCGACCATCTGCACGAACGGCTCGATCTCGGCGTAGGTCTCGACATACTTAGCCGGGCTGATCGGAACGTCGTCGATCGCGATGCGCTCGACCGCGGATTGCAGATGCGGGCTGGTGGTGCGCCCGGTGCGGCGGTTGAACGCCGTCAGCAACGCGTCGATCATCCGCACCACCGAGGTCTTGCCGTTGGTGCCCGCCACGTGAATCGACGGATAGCCGCGCTGCGGCGAGCCGAGCAGTTCCAGCAGGGCGTTGATGCGGGTCAGGCTCGGTTCGATCTTGGTTTCGCCCCACCGCTGGTCGAGCAGATACTCGACCTGCAGCAGCGCCGCGATCTCGTCCGGTGTCGGCTCGGCGGCGCCTACCGGGTGATCGGTCATGCCAGGCCCGCGAGACGCACGGTGATCCGGTCCACTTCGTCGCGGGCCAACTGCTGACGTGCCCGGATCTTGTCGACCACCGCGTCCGGCGCCTTGGCCAGAAAAGCCTCGTTGCCGAGCTTTGCCGCAGTGGCAACCAGTTCCTTCTCCGCGGCCGCCAGGTCCTTTTCCAGGCGCCGCCGTTCGGCGGCGACATCGACGGTGCCGGAGGTGTCCAGTTCGACGACGACCGTGCTTCCCCCACCACCGGCCGAGCCCAGTCGCACCTCGACGGTGGCCGACGAGGCGAATCCCTCACCGGGCTCGGTCAACCAGGCCTGGGAGGCCACCGCTGCCACCTGGGTGGCCAGGTCGGCTTCGTCGACACCGCTCAGCCGGGCCGGAACCTTCTGTCGATCCCGCAGGCCCTGATCACTGCGGAACCGGCGCACCTCGGTCACCAACTTCTGCATGTCGGTGATCCGTTGTGCGGCAACCTGGTCCAGGACAATTCCGGACGGCTCGGGCCAGTCGGCGATCACCAGGGACTCCGCACCGGTGAGCTCGCGCCACAGGGTCTCGGTGACGAACGGAATCACCGGGTGCAGCAGCCTCAGCAGGGTGTCGAGCACCGCGGCCAGCACTGCGGTGGTGTGCGCAACCCCTTCTCCCAGCTGGGTTTTGGCCAGCTCGACATACCAGTCACAGAACTCGTCCCAGGCGAAGTGGTAGAGCGCCTCGCAGGCCCGGCCGAACTCGTAGCCCTCGAAGGCCGAATCCACTTCGGCGCGCACCTCTTCCAGCCGCCCCAGAATCCACCTGTCGGCATCAGTCAGCTCATCGGGGGCCGGCAATGGCGCCGGTCGCGCACCGTTGAGCAGAGCGAACCGGGTGGCGTTGAACAGCTTGGTGACGAAGTTACGAGACGCCCGGGCATGGTCCTCCCCGATCGACAGGTCGCCGCCGGGACTGGCACCGCGCGCCAGGGTGAACCGCAGGGCATCGGCTCCGAAGGTCTCCACCCAGTCCAGCGGGTCGATGCCATTGCCGCGGGACTTGCTCATCTTGCGACCGTGTTCGTCGCGGATCAGGCCATGCAGGAAGACATTCCGGAACGGAACCTGGGATCCGCGCGTTCCACCCGCGGTGAGCGCGTCGTCATCGCCGACGAAGGTGCCGAACATCATCATCCGGGCCACCCAGAAGAACAGGATGTCGTAGCCGGTCACCAAGACGGTGGTGGGATAGAACTTCTCCAGCTCGGGTGTGGCCTCCGGCCAGCCCATAGTGGAGAACGGCCACAGCGCCGAGGAGAACCAGGTGTCGAGCACGTCGGGATCCTGCTGCCAGCCCTCCGGCGGCGTCTCGTCCGGTCCGACGCACACCTTCTGCCCGTCCGGGCCATGCCAGATCGGGATGCGGTGGCCCCACCACAGCTGCCGGGAGATGCACCAGTCGTGCATGGCGTCGACCCAGCTGAACCAGCGCGGCTCAAGGTTTTTCGGATGGATGACGGTGTCGCCGTTGCGGACCGCATCGCCGGCCGCCTTGGCCAGCGACGACACATCGACCCACCACTGCATCGACAGCCGCGGCTCGATGATCTCGCCGCTGCGCTCGGAATGCCCCACGCTGTGCAGGTAGGGACGCTTCTCGGCGACGATGCGCCCTTCGGCGGCCAGCGATTCACGCACGGCGACCCGAGCCTCGAAGCGGTCCATGCCGTCGAACTGTGTTCCGGTGCCGGTGATCCGGCCCTTGGTGTCCAGGATCGTCGGCATCGCCAGCTGGTGCCGCAAGCCGATCTCGAAGTCGTTGGGGTCGTGGGCGGGGGTGACTTTGACGGCGCCGGTGCCGAATTCGGGGTCGACGTGCGCGTCGGCGACCACGAGGATCTCCCGGTCCAGGAAGGGGTGCGGCAAGCTGGTTCCGACCAGATCCCGGTATCGGTCATCGTCGGGGTGCACCGCAATCGCGGTGTCGCCGAGCATGGTCTCGAGCCGGGTGGTGGCCACGACGATATGAGGCTGTGCGTCGTCGGTCGAGCCGTAGCGGAACGACACCAGCTCGCCTTCGATGTCTTCGTACTTGACCTCGAGGTCGCTGATCGCGGTCTCCAGCACGGGCGACCAGTTGACCAGTCGCTCGGCCTGGTAGATCAGGCCCGCGTCATAGAGCCGTTTGAAGATGGTGCGGACCGCGCGCGACAGGCCGTCGTCCATGGTGAACCGTTCGCGGCTCCAATCCACCCCGTCGCCGATCCGGCGCATCTGCGTGCCGATGGTGCCGCCGGAGTCGCGCTTCCAATCCCACACCTGTTCGATGAAACGCTCACGCCCCAGCGCTTCCTTGGTCTGGCCCTCGGCGGCGAGCCGGCGCTCCACCACGCTCTGGGTGGCGATACCGGCGTGGTCCATGCCGGGCAGCCACAGCACCTCGTAGCCCTGCATTCGCTTGCGGCGGGTCAACGCGTCCATCAGGGTGTGGTCGAGCGCGTGGCCCATGTGCAGGCTGCCGGTGACGTTCGGCGGGGGAAGCACGATCGAATAGCCGGGCTTGGTACTGGCCGGATCCGCGGTGAAGTAGCCGGCATCCACCCAGCGCTGGTAGATCGCGTCCTCGACCGCACCCGGCTCCCACGATTTGGGCAGGTGATCGGCGTTGGCGGCGTTGGGGGTGACGGTCACCGCTCAATTCTAGGAATGACTGCCCGCAACGTGGACAAGCCCCCGGGCCGGGTGGGTCCGGGGGCTTGTGAACGACTGACTACTTCTTGCCGCCGAGCAGTCCGCCGAGGATGTCGCCGATGGCGCCGCCGGTCTTGCCACCGATCATGTTGCCCAGGATGCTGCCCATCGACTGGTTCTGGGCGCCGCCACCGGAGGCCGCGCCGCCCAGGATGCCGCCCAGGATGTCCCCGAGCCCGCCACCACCGGAAGCCTGCTGCTGGGCCGGCTCGGCCTTCTGGCCCGTCAGTTGCTTGCCGATGTAGGCGAGCACGATCGGCGCGATGATCGGGAGCAGCTTTTGCAGCAGGTCGTTGTTGCCCGCACCGGCGCCGGACAGGGCCGAGGCGACCTGGCTGGTGTCGTTTCCGCCGAAGATGGTCGAGATCACCTGCTGGCCTTCGGCCTGGTTGCTGCCGAGCGCGTTGTCCAGCAGCCCCTGGGCCGCGAAGCTGTTGGCCGTGTTGGCGATGTTGTCGGCCTCGCCCGGGTCCTGGGCGTTGTGGCTCAGTCCGCTGACCAGCACCGGCACCAGGGTGCGGATGGTGTTGTCCACTTCGCCCGAGTCGGCACCGAGCTTGTCGGCGATGTCCTGGATGGGAATCTGCGCGAAGAGATCGTCAAGGCCGGCCATGAGAGTTTCCACCTTCGTTGCTGGGTGCTGCTACGGGCAGCGGTCAAAAACGACACTAGCGGAAAGCTCGTCGCCGATACCGGCCAATTGCGCGCCGGTCAGCTCAGCCGGGAAACGTCCAAAGTCACACCCGCCGCGCGCAGCCGGACCAGCAGCGCATCACCCATCGCGGCCGCCGGGGTGAGCACCCCGTAATGGTCGGACAAGGCGTCGCGGTCCAGCGCCAGTGCCAGTGCGCTCTCGGCCAGCAGCACCGAGGTGGCCTGGTAGCCCGGGTCACCCTGCTGCGCCATGACAGCCAGGTAGCGGGCTCCGCTGCTGGTGGTGGTGTAGGTCTCGAGACGGTAGTAGCCGTTTTCACGCGTGCTTCGGCTGGGGCCGGTTCCCGGTTTGGGCAAGACCCGCTCGAGCAAACCGGACGGCAGCAGCCGGAAGAGGTGACCACCGAGTCCGAAGGTCACCTTGCCCAGCGCGGTCACGATTCCCGACAGCACAGGTGCCGCGGCCGACGATCCGGCACTCATGTGCTCGGCGTAGCGGAAACGACGGCCGTAGGCCCAGTCCAGCAATCCGTTGCTGCGCCGCACGATGCGGGTGTTGTAAGGCGCCATGGCGAAGCCGGCGGTCCAGATCCCATCCAGTTCCGGCGCGATGTCCCGGCCCCGGCGCCAGGTCAGGTCTGGTTCGGGACCCAACCGAGGTTCCGCGGACCGGTCGACACTGAGCGTGTGGGGATCGGAGAGCCGGCGCCGGGCCTCCGGGTCGCTGGAGACGGCGGTCAGTACTTCGATCATCGAGGCGAGGGTGCCGCCGGACACACCACCGGAGAAACCCCGCACAACGAGGTCGGTGTCCAGCAGATCGCCGGTGCCCTCGTCGCGGGCCGCCCGGTAGAGCGCATAGACGCTCATATCCGACGGGATGGAGTCGAAGCCGCAGGCGTGCACGATGCGCGCCCGGTTGTCGGCGGCCTGCTGGTGGTAGCCGTCGATGCTCTCCCGCACGAACGTCGCCTCGCCGGTGAGGTCGACGTAGTCGGTGCCCGCGGCGGCGCAGGCCGCGACCATGGGCAACCCATAACGGGTATAGGGGCCCACGGTGGTGATCAGCACTCGGGTACGAGCCGCCATCGCGTCCAGCGTCGCGGGCTTTTCGGTGTCGGCAACCACGATCGGCCAGTCCTTCGCCGCGGTACCGAGCTCGTCGTGGACCGCGCGCAGTCGCTCCGCGGAACGGCCCGCCAGCCCGATTCGGGCGTCACCGCCGGCACGGGACAGGTATTGGGCGGTCAGCTTCCCTGCGAAGCCGGTGGCTCCATAGACGATGACGTCGAACTCACGTGGCGTCTCAGACATGAGCGTGACGCTACCGCCGTACGGATCGGCAGACGGCGACGGCGCCGGGCTCATCGCCCGGCGCCGTCGTCTGGGAAGGTCAGCCGCGACGGCCGCAGACCGGCCACGCGCCGATGCCCTGGCTGCGCAGCACGTTCTCGGCCACCCGGATCTGCTCGGACCGGCTGGCGTTGTGCGGCATGCCGCTGCCGCCGTTGGCACGCCAGGTGCCCTGGTTGAACTGCAGGCCGCCGTAGTAGCCGTTACCGGTGTTGATCGACCAGTTACCGCCCGACTCGCAGGCCGCGACGGCGTCCCAGTTGACGCTGTCAGCCTTGGCGGTGGCGTCGGACAGTGCGACCGCGCCGGTGATCAGGGCCCCGGCAATCGCGGCCATGGTCAGGGGCTTGCGGACGTTCTTCAACATCGTTCCTTTCGCAGCGCGCGTTTCGAAGTGCCAATGGGTTGGCGTGCCTGGTTCTCCAGGCGGGAGTGGTCTTCGAGACGTGCCGTCTAGGTCGGGCACGACAGCGGGGGCAGCATCTGCCGGCCGGGTTCACACCCGGCACCGCGGAAGCATTCAGGGGCCGCCCGCGGCCCGCTCACACGCGGTTCCGTCGATTCATTTTGTTTGCCCGACATTCGGGCGAAAGGAAACTTACGAAATGTCCATGCGGGAAGTCCAACCGCATGACGGTGGTATTTCGGTCAGATAACGAAACCATCACGTCGCCAGTTCGAATGGTTGCAGCAGGTCAACAATGAATTTTGGCGTCTCGGGCGGTTCGCGCCACCGACCCCCGGTCGTGAGTCAAATCACGGGTATTTTGTGGCCTGGGCCACTGAGATCGCTGCGCTTTTCCGTCCAGGAAAGCCAGCGGACGCAAGTCGATTCGCCGCACGATGCGAATCCCAAACGCATCACAAGCCCCAACGAACTGCTGGTCATAGGCCTATGGCCTGCGCTATCGAGGGTGCGCCATCAGGTCGCGCGTATCGCCGGACGCGGGCGGCCCCGGGAATCCGCTCGGCTTGGATAATTGGCCGCGCCGTCCAGGATTTCCGTATCGGCCGGGAATCCGGTTCGCATTGCGGATCGGGAATTTCAGTCGATCGGCGCCATTCGCCCTCGTCTCGTTGCCGCTGGGCTAATCACCTTCTGCCGCAGTAGATTTCGATGCCGGATGCCCGCTCCACCAGAGTGGTCGCAATGTGCGTATCGACAGAAATAATGTGCGTATCTCACCGGCATAACACGGAGATTAATTTATACGGGTCGCGACACCGACAAATCCATTACTGCGGCCACCGAGCAATATTTGCTGCCCCTAGCTTGGACACGAACGCACACGAATGCTCGACTGTCTGGTTCGGGCCACTGAGGTTCGGTGACGCCGACCCGCTCACGACAGCCCGGCGACGTCCTCGGGCGAGTTGAGATTGGCCAGCGGCGTCGGATCGTCCAGTTCGATCCGCTGGACCTCAACCATGTCGACCAGTGCGCCCACCCGGCGCTCCCCGCCGGCGACCAGCGCATCGACTTTCTCGGCCAGCGCGGTGCGGTACACCGCCGCCAAGTAGTGGTCCCGGCCCGCCCGGGGCAACACGATGTCGGCGGGTGAGCACGTCCCGGCCAACCGGGCGATGAATTCTGGCGTCACAAACGGCATGTCGACCGCACAGACGAACGCGTGTTCCGCCCCGGCCTCCGCCGCGGCACGCAAGCCCAGGCCAAGCGCCGGCAGCGGCCCCAGCCCGGGCGCCTCGTCGCGCAATACCTGCGCGGACAACTCGGGTAACGCCTGCCCTTGGGCGGCCACCACGAAGACCGGATCGCAGCACTGTCCCGCTACCGATACCAGGTGCTCCACCAGGGTGCGGCCGTCGAAGCGGCCCGCCACGGTCAGGGTGGCCTTATCACGCCCCATCCGGCGCGAGGCGCCGCCGGCCAGCACGACACCGGCCAACCGGGTCATGACGTCAGGCGACGGTCCAGGTGTCGCGGCCACGCAGCAGCGCCTGGAGTGAGGCGGTGTCGTGCGGGGCAGCCTGCCGGGCTTCGGCGACCTGCGCGCGCGCCTGGTCGTCATAGGTGGGCTTGTTGACCTTGCGGAAGATCCCCATCGGGAAGTGCGACAGGTCCTGCTCGGAGAGCCGCGACAGCGCGAATGCGTAGGAGGAGTCGGCCAGAGTGGCGTCGTGCACGACGATCTGGTCGGCCGAAACGTTGGCGGTCTTGGCGACCTCCAGCCCGTAGCCGGTCTTAATCACGCAGTACTCACCCTCGACGCCGAAGATGACCCGCTCGCCCTGCCGGACGTTGATGAGGCGGTTCTCCGCACCCTCCTTGCGCAGCAGGTCGAAGGAGCCATCGTTGAAGACCGGGCAATCCTGCAGGATCTCCACCAGCGCCGAACCGCGGTGCTCCATCGCCCCCCGCAACACCTCGGTGAGGCCCTTGCGGTCGGAGTCCAGGGCGCGCCCGACGAACGTCGCTTCGGCGCCGATCGCCAGCGAAACCGGGTTGAACGGGTTGTCCAGCGAACCGAACGGCGTCGACTTGGTGATCTTGCCGGTCTCCGACGTCGGCGAGTACTGGCCCTTGGTCAGGCCGTAGATCCGGTTGTTGAACAGCAGGATGGTGATGTTGACGTTGCGGCGCAGCGTGTGGATCAGGTGGTTACCGCCGATCGACAGCGCGTCGCCGTCACCGGTGATCAGGAAGACCTTCAGGTCTTCGCGGGCGGTCGCCAGCCCAGTGGCGAACGTCGGGCCGCGGCCGTGAATCGAGTGCACGCCATAGGTGTTCATGTAGTACGGGAAGCGGCTGGAGCAGCCGATACCGCTGACGAACACCACGTTCTCCCGGCGCAGCCCCAGCTCGGGAAGGAAGTTGCGCATCGTGTTGAGGATGGCGTAGTCGCCACACCCGGGGCACCAGCGCACCTCCTGGTCGGAGGTGAAGTCCTTGGACTTCTGCGGCTCGTCGGTGGTGGGCACCCCGCTCAGGGCGGTCAGCCCCAGCTCGGTGCCGACCAGAGATTCCGTTGTCAGATCTGCGGTCATGAATTCGCTCCTGCTGTACCCGCAATGGTAACTGCCGCGGCCTTGGCCAGCGACGCCTTCTCGTTCTCGCGCGCGGCCAGTGTCCCGGACAGCGCGTCGTCGATGATCCCCTCGACCTCTTCGGCGAGGAAGGCCTTGCCGGCCACCTTGGTCACCGACTGGACGTCCACGAGGTAGCGGCCGCGCAGCAACAGCGCCAGCTGACCCAGGTTCATCTCCGGCAGCACGACCTTGGGGTAACGCCGCAGCACCTCGCCCAGGTTGGCCGGCAGCGGGTTGAGGTAGCGCAGGTGCGCCTGCGCGACCTTGACGCCGCCGCGCCGGACCCGCCGGCACGCCTCCGCGATCGGACCATACGAACTGCCCCAACCGAGCAACAGCAGTTCGGCGTCCCCGGTCGGGTCGTCGACGACCAGGTCGGGAACCTTGATGCCGTCGATCTTGGCCTGGCGCAGTCGCACCATCAGATCGTGGTTGGCCGGCTCGTAGGAGATCTCCCCGGAACCGTTGGCCTTCTCCAGCCCACCGATCCGGTGCTCGAGGCCCGGGGTGCCCGGAATGGCGAACTGCCGGGCCAGGGTCTCCGGGTCGCGGGCGTAGGGCGCGAAGTCCTCGCCCGCCTTGGCCAGATTGCGCTCGATCGGCTCCATCGAGCTGATGTCGGGGATGCGCCACGGCTCGGACCCGTTGGCGATCGCCCCATCGGAGAGCAGCACTACCGGGGTGCGGTAGGCCAGGGCGATCCGCACGGCCTCGATGGCGACGTCGAAGCAGTCCGACGGCGTGCAGGGTGCCAGCACCGCGACCGGCGACTCACCGTTGCGGCCGTACAGCGCCTGCATCAGGTCGGCCTGCTCGGTCTTGGTCGGCAGGCCGGTCGACGGGCCACCGCGTTGGACATTGATCAACAGCAACGGCAACTCGGTCATCACGGCCAAGCCCAGCGCCTCGGCCTTGAGGGCCAGCCCCGGGCCGGAGGTGCTGGTGACGCCCAGCGCACCGCCGTAGGAGGCGCCGATCGCCGCGCCGATACCGGCGATCTCGTCTTCGGCCTGGAAGGTCAGCACGTTGAAGTTCTTGTGCTTGGACAACTCGTGCAGGATGTCGGAGGCCGGGGTGATCGGGTAGGTCCCCAACAGCACCTGGGTCTCGGCCAACTGGCCGGCGACGATGACACCGTAGGCCAGCGCGGTGTTCCCCGAGATCTGGCGGTACTCGCCCGGCGGCAGCTTGGCCGGCGAGATCTCGTAGGTGGTGCCGAACGCCTCGGTGGTCTCGCCATAGTTCCAGCCCGCCTTGAGCGCCAGCACATTGGCCTCGGCGACGTCGGGCTTCTTGGCGAACTTCTCCCGAATGAAACGCTCGCTGCTCTCCAGTTCCCGGCCGTACATCCAGGACAACAGGCCCAGCGCGAACATGTTCTTGGCGCGGGCGCCGTCCTTCTTGGTCGCGCCGATCACCTCTACCGCGCCCAGCGTCAGGGAGGTCATCGCGACCGGGACCACCACGTAGTCGGAGAGTTCCTCGGTCTCCAGCGGGTTGGCCTCGTAACCGATCTTGGCCAGGTTGCGCTTGGTGAACTCGTCGGAGTTGACAATCACCATGCCGCCGCGGGGCAGGTCACCGATGTTGGCTTTCAGTGCCGCGGGGTTCATCGCCACCAGCACGTCGGGGCGGTCACCGGCGGTCAGGATGTCGAAGTCGGCGATCTGGATCTGGAACGACGACACGCCGGGCAAGGTGCCCTGAGGTGCGCGGATCTCAGCCGGGTAGTTCGGCTGGGTGGCCAGGTCGTTTCCGAACAGCGCCGCCTCGGAGGTGAAGCGATCGCCGGTGAGCTGCATGCCGTCACCGGAGTCCCCGGCGAAACGGATCACGACTTTCTCGAGTTTTTGACGCCCGGGCGCCGACCCGGCTCCGTTACCGCTCGGACCCACGGCCCCGCCTTCCATCACTATCTACCCGGGCCCGCACAGCGCGGCTGGCGCACCCATACATTTTTCTGTCACTGGCAGTACCGATTATTGCACCGTCCTTAGAGACGGTTCGACGCCACACCGTGTCGGAACCCCACCGAGTGACCGTCAAACCCCGACGTCACGGTGCGGTTCTCGGTCAACTTCCGGGGTAAATGTGGTTTTGGTCACGTCTGACGACAGGCCAACTTTAAGAAAAGTTTGCTACCGGCGAGTAACCATCGGCGGCGCGGTTGGCGCCGCCCCGAATCAGGCGCTCTTGTCGCGACGCTCGGTGCGTGACGTCTTGCGCGGCACGATGGTCGGCAGCACGTTGTCCTGCACCGTTTCCTTGGTCACCACGACCTTGGCGACGTCGTTGCGGCTGGGGATGTCGTACATCACCGGCAGCAGCACTTCTTCCATGATCGCCCGCAGACCGCGCGCCCCGGTGCCCCGGTGGATGGCCTGATCGGCGATCGCCTCCAGCGCGTCTGCGCTGAACTCCAGTTCCACCCCGTCCATCTCGAACAGTCGGGTGTACTGCTTGACCAGAGCGTTCTTCGGCTCCGAGAGGATCTTGACCAATGACTCCATGTCGAGGTTGGTCACCGAGGCCACCACCGGAAGCCGGCCGATGAACTCGGGAATCAATCCGAACTTGATGAGGTCTTCGGGCATCACCTCGGCGAAGTGGTCGACGGTGTCGGCCTCCGCCTTGGAGCGGACCTCGGCGCCAAAACCCAAGCCGCGCTTACCAACCCGGTCGGAGACGATCTTCTCCAACCCGGCGAACGCCCCGGCGACGATGAACAACACGTTGGTGGTGTCGATCTGGATGAACTCCTGGTGCGGGTGCTTGCGGCCGCCCTGCGGCGGAACCGACGCCTGGGTGCCCTCCAGGATCTTCAGCAGCGCCTGCTGCACGCCCTCACCCGAGACATCGCGGGTGATCGACGGGTTCTCGCTCTTGCGGGCGATCTTGTCGACCTCGTCGATGTAGACGATGCCGGTCTCGGCGCGCTTGACGTCGTAGTCGGCGGCCTGAATCAGCTTGAGCAGAATGTTCTCCACGTCCTCACCGACGTAGCCCGCCTCGGTGAGTGCCGTCGCATCCGCTATAGCGAACGGGACATTGAGCATCTTGGCCAGCGTCTGGGCCAGATAAGTCTTGCCACAGCCGGTGGGGCCGAGCATCAAAATGTTGGACTTGGTCAGCTCTACCGGCTCACCGGAACGGGAATCGCGACTCTTCTCGCCGGCCTGGATGCGCTTGTAGTGGTTGTAGACAGCCACCGCCAACGTGCGCTTGGCCGTGTCCTGACCGATGACGTAGCCCTCCAGGAAGTCCCGGATCTCAGCGGGCTTGGGCAGCTCGTCGAGCTTGACGTCGTCGGCGTCGGCCAGCTCCTCTTCGATGATCTCGTTGCAGAGGTCGATGCATTCATCGCAGATGTAGACGCCCGGACCCGCAATGAGCTTCTTGACCTGCTTCTGGCTCTTCCCGCAGAACGAACATTTCAGCAAGTCACCGCCGTCTCCGATGCGCGCCATGGTGCGTTAGGACCTACTTCCTGTTCGCCGTCTGTCGTCGGGGTACCGGTGTCTGGCCCCGACGCTACCCGCTCGTTCCTGTGCGAGGCGACCGATAAGGCCGAATCGCGTCGTTGGTATTCGTTACCGGTCCCGCCTGGGCCGGTCTGCTCCAAGAAGATATCGTCCGAACCCCCATACCCGGCGCGTGACGCGCTGGCGTGGCGTGAGCGTGTCGTCGGCGTTACCCGGCTGTGAGACGGGCGACGTTACGGAGCCCTACAGTGGCGAACGTGGGCTTCGCCGTGCCCGACGATACCGTGATCGTCACCGATGGCGGGCTGGCCACCGAACTGGAAGCCCGCGGTGCCGACCTTTCGGATCCGCTGTGGTCGGCCCGATTGCTGCTCGACGCGCCCGGGGACATCACCGCCGTGCACGCCGCCTTCTTCGCCGCCGGCGCAATGATCGCGACCACCGCCAGCTACCAGGCGAACTTCGATGGTTTCGCCGCCCGCGGAATCGACCATCGTGGCGCGGTGGCGCTGCTCCGCCGCAGTGTGGAACTGGCCCGCTCGGCCGGCCTGGCCACCGGTGACGACGGCGGTGGCACCGCACGCTGGGTGGCCGCCTCCGTCGGCCCATACGGCGCAGCGCGCGCCGACGGCTCGGAATACCTTGGCCTCTACGGGCTTTCGGTCTCCGACCTGACAGCCTGGCACCGGCCCCGGCTGGAGGTGCTGGCCGACGCCGGGGCCGATGTGCTGGCGTTGGAAACCGTGCCGGACATCGACGAGGCCGACGCCCTGGTGGGGTTGATACGCGAGGCGAATGTGCCGGCCTGGCTCAGCTACACCATCGACGGCGCTTCGACCCGCGCCGGGCAATCACTCGCGGAGGCCTTCGCCGTCGCCGCGGGGGTGCCACAGATCGTCGCGGTCGGGGTGAACTGCTGTGCCCCGGACGACGTCCTGCCGGCCATCGAGATCGCCCGCGCGGTCACCGGCAAGCCGGTGATCGTCTATCCCAACAGTGGGGAGAGTTGGGACACCGACCGACGGCGCTGGACCGGGTCGGCGCGCTTCTCCCCCTCGCTGGTGCCGCAGTGGGTGGCCGCCGGAGCGCGCATCGTCGGTGGCTGTTGCCGGGTGAGCCCGGCCGACATCAGCGCGGTTGCCGCAGCCGTCGACTCTGCGGATATGGCGCAAGAGTTCGAGTAGGTCGCGCCCTGGCCGCAGAGTCAGCGAGACGTCAGGCGGTCTGCGCCGAGAGCTTGCGGTACTCCAGGACCGTGTCGATGATCCCGTATTCCTTGGCGTCCGCGGCGGTGAGGATCTTGTCCCGGTCGGTGTCCTTGCGGATCACCTCGGGGTCCTTGCCGGTGTGGCGGGCCAGGGTGGACTCCATCAGGGTCCGCATCCGCTCGATCTCGGCGGCCTGGATCTCCAGATCGGAGAACTGCCCCTGGATCACCCCGGACAGCGACGGCTGGTGAATCAGCACCCGGGCGTTGGGCAGCGCCATCCGCTTGCCCGGTGTGCCCGCCGCCAGCAACACCGCGGCGGCCGAGGCCGCCTGGCCCAGGCACACGGTCTGGATGTCGGCCCGCACGTACTGCATGGTGTCGTAGATCGCCATCAGCGAGGTGAAGGAGCCGCCCGGGGAGTTGATGTACATGGTGATGTCGCGGTCCGGATCCAGCGATTCCAGCACCAGCAACTGGGCCATGATGTCGTTGGCCGAGGCGTCGTCGACCTGCACGCCCAGGAAGATGATCCGCTCTTCGAACAGCTTGTTGTACGGGTTGGACTCCTTGACGCCCCAACTGGAGTGCTCGACGAACGACGGAAGGATGTAGCGCGCCTGCGGCTGGATTGCCGCCATAGTTTCAAAGTTCATTTTGCGGCTCCGTTGGTGTGGGCGCGGGTGATGATGTGGTCGACGAAGCCGTATTCCAGGGCTTCGGGGGCGGTGAACCAGCGGTCGCGGTCGGAGTCGGCCTCGATGCGCTCGATCGGCTGGCCGGTGAATTCGGCGTTGAGCCGGAACATCTCCTTCTTGATGACGGCGAACTGCTCGGCCTGGATCGCGATGTCGGCAGCGCTGCCGGTCACCCCGCCGAGTGGCTGGTGCATCAGGATCCGCGCGTGTGGCAGGGCGTAGCGCTTGCCCTTGGTGCCCGCCGCGAGCAGGAACTCGCCCATCGAGGCGGCCATCCCCATCGCGTAGGTGGCGACGTCACACGGCGCCAGCACCATGGTGTCGTAGATCGCCATCCCGGCGCTGATCGAACCGCCCGGGGAGTTGATGTAGAGCGAGATGTCCTTGGTCGGATCCTCGGCGGCCAGCAGCAGGATCTGGGCGCACAACCGGTTGGCGATGTCATCGTCCACCTGCGAGCCCAGGAAGATGATGCGTTCTCGCAGCAGACGCTCGTATACGGAGTCGACGAGATTCAGACCGGGCTGGCTCACAGTGGGATACCTGCTTTCTCGAGATTCATATGCCGAGACCTGTTTAAGACCCTAACCAACCGGCGCCGCTGTAGGCGGCCAGAACCGGCTTCGTTCGCTTACAGCGTCACTCGTCGGATGCCGCCTCGGCTTCGACCAAGTCGTCTGCAGCCGCCACTGTCCCGTCAGCCCCGTCAGTCCCGTCAGCCTCGTCGTCCGCGGAGGGGGCTTCGGGGGCGTTACCGAAGAACTCGGCGGTCTCGATCGCGTTGCCGTCGGTGTCGCTGACGGAGGCGGCGCGCACCGCCGCTGCCAGCGCCATCCCCCGGCGCACGTCGGCGAAGACCGCGGGCAGCTGGTTGTTCTGCTGCAGGAACTGCATCAGCTGCTGAGGCGCGACGCCGTACTGACGCGACATCAGCACCAGGTGCTGGGTGAGGTCGTTCTGCCCCACCTGGATCTCCAACTCGTCGCCGAGCGCGTCGAGCAACAGCTGCGTCTTGACGGACTTCTCGGCCTCAGCGCGGGTCTCGGCGTCGAACTCGGCGCGCGAGGACCCCTGCTCGGCCAGCGACTCGGCGAACTTGTTCTCGTCGTGGTCGAGACCGTGCAGCGCGTTGTGCAGTGCATTGTCGATGTGTGCCTGCACCACGGCATCGGGCAGCGGCATCTCGACCTGCTCGACCAGGGCCGCCAGCGTCGCCTCGCGGACCTTCTCGGCCTGCTGGATGCGCTTGGTCCGGCCCACCTGCTCGGTGAGGTTTTCGCGCAGTTCGCCGATGGTGTCGAATTCGCTGGCCAGTTGCGCGAATTCGTCGTCGGCCTCCGGCAACTCGCGTTCCTTGACCGACTGCACGGTCACGGTGACTTCGGCGTCCTTGCCGGCCTGTGGGCCGGCAGCCAGCGTGGTGGTGAAGGTCTTGCTCTCACCGGCCGACAGGCCCACGATCGCGTCGTCGAGTCCTTCGATGAGCTGACCCGATCCGACCTCGTGCGACATCCCCTCGGTGGCGGCCCCTTCAACCACGTCACCGTCGACCGTCGCATCCAGGTCGATCGAGACGAAGTCGCCTTCGGCGGCCGGCCGGTCCACACCGGTCAGCGTGCCGAACCGGGCGCGCAGCGAGTCCAACTCGGCGTCGACCTCGTCGTCACCGACCTCGATCGGGTCCACGCTGATCTTGAGCTGCTCCAGGTCGGGCAGCGCGATCTCCGGTCGCACGTCGACCTCGGCTGTGAAGGTGATCTGGTCACCGTCCTCGAGCTTGGTGACCTCGATGTCGGGCTGACCGAGGGGCTTGAGCTCCGAGCTGGTGACCGCCTCGCTGTAACGACTGGGCAGCGCCTCGTTGACCACCTGCTGCAGCACCGCGGCGCGGCCGAAGCGGGCCTCGATGAGCTTGGCCGGCGCCTTGCCCGGCCGGAAGCCGGGCATCCGCACCTGCTGGGCGAGCTGCTTGTAGGTCCGGTCGAAATCCGGCTGTAACTCGGTGAACGGCACCTCCACGTTGATGCGAACCCGGGTGGGGGTCAGCTGCTCGACGGTGCTCTTCACGGGCGTACTCCTCGATAATCGTTGACGGTCGGTCGTGCCGGTGCGGCGCGCGCTGCTGGTCGGGGTGACAGGATTTGAACCTGCGGCCTTCCGCTCCCAAAGCGGATGCGCTACCAAGCTGCGCTACACCCCGCACTGACCAGGCGATCCTACGGCCCGGCGACTGCGGCAACACAGCCGCCCGTGCCACGTGGCCGCGAGATCAGTGCCAGTTGGATTTGAGGTCGGCCACGCCGGTACAGTCTGCCCTGGATATTGCGGGCGTAGCTCAATGGTAGAGCCCTAGTCTTCCAAACTAGCTACGCGGGTTCGATTCCCGTCGCCCGCTCGAAACGGGGATTTTCCCTGGCAGGAAGGCACGCCAATGGGCGGCACAAAGCACGTCCAGATTCATGGGTCGTGCTCGCCGCGCTTCGAGCGGGTGCGGTACGAGTTCGAGCGCAACTTCACGCTGCGCGAGGAGCTCGGCGCTGCCGTCGCGGCATATGTCGACGGGGAACTCGTCGTCAACCTGTGGGCCGGCTCCGCGGACGTCGAGGGCCTGCGCCCCTGGCAGGAAGACACGCTGAGCACCGTGTTGTCCGGCACCAAGGGTTTGACCAGCACCTGTGTCCACCGACTCGCCGAGGCCGGCGCACTGGATCTGCGCGCCCCGGTGGCCCACTACTGGCCGGAATTCGGCCGGGCCGGTAAGCAGGACATCTCGCTGGCCATGGTGCTCGCGCATCGCTCCGGGGCGATCGGGCCGCGCGAACCGATGCATTGGCGCGATGTCACCGACTGGGATCTGGTCTGCGAGCGGTTGGCCGCCGCCGAACCGTGGTGGCGGCCGGGCGCCGCCCAGGGCTACCACATGACGACCTACGGCTTCATCATCGGCGAGGTCGTTCGGCGGGTGACCGGTGTGACGGTGGGCCAGTATCTGCGCAGTGAGATCGCCGGTCCGCTCGGCGCCGAGGTGCACATCGGCGTACCGGCCGACCAGCAGGCCTACCGCTGCGCCGATCCGGTGGGCAAGCCCACGATCCGGGAGATGCTGGCCTCGGCCGGCGCGCCGAAGCGCCCGACCTCGTTGGACGACCATTCCAAGGCGGGGCTTGCGGTGGCGATGGGCTTCGCCCCCGACGACGAGATCGCCACCAACGACCTGACCCTGTGGCGCCAACTGGAGTTCCCCGGCACCAACGCCCAGGTCTCGGCGCTGGGCATGGCCACCTTCTACAACGGACTGGTGCAGGAGAAGCTGCTCAGCCGTCCCACCATGGATCGGCTCCGGGTTTTGCAGGGCGGCACCGAAACCGATCTGGTGCTCGGGTCCCGGGTCGCCGAGCACGGCTGGGGCCTGGGCTACATGCTCAACGCCCAGGGGGTCAACGGACCCAACCGGCGGATCTTCGGTCACGGCGGCTTGGGCGGCTCGTTCGCGTTCGTCGATCTGGAGCACCGGATCGGCTACGGCTACGTGATGAACCGGTTCGACCACACCCAGGCCAACGCCGATCCGCGCAGTGTGGTGTTGTCCAACGAGATCTACCGGGCCCTGGGGGTACCGATCCGTCCCAGACCGGCCGTCGAGGACTGACAGCCCGGGCACCAGAACACGTTGCGGCCCTCCAGTTCCGCGGTGCGCACCGTTGTCTTGCACAGCCGGCAGGGGTCGCCGGCGCGGCGATAGACGTAGGTGCGTGGTTTGCCGGGTGCGTACGCAGGTGCGCCGTGATCGTCCTCGGGCCGGACCACGACGATGTTGCCGCGCCGCAGCCCGACCTTCATCAGCGCCACCAGATCGGCCCAGATCGCGTCAAATTCCGCTTCGCCGAGCGCGGTGCCGGGCCGGTACGGATCGATCTGGTGCCGGAACAGCACCTCGCTGCGGTAGACGTTGCCGACGCCGGCGAGCACCGACTGGTCCATCAACAACGCGGCGATCGGTCTGCGGGACTTGCTGATTCGCTTGAAGGCCAGCGCCGGATCGGCGTCCCCGCGCAGCGGATCGGGCCCGAGCCGCGCGATCACGTCGGCAACCTGCGCCTCGTCGACCACTTCACAGGCCGCCGGGCCGCGCAGGTCGGTGCCGTACTCGGCGCCGATCATGCGCATCCGGACCTGGCCGACCGGTTCGGGCACCCCGTCTTCGGTTAGGTGGAACTCGGTGAAGTGGCCGTAGATGCCGAGGTGGACACGTACGATCGCGCCGCCGGCGTAATGATGGAACAGATGCTTTCCCCAGGCCTCGGCGCGGGTCAGCTGCCTTCCGTCGACGGCTGCGGCCCCGGACTCGAACCGGCCCTGGGGGCTGGACACCGCCACCGGGGCGCCGGCGAAGCGGCGCTGATGCAACCGTGCCAGCCGGTGCAGGATGTGCCCCTCCGGCATGTCAGGCCAGTCTGTTCGGGGTCAGGCCGGGGCGCCGGGTACCGGCGGTGCCTCGTGGGTGCGTTCGTAAGCCGCCAGGATGTCGATGCGCCGCTGGTGGCGTTCGGCTTTCGACCACGGTGTGCTCAGGAATGCGTCGACGATCGCGATCGCCTCGGCGACGGAGTGCATCCGGCCGCCGACGCCGATCAGCTGGGCGTTGTTGTGTTCGCGGGCCAACTGCGCGGTTTCGGTGCTCCACGCCAGCGCGCATCGTGCCCCGGGCACCTTGTTGGCCGCGATCTGTTCCCCGTTGCCGGATCCGCCGATCACGATTCCCAGGCTGTCCGGGTCGGCCACGGTCCGCGATGCCGCGGCGATGCAGAACGCCGGGTAGTCGTCCTCGGCGTCGTAGGCGTAGGCCCCGCAGTCGACCGGCTCGTGACCGGCCTGCCGCAGGTGCTCGATGATCTGCTCTTTGAGCTCGTAGCCGGCGTGGTCGGAGCCGAGGTAGACGCGCATGGCAGTCATTGTCTCAGACCCCGCCGGCTCCTCCCCCGCGAGCGTGCGGGTTTGCCCACGACACGCCGCGGGACGAGGTACGACTACGAACGTTCGCGGGAACCGTGACCGGCTAGTCGAATTCGGGCGCCTCGGCCCGACTGCGCTTGAGCTCCCAGAAGTGCGGGTAGGACGCGAATGTCACCGACGCGTCCCACAGCTCACCGGCCTGCTCGCCGCGCGGGATGCGGGAAAGCACCGGGCCGAAGAACGCCACCCCGTTGACGTGGATGGTCGGGGTGCCGACATCCTTGCCGACGGCGTCCATCCCGGCGTGGTGGCTCTTGCGCAGTGCCTCGTCATAAGTGTCGGTGGTGGCCGCGTCGGCCAACTCGGCCGGCAGGCCCACCTCAGCCAGCGCACCGGCGATGACGTCGCCGAAGTCCTTGTTGTTCTGATTGTGGATCCGGGTCCCCATCGCGGTGTAGAGCGGGCGCAGGATCTCGTTGCCGCGCTGCTGTTCGGCGGCGATAGCCACCCGCACCGGACCCATCGCATTCTTCAGGCCCTCGCGGTACTCCTCGGAGAGGTCGTCGCGGCCCTCGTTGAGCACGGCAAGACTCATCACATGGAAGGTGACTTCGATATCGCGGACCTTCTCGACCTCCAGAATCCACCGCGAGGTGATCCAGCACCACGGACACAGCGGGTCGAACCAGAACTCGGCGCGTGATTTCACGGGCATGGGGTGTTCCTCTCAGCCGATGGTGGAGACTTCGTTGAGCACAACTCCGGCAGACCGGTCGGTGTTCCCGACCACTACAGGCTCAGCGCCAGCAGCGCGATGGCGAGCGCCGGAAAAATACCCTGGACGACGGCGGCACGGGCCTTGTCGGGTGACGACGCCACCAGCACCACTGCCGCTGCCAACATCGATCCCACCCCGGCGAAGATCAGAGCAAGTCCAACGGCGTTGTTCCCCAAGGAAACTGCGGCGACACCGACCGCCGTGACGATGGCCAGGAACAAGTTGTAGAAACCCTGGTTGAATGCCAGCGCCTTGGTGGTCTCAGCCTCCTCGGCGGTAGTGCCGAACACGGCTCGGGTGCGCGATGACGTCCAACTCATCGACTCCAACAGAAAGATGTACACGTGCAATATCGCAGCGAGCACGGTGAATGTCAGGCCGGCGATGAGCATGGTCCTCATTAAACTCGGTCTGGAGTCCGCCCGCACCGTCCGGCGGCTACTGTAGGCGGGCGTGGCACTTCCTAACCTCACCCGCGACCAGGCCGCCGAACGGGCCGCTCTGGTCACCGTCGACAACTACCGGATCGCGCTGGACCTGACCGACGGCAACGGCAAACCGGGCGAACGCACCTTCCGCTCCATCACAACCGTCACCTTCGACGCCCTGCCCGGCGCCGACACCGCCATCGATATCGCCGCCGCGACTGTCCGCAGCGCCACCCTCAATGGCCGCTCGCTCGATGTCTCGGGCTACGACGAGTCGATCGGCGTCGCACTGGATGGCCTGGCCGAACACAACGTCGTCGAAATCGACGCCGACTGTTACTACTCCAACACCGGCGAGGGCCTGCACCGTTTTGTCGACCCGGTCGATGACGAGGTGTACCTGTACTCCCAGTTCGAAACCGCCGACGCCAAACGGATGTTCGCGTGTTTCGACCAACCCGATCTCAAGGCCACCTTCGACATCACGGTCACCGCGCCGGAGCACTGGCAGGTCGTCTCCAACGGCGCCACGAGCGCAGTGCGCGACGGCCTGCACACCTTTGCCACCACACCGAAGATGAGCACCTATCTGGTGGCGCTGATCGCCGGCCCGTACGCGAAATGGACCGAGGTCTACCGCGACGAGCACGGCGAGATCCCGCTTGGTCTGTTCTGCCGGGCCTCGCTGGCTGAGCACATGGACGCCGAGCGGCTGTTCAACGAGACCAAGCAGGGATTCGGCTTCTACCACCGCAACTTCGGCACGCCGTACGCGTTCGGCAAGTACGACCAGCTGTTCGTGCCGGAGTTCAACGCCGGGGCGATGGAGAACGCCGGAGCCGTGACGTTCTTGGAGGACTATGTCTTTCGCAGCAAGGTGACGCGGGCGTCCTACGAGCGACGCGCCGAGACCGTGCTGCATGAGATGGCGCACATGTGGTTCGGCGACCTGGTCACCATGCGTTGGTGGGACGACCTGTGGCTCAACGAGTCGTTCGCGACGTTCGCCTCCGTGCTGTGCCAAAGCGAGGCGACCGAATACACCAGCGCCTGGACGACATTCGCCAACGCCGAGAAGTCGTGGGCCTATCGGCAGGACCAACTGCCGTCGACGCATCCGATCGCCGCCGACATCCCCGACCTGGCCGCCGTCGAAGTCAACTTCGACGGGATCACCTACGCCAAGGGCGCATCCGTGCTCAAGCAGCTGGTGGCCTACGTCGGACTGGAACACTTCCTGGCCGGCCTGCGTGACTACTTCGCCGCGCACGCCTTCGACAACGCGACCTTCGATGACCTGTTGTCCGCCCTAGAGAAGGCATCCGGCCGCGATCTGTCCGACTGGGGCCGCCAGTGGCTCAAGACCACCGGCCTGAACACCTTGCGCGCGGACTTCGATGTCGACGGTAACGGGCAGTTCACCCGGTTCGCTGTGGCCCAGAATGGTGCCGCCCCGGGCGCCGGGGAGACCCGGGTGCACCGCTTGGCGGTCGGCATCTACGGCGACGACCCGGCCGGCTCCGGCCGGTTGGTGCGGGTGCACCGCGAGGAGCTGGACATCGATGGGCCGAGTACGGAAGTGCCTGGGCTGGTTGGAGTTTCGCGAGGCAAGCTGATTCTGGTCAATGACGACGACCTCACCTACTGTGCCCTACGCCTGGATCCGGAGTCACTGGCGACCGCGCTGGAACGCATCGCCGATATCGCCGAGCCGTTGCCGCGGACCTTGGTGTGGTCGGCGGCCTGGGAGATGACCCGCGAGGCCGAGTTGCGTGCCCGCGATTTCCTCGCGCTGGTACAACGCGGCATCGGTGCCGAGACGGAAGTCGGGGTCGCCCAGCGGCTGCTGCTGCAGGCGCAGACCGCACTGGGGTACTACGCCGAACCGCGCTGGGCGGCCGAGCACGGCTGGCCGGCGTTCGCCGACCGGCTGCTGGAGCTGGCCCGCGGCGCCGAGGGCGGCTCGGATCACCAGCTGGCCTACGTCAACGCGCTGTGCACGTCGGTGCTGGCCGAACAGCACACCGCGGTGCTGGCCGCGCTGCTGGAGGCCGATCCGGCGGATCAGGGTCTGGCGGGGCTGGCGGTCGACACCGATCTGCGCTGGCGGATCGTGGTGGCCCTGGCCCGCGGCGGCGTACTCGACTCCGAGGCGATCGATGCCGAGGTTCGACGCGACCCCACCGCGGCCGGCAAACGCCACGGCGCCCAGGCCTCGGCGGCACGGCCGCAGTCGGCGGTCAAAGAGACGGCCTGGCAGACCGTGATCGAGGACGACACGCTGGCCAACATCACCGGCCGGTCGATCATCGCCGGGATCGTGCAGCCCGGGCAGGGCGACCTGCTGGCACCCTTCACCGCACGCTACTTCGCGGCGATCCCCGGCGTGTGGGAGCGGCGGTCCAGCGAGGTGGCGCAGACCGTGGTGGTGGGCCTCTACCCCGGATGGGACGTCAGCCAGGCCGGTTTGGACGCCGCCGACGCGTTCCTGGCCGATCCCGCCGTAACGCCGGCGCTTCGGCGGTTGGTGCTGGAGGGCCGGGCCGGGGTGGAGCGGTCGCTGCGGGCACGGGCCTTCGACGCCAGTTGAAGAGACGCCGCTTGGACACACACAGCCTGACCCGCGCAGGACTGGGGCCGGCTCACCGGTAACCGCCGTCGGACAACCCGGCGTTCCTCTCAAAGCTGTTGGTGCCGCCGAGGATCCGCACCCTGGCCTCCTCGGCGAGATAGCGCGCCGGCATCTGTATCGGCCCCAGGGCGGCCCACTGCTGGGCGTGGATCTCCTCGTGATGCAGCAGCCTGTCCAGATCGGGGCCGGCGCGTGAGGTCCGTCCGGATTCAACGATGTCTCGCAGCCTGCGCGCCGGATCGGAGCCACGGCTGACGTTGACCATGAACAGGTCACCCCACATTGTGCCGGCTCGGCGGCTGAGCTGGGCGTGGATTCGGTTGCCGCCCAATCCCATCAGCACTCCATTGGGGGTGGTGACCAGGCAACCGCCGGTGCTGCAAATGGACCGGACGGCGTCGTAGCTCCAGCGATTCGCGTTCTGCCGCTCGATGATCCGTCCCATCTCAGCGACGCCGTACGGTGTCTCGGGAAAGTCGTTGCGACTACCGGTCCCGCCGTAGCCGGTGCCGGCGTTGAGAAGGTAGGTCAGCAGAGCGGCGTGACGGGCTTCGTTGCCGCCGGTACCGCGGGGAATCACGAAGAACGTCTTACCGTGCGGGTCGGTGATCTGCTCCATCGCGTCGAGAGCACGGAAGCTGTCGCGGGTCAGGAGCTGCTGTCGGACGATGTCGGCCACCACCTGCGGTGCGACCGCTCGCCGGTCGAGGTTTGCCAGCCAGCTGCGGTGCGCCGGCGAAGCCGATAGGGCGGCAACGCGAGTGCGTCGACCGGGACTCCCCGACCGGCGGGAGCCACCCCCAGCCACGCTCGTGACCGAAAAGGCAGGGGCTAGGCCGGAGTGATGCCGGCGCTGAGCACCCGCACCGCGCTGACCAGGCCGTCGATCAGGTCGCCGTCACGCAGCGCGGCGGCTGCGGCCGCCACACCCTGCGATGCCGCCACCGGGGCTATGCGAGCACCCACGCCGGCGCCGTAGACCACCTCGATGGCCCGCTGGTCCAGTGAGACCGCGACGAGCACCGCTTCGTTGGGGGTGGGCACCTTCGCCAGGATCTCGTGAGCACGCGCGGCGGTGTCGGAGCCCAGATCACCGATGTAGGCGGCGAAACGGGCCTTACACGCCCGTGACTCATAGGTCAGCGCGTCATCGAGGGCCACCAGCTTCTTGACCGGGAACGGATAGTGCAGCGATGCCTCGCCGGGCTCGGTGACCCCGGATACCCGACCGCTGTAAGTGATCGCCGACCCGTACGGCAAGTCCGCCGGATCGATCGTCGAGACCTCACCAGTTGCCACTGGCTCCACCCCCCACACTGAACTCGGACTTACCGTGACCGTGTCCGCCACCGACGACCTCATCGGTCGCCGCCCACAGGATCGGCGGATGCGTCCAGCTGTCGGCCATCTGATAGACGGCCGCGCGCGGCCCCTTTTGTTGCGACCAGATCCGCGCTGCCAGCAGCGAGACCAGCAATGCCGGAATACCGACGAAGTAGCCGAGGAATGACAACACACTCACGCCGTAGACCGTATCCCACCGCTGATCTGAGGGTGCGGGAACCCGGGCCGACGTGAGGAGGCGGTGATCACGGCCGACTATGTTTGACGCATGGTCCTGGCAGCGGCAGTCCAGTTAGAGGCGGTACTCGGCGACATTCCCACCAACCTGGCCGCCTGCGAACGTCTCGCCGACGAAGCGGGACGCGCCGGCGCCGAAATCATCGCCCTGCCGGAATTCTTCACCACCGGGATTGGTTTCGCGCCATCGCTGGCCACCGCGGCGCTGCCTCCCGACGGTGCGGCGACCGAGCTTCTCACCACACTGGCCCGCCGGCATCGGGCGTTGGTCGGCGGGTCATTCCTGTGCCGTGATTCCGACGGCCACGTCCGCAACGCCTACGTGCTGGCCGGCCCCAACGGTGTGGTGGGGCGGCACGACAAGGATCTGCCCACCATGTGGGAGAACTCGTTCTATACCGCTGGCGACGACGACGGTGTGCTCGACGCGGGCGAATATCCGGTCGGGGCGGCGGTGTGCTGGGAGCTGATGCGCACCCAGACCGTGCGGCGGCTGCGCGGCCGGGTGGACCTGGTCATGACGGGATCGGGCTGGTGGTCGATTCCACGGTGGATGCCGCACGCGCTGTTCGACCGCCTCGAACGCAACAACGCAGCCACCTCACGACGGTCGGCGGCGTTGTTCGCCCAGTATGTGGGCGCGCCAGTGGTACACGCCGCTCATGCCGGCACCCTGGACTGCGCCATGCCATGGCTGCCCATGCGGTACCGCGGCCACTTCGAAGGGGCCACCTTGATCGCCAACGCCGACGGCACCATCGTCGCCGAACGGCGCGCGGAGGAAGGCGAAGGTGTCGTACTGGGCGAGATCACCCTGCAACGGCAACCGGCCCGGCTCGATCCGCCCGCCGGCTTCTGGCTGCACCGTCGAGGGATGCTGCCGACCGCAGTGTGGCACTACCAACGCTGGCATGGCCGTCGCTGGTACCGGCGCCACGTGGCCCAGAACGCCTAACCCACCAGCTCAGGCGGCACCTTCGCCGAGGTAGCGCATCCACACCGGATCGAGGTCGTGGATCACCGCCAACAGCCGCCAATGCTGGCCCTTCGGTGACGTCGGCACCAACCTCAGCTTCCAACCGAGTTCGGCCAGCAACCGGTCCGCCTTGCGATGATTGCAGGTCGAGCAGGCTGCCACGCAGTTCTCCCAGGAGTGGTCGCCGCCCCGGCTGCGCGGCACCACGTGATCGACGGTGTCGGCCTTGCCACCGCAGTAGGCGCAGCTGTGCCGGTCACGGTGCATCAGCGCGGCGCGGGTCAAGGGGATCCGAGCCCGGTAAGGCACCCGAACATAGGACCGCAGCCGGATCACCGACGGTACCGCCACCGACCGGGTCGCCGAGTGGATGACCGGGCCGGCCGGGTCGTCGTGCACCACGTCGGCCTTGCCGCAGATCAGCATGACGACGGCGCGCCGCAGCGAAAGTGCCGTCAACGGCTCGAAGGTGGAATTGAGCAGCAACACCCGCCGACGAGTCCAGATCGATGCGGCGTCGGCGGCCGGCGCAGAACCAGACGTGGCGACCGAGTGCAGGCATGGGGCAACGGCAAGCCCAGTCAGGCTCGCCGCGGGGGCACCGGGGTTGCGGTGGCCCCGACGCTTCATATCCGGCTTCGGGGACGGTTCTTGCGCTGCACCATAGATCCTCCGCGGAACAGTTCACCATGATTCGACGCTGGTCGCACGCCTATTTCCTGTGTGTTCATTGGCAGGAATCGGCGATGCCCCACAATGGTGGGCGATGCAGCCGTTAGAAGAGCCCTCGTTTTATGACGCCGTCGGCGGTGCGGAAACCTTCCACGCCATCGTGTCGCGTTTTTATCAACTGGTCGCCCAGGACGCGATCCTGCGTCCGATGTACCCCGCCGACGACATGGACGGCGCCGAGGAGCGGTTGCGGATGTTCCTCGAGCAGTACTGGGGCGGGCCGCGCACCTACACCGAACGCCGCGGCCACCCGCGCCTGCGTATGCGGCACATCCCCTACCGCATCGGCCCACTGCAGCGTGACGCCTGGCTGCGGTGCATGGTGACCGCGGTCGATGAGATCGACACCGAAACCCTCGGCGACGCTCATCGCAGTGAACTGTTGGACTACCTGCATTCAGTAGCCGACTTTCTAGTCAACGCACCCATCTGATGGGCCACGGCAGCAGTCCCGACAAGAACCCATGGTGGGCCGCCGCCGTCTTCTACCAGGCCTATCCCCGCTCGTTCGCCGACAGCAACGGTGACGGGGTCGGCGACCTCGACGGGGTGACCGCGCACCTGGATTACCTGAACGGGCTGGGGATCGACGCGATCTGGCTCAACCCGGTGACGGTGTCGCCGATGGCCGATCACGGCTACGACGTGGCGGATCCCCGCGACATCGATCCGCTCTTCGGGAACCTGGCGGCGCTGGACCGGCTGGTGGCGGCCGCGCATGAACGTGGAATCAAACTGACCATGGATCTGGTGCCCAACCACACCAGTTCGGCGCATCCGTGGTTCGTCGAGGCCCTGGCCTCCGGGCCCGGCGGTTCAGCGAGCCTCGACGAAGGAGAGGCGAAGCTGGGACCGCCGCATAAGCCGGGCAGCCGCGCACGGGCTCGCTACATCTTCCGTGACGGCCGCGGGCCGGACGGGCAGCTACCGCCGAACAACTGGGTGTCGGTGTTCGGCGGTCCGGCCTGGACCCGCGTCACCGAACCCGACGGCCCCGGCCAGTGGTATCTACACCTGTTCGACGTGACTCAGCCCGATCTGAACTGGGACAACCCGGAGGTCATGGCCGATTTCGACCAGACCCTGCGGTTCTGGCTGGACCGCGGCGTAGACGGATTCCGGATCGACGTCTCACACGGCATGGCCAAACCCCCGGGACTGCCCGACATGCCCGTCACCGACGTGGAACTGCTGGCCCACCGCGACGACGACCCGCGGTTCAACCAGCCCGGCGTACATCGGATCCACCGGGCGATTCGCGCGGTCTTCGACGACTATCCGGGCGCGGTGTCCGTCGGCGAAGTCTGGGTGCACGACAACGCACTGTTCGCCGAATACATCCGGCCCGACGAACTGCACCTGGCCTTCAACTTCCGGTTGCTCCAAGCCGACTTCGACGCTGCCGGCATCCGCGACGCGATCGACAACTCGCTGGCCGCGGTCGCCTCGGTGGACGGCACCCCGACCTGGGCGCTGGAGAACCACGACGTCGAGCGATCGGTCACCCGCTACGGTGGCGGCGCTGTCGGGCTGGCCCGGGCGCGGGCGATGGCGCTGATCCTGCTCGCGCTACCGGGGGCGGTGTTCATCTACAACGGTCAGGAATTGGGGCTGCCCGGCGTCGAGCTGCCGGATTCGGCATTGCAGGATCCGGTGTGGGAGCGCTCCGGACACACCAATCGTGGCCGCGACGGCTGCCGGGTGCCGATGCCGTGGTCGGGCACTGCGCCGGCGTTCGGCTTCTCCGACAATCCCGACACCTGGCTGCCGATGCCGCCGGACTGGGCGCAGTTGACCGTCGACAAGCAGCTCGCGGACGACGACTCGACCCTGCACCTGTACCGGCGGGCAAGCGAATTGCGCAGGAGCCGAACCGAATTCACCGGACAGCAGGTCGTTTGGCTGGATTCGCCCGCGGAAACGCTGGTTTTCCGGCGCGGTGGGCTGGTGTGTGTGCTCAACGCCGGTGAGCGCCCGGTGGTTCTGCCCGAAGGCCAGCTGATCCTGTCCAGCGCACCGGCCGTCGACGATGCATTGCCGCCCAACGCCGCGGCCTGGCTGGTTTGACGACCGGACGCCTTAGCGGAGACCCCGGACTCCCGGTCCGCTTGCGGTGCTGGCGAATTCGGCCACCAGATCTGCCAGTCGATCCGGCTGATCGATCATCGAATAGGTACGGGCACCTTCGATGAGTTCGAATCGGGCATCGGGCAGCGTCTCGGCAAGTCGCCTGCCGTCGTCGACGGGAAAGAAGAGGTCATCGGCGGACCAGGCGATGAGCGCGGGCTTGCTGAACTCACGAAGACGCGCTCCGGCGTCCAGGGTGGTCTGCTGGTGCAACGACCTGGTGACGTGGCGAAGGTCCTCAGCGACCGCCTTGTCCCGCAGCGGTGGCTTTACCCACTCGCGCACCAGGTGGTCGATGTCGGCGTGTGACAGCGCTCCGTAGCCGTGGTTGCGGACGGCGCGCATCCGCATCGGCTGTAGCGCGGCGCGGAAGGTGAAGGACGTCCTGGCGGCCAGCATGAACGGTTTGAGGATGGGCGGCGGGAAGTGTTCGAAGGCGTCGCAGCTGGTGAGAACCAGCGCCCCGAGCCGGTCCGGGTGGTTGATCGCGACCAGTTGGCTGATCACACCCCCGGTGTCGTTGCCGACCAACACCACGTCCTCGAGCCCGAGTGCACCCATGAACGCGTCCACCATCGCGGCGATGCCCGGCAGCGTCCGGTCGGCTCCGGGCCGCAGCGCGGACGGGTGCCCGCCCAGCGGCCAGTTCGGGGCGATGCAGCGGAGATTTCGCGCTGCCAGCCGTGCGCTCAGCGGTTCCCACAACGAGGAGCCCATGGCGTAGCCGTGGATGAACAGCACCGGACGGGCGTCCGGTGGCCCGGTGATGTCGTAGTGGATCGTTCCGGCGTCAATGTCAACGGTGGGCATGGGAACCTCCTAATATAGTTACGTGCAACCTGCCGATAACTTACCGACACCCTGTACGGAAATCAAGCGTCGAACGCAGGCGGAACGTTCCGCCGCGACCCGCGCCGCCTTGACCACTGCAGCCCGCAGGCTGTGGGGCGCACGCGGCTTCGCCGCCGTGGGCACCCCCGAGATCGCCGAGGCCGCCGGCGTGACCCGCGGCGCGATGTATCACCAATTCCCGGACAAGGCGGCGCTGTTCCTGGCAGTCGCGGAGGCCGTGGAAGCCGACGTCATGGCTAAACTCGCCGAAGCCGTCGCGGCCTCCGGGGCAACCACCCCCGCCGCCGCATTGCGGTCGGCCGCGGAAAGCTGGCTGATGGTGGCCGACGATCCCGAGGTGCGTCAACTCATCCTGCTCGATGCGCCGAATGTCCTCGGCTGGGACGGCTTTCGCGACGTGGCGCAGCGCTACAGCCTGGGCATGACCGAGCAACTGCTGAGCGAAGCGATAAAGGCGGGGCAGCTACCCGATCAACCGGTCCGAGCCCTCGCCCACGTTCTGATCGGCGCGCTCGACGAGGCCGCGATGCTGATCGCAACAGCAGACGACCCCGCCCAGACGCGCACCGAGGTGAGCAAGGTGGTGCGCCGACTGCTCGACGCCATGCTGACCGGGGGCTGACCCGCCGGCTCAGCGCGTCCAGCGCTGCAGGTACTCCCGGTGCTGCGGCGAAAGCCGCACCAGCTTCTGCTCGTCGATGCTGAACGCGGCCAATTGGGTTTCAGCGATCACCGCCGGCTTCGAATCGGGCGCGGCGCTCACCGAACGCACCTCATAGCCGATGGTGAAGTCCACCGCCCGCAGCCGCGGCACCCACATCGTCACCTGCAGCGGCGAGTCCGTCAGCCGCAGCTGCCCCTTGTAGGCGATCCGGACCTCGGCGATCAGCAGGCCGACGGCGGTGATGTCGACCGCGAAGGCCGGCGACAGAAACGGCACCCGTGCCTCCTCGAGGAGGGTGACCATGGTCGCGTGGTTGACGTGTTGGTACATGTCGATGTCAGACCAGCGGACCGGAACCGATGCGACGAAGCCGGGGCTCATGACGCCGAGCCCCGGCCGCTGGCGCGGGTCATACTGCGGATCTGCCGCGCCGCGACCGACAACGTGGCCAGATCCCGCTGGTCGGATTCGTAGATCTGGGTCAAGGTGCGCCGCGCACGTTCCACTCGCGACCCGTTGGTCGATTCCCACTCGGTGATTTTCTGCATCCCATCTTCGTCCGGTTCGCCGACCGCCAGCACGTCCAGACACAGCGACCGCACCGAATTGTAGATGTCGTCGCGGATCGCCAACCGCGCCAAGGCATGCCAGCGGTCATCACGGGGCAATCGGGCGACCGAGGTCAGCAGTCCGTCGGTGCCGAGCCGGTCCATCAGCGCGAAGTAGGTGTCGGCCACTTCGGCGGGGTCGCGGTCGGTGATGTCGGCGACGTCGATGACGTCGAGCAGGCTGTAGCGGTACAGGCCCCTGGCGATATCGGTGGCGAGGTCCTCAGGCACGTCCTGAGCACGGAACTCACCGATGTGCTTGGCGACGATGTCGGCGTCGTCGCCGCGCAGCCAATCCGACATCCGCGGCGTCAACTGCCTGACCTGCTCGGCGAACCGGTTGATTTCGGCGCCCACCGCCAGCGGTTGCGGACGATAGTTGAGCAGCCAGCGCCCGGCTCGGTCGATGAGCCGGCGCAGGTCCAGCGTCATCCGGTCGCACACCGCCACCGACAGCCCGTCGTGCTCACCGGCCGCGCGGATCCGGCGCCACAGCTCACCCACCCCGAAGATGGCGTCGGTCGCCGCGTAGGCCCGCACCGCGTCGGTCAGGTCGACGCCCGCGTCCTCGGTGATCCGGAAGGCATAGGTGATGCCGGCGGTGTCCACCACGTCGTTGATCAGCATCGTGGTCACGATCTCGCGGCGCAGCTGATGCGCGCGGATCTCAGGTGTGAACCGCTGCTGCAGCGCGAGCGGGAAGTACTGCGGCAACCGGGCTGCGAACACATCCTGATCCGGCAGGTCGGTGGCCAGCACCGCCGCCTTGAGGGTCAGTTTGACGTGCGCCATCAGCGTCGCCAGCTCCGGTGAAGCCAGCCCCAGCCCGGCCTCGGCGCGCCGGGCGATCTCCTTCTCCGACGGCAGTGCCTCCAGCTCGCGGTTCAGGCCGCGGTCGGCGACCAGGTGCCGGATCTGGTCGGCGTGCACCGGCAGCAGGCTGGCGGCGTTGGCCCGGCTGGTGCCCATCAGGTCGTTCTGGGCGGTGTTGTCGGCCAGCACCAGCGCACTGACCTCGTCTGTCATCGACGCCAGCAGCTGCGGCCGGTCGGCGACGTCGAGCTTGCCGAGCGTGACCAGGGCGTCGATCAGGATCTTGATGTTGACCTCGTGGTCGGAGCAGTCGACGCCGGCCGAGTTGTCCAGGGCGTCGGTGTTGATCCGCCCGCCGGCCAGGTCGAACTCGACACGGCCCAGCGGCGTGACGCCGAGGTTTCCGCCTTCGCCGATCACCTTGGCACACACTTGGTTTCCGTTGACTCGCACCTGGTCATTGGCACGGTCGCCGACGTCGCCGTCGGATTCGGACTCGGCTTTGACATAGGTTCCGATACCGCCGTTGAACAGCAGGTCCACCGGCGCGCGCAGAATCGCTCGGATCAGTGCGGGCGGGGTCAGCTCATCGGTGTCCGCGTCGAGACCCAGCACCGCCCGGACTTGCGGGCTGACCGCTATCGACTTCAGCTCGCGGGGGTAGACGCCGCCGCCCGCACTGATCAGCGACTTGTCGTAGTCGTCCCAACTGGACCGCGGCAGGTCGAACATCCGCCGGCGTTCGGCGAAGGACCGGGCCGGATCCGGGTCGGGGTCCAAGAAGATGTGCCGGTGGTCGAAAGCGGCCAGCAGGCGGATGTGTTCGCTGCGCAGCATTCCGTTGCCGAACACGTCGCCGCTCATGTCTCCGACGCCGACGACGGTGAAGTCCTGGGTCTGGGTGTCGAGCCCCATTTCCCGGAAGTGCCGCTTGACCGACTCCCAGGCACCCTTGGCGGTGATGCCCATCTCCTTGTGGTCGTAGCCGACCGATCCCCCGGAGGCGAACGCGTCTCCCAGCCAGTAGCCGTAGGACTTCGCGACGTCGTTGGCGATGTCGGAGAAGCTGGCGGTGCCCTTGTCGGCGGCCACCACCAGGTAAGCGTCGTCGCCATCGCGACGCACCACCTGCGGCGGCGCGCTGACCGCACGGGTGGCGTGGTCGACGTTGTCGGTGACGTCGAGCATGCCCGAGATCAGCAGCTTGTAGCAGGCGATCCCTTCCTCGCGGGTGGCTTCGCGATCGGTGGCGGGGTCACCGGTGGGCGTCGGCGGGCGCTTGACCACGAACCCGCCCTTGGCGCCGACCGGGACGATGACGGCGTTCTTGACCTCTTGGGCCTTGACCAGGCCGAGGATCTCGGTGCGGTAGTCCTCGCGGCGGTCAGACCAGCGCAGCCCGCCGCGCGAGACGAACCCGAACCGCAGGTGCACCCCTTCGACGCGGGGCGAGTAGACGAAGATCTCGAACTTGGGACGCGGCAACGGCAACTCGTCGATCAACCGGGCATCCAGCTTGAACGCCAAGACATTCTGCGCACGAGCCGAATCAGCGCGGGTGACAAAGTAATTGGTGCGCAACGTGGCCTGAATCAGGGAAGCGAACGCACGCAGCGCCCGGTCGGTGTCCAGGCTCACCACCGCGTCGATGCCGGCCGCGACATCAGCGGCCGCCGCCTGCGCATCGCGGCTGCGGGATCGCCGGGACGGGTCGAACAGCGCCTCGAACAATGCCACCAAGGCCCGCGCGGTGTCCGGATACTCGTTGAGCACCGACGCGATGTGGCTCTCGCTGTAGGGAAAACGTGCCTGGCGCAGATATTTGGCGTAGCCGCGCAGCACCACCACCTGCTGCCAGGTCAGTCCGGCCCGCAGCACCAGCTCATTGAACCGGTCGGTCTCGACACGGCCCTCCCAGATCGCGGTGACCCCGTCGGCGAACCGTTGTTGGGCCGTGTCGCGTTCGGCGCCGGTTGCCGGAATCTCGATGCTGGGGTGCGGCGACACCTTGAACTTGTAAATCCACACGGTCAGACCGTCGGGGCGGTCCACGGTGAACGGCCGCTCCTCGAGCACCACCACCCCCATGGACTGCAGCATCGGCAGCAGCTGACTCAGTGAGGCACCGTGTCCGCCGAGGAACCACGTCAGTGGGACCGCCTCGTCCTTGCCGTAGCCCGAGACCACCAGCCGGACCGAGTCGTCGCCCAACTCCTCGATGACCGCAATGTCATCGACGGCCTCATCCGGCGGGACCGCCTGCTTGTAGGTTTCGGCGAACGCCGCCGAGTAGTGCTGCGACTGGCCCTCGGCCGGGGTTCCGCCTGCCGCCTCGACCATCCGGTCCGCCCAGGTGCGGCTGGCCTCGGTCAATCGCGTCTGAATCCGCGCCCGGTTGTCCTCGGAGGTGTCGACGGTGCGCGCCTTCGGATCATCGGGCAGCCGGACCATGAAATGGATCAACGCCCAAGGGGCTTCGCTGACCCGGGCGCTGTACTCCACACCGACACCGCCGAATTCGGCGGCCAGGATGTCCTCCATCTGCAGCCGGACCGGTGTGGTGTAGCGATCCCGCGGTAGGTAGACCAGGCACGACACGAAGCGCCCCGTCCGGTCGCCGCGCAGGAACAGCAGCGCTCCGCGCCGCGAACCCAGATCGGCGACGGCCATTGCCATGTTCAGCAGTTGCTCGGAGCTGATCGCGAAAAGCTCTGAGCGCGGCACGGTTTGAATGATGTCGAGCAGTAGCTGGCCGGGGTGGCCGGGCTCGGTCTCCGACAGCGCCAGTGCGTGACGCACCGTACGGGAGACGACCGGTATCTCGAAGACGTCGGCGTTCATGGCCCCGGGGGTGAACAGTCCGACGAAGCGGTGCGCGACGATGTCCTCGCCGGTGTTCTCCCGGATCACCACGACATAGGTGTGTGAGCCGAACCGCATGTAGCTGGGCACCGTGGCCTGCGCCAAGGTCAGCAGGTTGTCGCCGGTGAGCATGGGCCGCACCGATTTACGCGTCTGAAGTACGCCCAGCCGGTCGGCGTCGTCGACCAGCACCTGCCCGTCGCGCACCGCCCCACGCTGGTAGCCGAGCAGTACGAAGTGCCCATCGGCCAGCCAGCGCAGCAGCGCGGCGACATCGTGGCGGTCCGGCGCGGCGTAGTGCCCTTGCGCGTCGGATTCGACGTCACCGGCCAGCGAGTTGAGCGCATCGTGCATCGCCGCCGAGTCGGTGGCGACCTGACGGACGTCGGCCATCACGTGTGGCAGCAGACGCTCCGCCTCGGCCAGCGCCTCGCGGCTGACCGAGGGCGAGAGCTGGACGTGAATCCAGGTCTCCGCGCCGGCCGAGCCGTCCACCGGTTCCTGATCGCCTTCGGAGTATTTCGGTTCGATGCTCTGCAATTCGCCGCCCGCATCCCGGTGCACGGTGAACACCGGCGTCATGATGCCGATGTAGGCCACCCCCAGGCGGTGCAGCAGGACCGCGACGGAATCCACCAACATGCCGGCGTGCCCGGTGACCGCTTGCAGTGCGGGACCGAACCCGGCAGCGTCGTCGGCGGCGTAGATGCCGACCCGGGTTTCGCCGGCCGGCCGGTAGTGCGCCAGCCGGGCGTGGGCCGCCAACAACGCCGGGGTCACTGCAGCCGTGGCCGCAGTCCGGCCGGCTGAATCAGCGCCGGCTCGACCGTCGCCGCCCAGTGCATCGCTGTGTGGGCCACGGTAGGTGGCGATATAGGCACCCGCGACCCAGTCGGGGATGTCCTGGGGCTGAGCGGGATCGGGAAACGTCGTCCATGCGGCTACTCGCCGCTCGGTGGAACCCGTCATCCCCACCCCTCCTGACCACACGTCAGTTCCGGCAGCGCCGCTACCGGCCTCACATTAGTCGCGGGTGAGTCTGCGGTGGGTCACTCGATGCGGACGCGCCGCATCGGCCCCCAGCCGTTCCACCTTGTTCTCCTCGTAGGCGCCGAAGTTGCCCTCGAACCAGAACCACTTGGCCTCTTCGTCGGCGTCACCCTCCCAGGCCAGGATGTGGGTGCAGGTGCGGTCGAGGAACCAGCGGTCGTGGGAGATCACCACCGCGCAGCCCGGGAAATTCACCAACGCGTTCTCCAGCGAACCGAGGGTTTCGACGTCCAGGTCGTTGGTCGGCTCGTCGAGCAGGATCAGGTTCCCACCCTCTTTGAGGGTCAGCGCCAGGTTCAGCCGGTTGCGTTCCCCGCCGGAGAGCACCCCGGCCGGCTTCTGCTGGTCGGGGCCCTTGAAGCCGAACGCCGACACGTAGGCGCGCGACGGCACCTCGGTCTGGCCGACCTGGATGTAGTCCAGCCCGTCGGAGACCACCTGCCACACATTTTTCTTGGGGTCGATACCCGCGCGGGACTGGTCGACGTAGCTGAGCTTGACCGTCTCGCCGACCTTGACCGTGCCGCTGTCGGGTTCCTCCAGGCCCACGATGGTCTTGAACAACGTGGTCTTGCCGACGCCGTTGGGGCCGATCACGCCGACGATGCCGTTGCGGGGCAACGTGAACGACAGATCCTTGATCAGCATCCGCCCACCGAAACCCTTGTCGAGGTGCTCGACCTCGACGACCAGGTTGCCCAGCCGTGGTCCGACCGGGATCTGAATCTCCTCGAAGTCCAGTTTGCGGGTCTTCTCGGCCTCGGTGGCCATCTCCTCGTAGCGCTGCAGCCGGGCCTTGTTCTTGGCCTGCCGGGCTTTGGCGCCCGAACGCACCCAGGCCAGCTCCTCTTGGAGCCGCTTCTGCAGCTTGGCGTCTTTACGGCCCTGCACCGACAGCCGCTCGGCCTTCTTCTCCAGATAGGTCGAGTAGTTGCCTTCGTAGGGGTAGGCCCGGCCACGGTCGAGCTCGAGAATCCACTGCGCCACGTTGTCGAGGAAGTAGCGGTCGTGGGTGACCGCCAGGATCGCACCCGGGTAGCTGGCCAGATGCGCTTCCAGCCACTGCACACTCTCGGCGTCGAGATGGTTGGTGGGCTCGTCGAGCAGCAGCAGGTCGGGCTTGGACAGCAGCAGTTTGCACAGCGCGACGCGGCGCCGTTCGCCACCGGAGAGGTTGGTGACCGGCTCGTCGGGCGGCGGGCAGCGCAGCGCATCCATGGCCTGCTCCAGCTGGGAGTCGACGTCCCACGCGTTGGCGTGGTCGAGTTCCTCCTGCAGCCGGCCCATCTCCTCCATCAGCTCGTCGGTGTAGTCGGTGGCCATCAGTTCGGCAACTTCGTTGAACCGGTCCAGCTTCACCTTGATGTCGCCGAGGCCCTCCTCGACGTTGCCGCGGACGGTCTTCTCCTCGTTCAGCTCCGGCTCCTGCTGCAGGATGCCGACGCTGGCCCCGGGGGCCAGGAACGCGTCACCGTTGTTGGCGTTGTCCAGCCCCGCCATGATCCGCAAGACGCTCGACTTGCCGGCCCCGTTAGGGCCGACCACACCGATCTTGGCTCCCGGCAGGAAACTCAACGTGACGTCGTCGAGAATGACCTTGTCGCCGTGCGCCTTGCGGACCTTCCTCATCGTGTAGATGAACTCAGCCATACCGCGGTGTCGCCTCCTGGTCTCGCGAATTTGCTCGTCGCCCATCCTAGGGGGTGCGTTCACCGGGCCGTCGGCTGCTGTCAGGCCGTCAGTGCCAACCCGTCGTCGGAATCGGCGTCATCCCCAGCGGAGTCCGAGCTGCCGGCCTCCTCGGTGGGGGCCGCAACAGGCGGATAGTCCGGTCCGGCGGCAATGATCTTCTCCACCCGGGCCGCGCACCGCGCCAGATCAGGACCCACCGCCGTCGCACGCAGTTCCACCGATGACCGGCGAACGCCGTCCTTGTCCTCGTACTCGCTGGTGAAGACATGCCCGACCACGATCACCGGCAACCCCTTGCCCAACGACGCACCTACCCCGGTGACCAGCTTGTCCCAGCAATTGACCGTGATGAACAGCGAGTTACCCGTCTCCCAGTTGCCGTCGGCGGTGCGCCGGCGCGAGTTGCTCGCGACCCGGAACTTGATCAGCTCGTGCTCCCCCACCCGGCGACGGATCGGGTCGGTGACGATGTTGCCGACCACGGTCAGCGTTGTTTCGAACATTGCACACTTCCTTCCTGGTTGCGGCGGACCTGACGAGCCCGCCGGTGCTGCACCCATTGGGCCCGGCGCACCCGACAACCAGGCCGGGCCGACCGGCCCGCGCACAGGCAGCTGTGGAAGAAGTACGAACTGGGGACAACCGGTTAGTCACGCGCCGTTAGTTGCGCGGCGTGCGCGGCTTTCCGACGCTCACCGGCGCGTTCCAATTCGAGAAGGTGATCACGACGGTCTCGTCGGCACCGGACGCCAGCTTGAGCGCAACCAGGTGATGATCACCGGTCTCCTGGATCCAGACCGTGCACGACGTCCGTTTGGTGGCCTGCAACTGCGGCATGATCTTCTTCGCCGCGCGGGCCGACACCTGGCCGCTGATCCGGACGGTGTGCACTTCGTCAGTGCCGAGATCGATCGTCTCGCGGCCCTCGACCTCCGGGTCGATGAACTCGGTCAACATGCCGGCGAGTCCGGTATCCGGGCTCAGGATCGACGCCACGTCGTAGAAGTCCGCGGCGGGCCCGTAGTCGACCCACGAACGGCCACCATCTTGCGACACGTAGAGGTCGCCACCGAACACGATGAACTTGACGAACTCCCGCGCCCCCCGATACGCGATCTTGGCGTAGCCCTTCGCCGCCTCGGCAGGCTGCCGGGTCACGTCGCCGTCGAGCGCGGTGATCGCCATGTTCTCGATGCTGCTGCTCGCTGACAGACTCAGGTGCGCGCTGTCGAGTGCTGCGGTGGTGGCGCTGGACTCTTTGAGAATCGCCGAACCATCCGGCAGCGGTTCGCTGGCCTTCTTCGACGACGTAGGCGACGGTGAGGACGCCGACTCTGTGGGCGACGACGCTGTGGGCGACGACGAATCGGTGACCGACGGGTTGGCCGACGTCGGCGACGTAATCGGCGCGGTGGTCGACCCGATTGTCGAAGTCGCCGAGGCCGACGTCGTCGACGAAGAGGGGGTGGATGAGCAACCGGCGACCAGGGCAGCGACGGCGCTCACAACGGTCAGGACGGTTGGGAGCCTGCGCATGCCCGCCATCGTAGTGGGCACCTCCGGCGCCGGGCAGGCCCGCCTGTGTCACCGAGAACTGGGCGCGCAGTTGGTATACGTTGCTTGCGGTGGGTATCAAGGGCCAGTCCAGCAGCGGTCAAAACGTAGGCCGCACAACATGGACACGCGACGACATCCGGGTTTCGGATCCGAAGGCGATGCATCGATCGATCGCGGGTACCGCTGTCGGCAACTTCATGGAGTGGTACGACTTCGGCATCTACGGCTTCCTGGCCACCACGATCGCGCAGGTGTTCTACCCCAGTGACAGTTCCAGTGCGGTGGGCCTGATCGCCACGTTCGGCACTCTGGCGGCGGCCTTCGCCGTACGGCCGTTCGGCGGGATCGTCTTCGGCGCGCTCGGTGACCGCATCGGCCGCAAGCGCGTCTTGGTCATGACCGTCACGCTGATGGCGATCGGCACCACAGTGACCGGCCTACTGCCGTCGTACGAGAAAATCGGGGTCTGGGCTCCGATCCTGCTGATCCTCACCAAGATCATGCAGGGCTTCTCCACCGGCGGCGAGTACGTCGGCGCGATGACCTACGTCAGCGAACACGCTCCAGACCGCAGCCGCGGCGCGCTGACCGGATTTCTGCCGCTCGGCACATTGGGCGGCTACATCACCGGTGCCGCGGTAGTGACCTTGATCAAATCTCAACTGCCGGTCTCCGACATGTTGAGTTGGGGTTGGCGAGTCCCCTTCCTGCTGGGCATTCCGCTGGCCGGGATCACGCTGTACATGCGGTTGCGCATCGACGAATCACCGGCGTTTGAAGAGCTAGGACAGGCCAGTGAGAACTCGGGGGCTGGCGAGACCGGGTGGCAGCAATTCCAGCAGGTCGTCGTGGGACAGCGCAACGGACTGTTGATCTGTATGGGCCTGGTGTTGGCGGAGAACGTCACCAACTACATGCTCACCGGATACATGCCGACGTACTTCAAGCAGGTCGGTGGCATCAGCGGCAGCCGCGGGCTGACGATGATCGTGGTGGCGCTGCTACTGATGCTGGTAGCGGTGATGCCGTTGGCCAGGTTGTCAGACCGCATCGGCCGCAAACCGCTGTTGTGGACCGGCAGCCTGCTGCTGATCTTCGGGTCGTTTCCGGCCTTCCTGCTGATCCGACACGGCGGAAGCTATCCGATGCGACTGCTCGGTGTGCTGCTCGTCGGGGCGGCGCTGCTGTGCTTCAACAGCACCACACCGTCAACGCTGCCCGCCCTGTTCCCCACCAAGGTGCGCTTTTTCGCGGTGGCGATCGGATTCAACATTTCGGTCTCGGTATTCGGCGGCACCACTCCGCTGGTCGCCGAGACACTGGTGTCGGGAACCGGCAACGTGATGTTGCCGGCCTATATCTTGATGTGCGCGGGCGTCGTGGGCGCGATCACGCTGTGGTTCACCCCGGAGACCGCCGGGAAGAGACTGCCGGGCTCGGGGCCTTCGGTGGCAACCGAACAGGAGGCGGACGCGATCGTCGAAACGGGGCTACGCGAATAACAGCGTCAGTGCCGGCCGAGTGCGTCGCGGCGGGCCACCTCGGCCAGCATCGCGTTGTAGGCGGTCAGCTCGGCGTCGTCGTCCCGGTCGGCAAACCGGTCCAACCGCTTCGCGGCCCGGAGATCACTGCGATGCCACTGCACCAAGAGCGCGACCATCACCACCAGGAGCGGCAATTCACCTGCCGCCCAAGTGATGCCACCACCCAGATGCTGGTCTCCGGCCAGGTCGGTGTGCCAAGGTAACCGCAGAGCGCCGTAGAACCACTCGCCCAGCACCTCGTGCATACCCATCAGCAACACCCCGAAGAAGCCGTGCAGCGGCAATGAGGCGAACACCACCGCCAGTTTGGCCAGCGGGGAAACCGGACGCGGGGTGGGATCCACGCCGATCACCACCCAGTAGAAGAGGTACCCACTGAGCAGGAAGTGCACGTTCATCGCGACGTGTCCCGCGTGGCTGCCGACGATCGAGTCGAAGATGCTGCTGAAGTACAGCCCGTAGAAGCCGACGACGAAGATCACCGCCGCGATGATCGGGTTGGTGAGGAACCGCGAGACCCGGCTGTGCAACGCCGCCAACAACCATTCCCGCATCCCGGGCGCCTCGCCGCGGCCGGCGGTCGGCAGCGCCCGCAGCGCCAGCGTGGTCGGCCCGCCCAGCACCAGCAGGATCGGCACCAGCATCGACAGCAGCATGTGCACGATCATGTGCATGCTGAACATCGCCGGCATGTAGCGTCCGGTTCCCGACGAGGTGGCGACCAGCAGCGTCGCACAGCCCAACAGCCACGCCGTCGTGCGGCCCGCCGGCCAGGCGTCGCCGCGGCGACGCAGTCGCAACACTCCGGCCAGGTAGACCGCGGCCAGCACCACCGCGGCGGTGCCGAAGATCACGTCGAACCGCCAGTCGAACAGGATCCGCGCCGCGGTGGGCGGGCCGGCGAAGTCGTAGCCGATCTTCACCATCGGGACCGACGGGTTCAGTACCGGCGGCGGGGGCGGCGGGGTGCGACCCAATCCGACCGCGATGCCGAACGTGACCGCGAAAATGCCGGCCTCGATCAGTGCGAGCCGGATCAGCACGGCGCTGCGGTTCGGGTCCGCGGCCAGCGCCGCCACCCCGCGCCGGCGCTGGCCCCAGCCGAGGGCACCGAGCAGGCACAGTGCGATGAACTTGGCCAGCACCAGTCGGCCGTACTCGCTGGTCAGCAGTTCGGAAGGGGCGAGGCGCACCAGTGCGTTGAGCACCCCGGACAAGCCCATGGCCACAAAGCACCACAGTGCGATGGTGGAGAACCGCCGCGCCGCCAGATCGGCGTGTTCACCGCCGCGCAGCGCGTGCACCAGCAGGACGAGCAGGCCGCCGGCCCACAGACCCGCGGCGATCAGGTGGATCAGCAGGCTGTTGGTGGCCAGGTCGTGTGACCCGCCGGTGGCCGAATGCCCGGTCAACCCCAGCGGGATGAGGGTCAGCAGCGAACCCGCCAACAGCACCGGCGTCCAGGTCCAGCGCAGCACGGGCATGCTCACCAGGGTCACTACCGCGGCCAGCAGTGCGGTCCACCGCCAGGCCGACGCGGTGTCGATCAACCCGACCAGTGACCAGGTGGTCGCCGGGTTCAGGAACTCCGACAGCCGGTGGCCGGAGACATCGGAAATCGTCAGCGGAACCAGCAGCGCCGCGCATACCGCCCAGGCTCCCGACGCCGCGGTGCCCAACCGCAGCGCCCGGTAGCCGGCGACGTCGAGTACTCCGCTCTGCTGTGGCGGCACCAGGAACGCGGCGAGCAGAAACGAACCCACGGCCAGCACCGCGGCGATCTCGCCGGCCGCCCGCACGAACGGCAGTCCCAGTGTGGTCACCGGCCCCGGATCGGGCAGACCGGTCGCAGTCAGCGCCTCGGCCAACGACAGCGCCGCGATCCCGGCGGCGGTACCCCCGGCCAGGATCGCCACCCCGGCCAGCACCGGCACGAACCATGCCGAGCGGGCCCGGGTCGCCGGATCAGATGTCATGGCCCCCAGCGTATGGTGCGCGCGTAAAACGCCGCGTATCGAGGCGCCGCGCGAAACCGCTCGTCCTACTACCCCCCCGGGGCCCGCCGAACTCGCCGCGCCGCGGCATCCCGGGCGAAGAACTCCTTACGGGCGAGCCGGCCGATGTGCTCGGAGTCCTTCAGGATGCGTCGCAGTTCGCCGCGGAAGGCGACTCGGCGTCCCGCCAGATCCGGTGTGTTCTCCAGCAATCCCTGATCGGCAACCACCTGGCGTGCTGTGGCGAACAGCAGGGTGGACACCGACTCACTGCTGCGGATGCGCCCCTGCGCCACGTATTGGCGGCCGACCCCCAACGCCAACTGGGTCAGCTCCTGCTCCCCGATGTCGGCCGGCGCATCACAGAGCACGTCGGCGACGATCTCGTAGGACTCGAAGAACACCCGCAACATGACATCCGACATCACCGGCGTCTTCTCCGACAACATCCCGTCGATCTCAGCACCGCCGGCGGCGACGCGGGACTCCCAATCGGTGAACCACGACATCTCCTCGGCGATGTTCTCGCGGAACGTAGCCGAGTCGGCGAAATAGAAGTCGAACTTCAGCAGGTCCCGCAGCCGCAACGCCTGGGTCCAGAACGCGTCGAGCCGGTCGCCTTCGCCGCGGCCGGCGTGGGCCAAGGCCAGCTCGACGATCGAGGTCTCCAGGAAGGCGTGGATCACCGAGTTGCGGTAGAACGACGCGGCGTGCTCGTCCTCGGGGGCGATCCGCCACACCGATTCCCGCCCGCCGTCGACGCGGGTGACTGGATGGCCGTTGGACAACGTGTCCACCGCCGCGCGCACCCCGTCCCGGCTGCGCAGCCGCAGCGCACTGGTGGATACCGGGGTTTGCTTGCGCTCCAGGTAGTCCAGCCCGTCCTGCAGCGAATGGTGGATCTGATCGAGCGTCAACGCCAGGCCGTGCGTGGTCAGCAGGAGTGCTGACACCAGCCCGGTCGCGCTGATCGGGGTTACGCGCTGAATCCGCCAGGCCACCTCGATGGCCATCTTCTGCATGGCCAGGCGCTTGGCATCGGGGTCGGCTGCCGCGGGACCGTCGGGAGAGCCGAGGTACTGGCGCATCGACACCGCCTCGGGGAAACGCACATAGATCTTGCCGTAGTTACGTTCACCCTGGGCCTTGATGAACCGGTACAGCCAGCCGAGTCCCTCCGGCGTCTTCTCCCCGCCGCGGGCGTAGGCGGCGTATTCTGCCGTCTCGTGCAGTTGGTCAAAGCTGATCGAAACACCCTGCAGGAGAACATCTTCAGTGCGATCGTCCAGGTAGGCGTCGGCGACATAGGTCATCAGACCGAGCTTGGGAGGCAGCATCTTTCCGGTGCGCGACCGGGTTCCCTCGATGGACCAGCTCAGGTTGAACCGCTTCTCCATCACATAGCCGACATACTCCTTGAGCACGTACTTGTAGAGCGGGTTGTTGCCGATGCTGCGCCGGATGAAGATGACGCCGGAGCGGCGCAACAACGGTCCCATCAAGCCGAAGGACAGGTTGATTCCCGCGAACACGTGCACCGGCGGCAGCCGGTTCTCCTGCATGGCCACCGGCATGACCGCGCCGTCGATGTAGGACCGGTGGGAGAACAGCAGCACTGCGGGATGGCTTTCCAGCGCAGTGCGCAGCGCGGCGACCTGATACTCGTCGTAGTCGATCTCGGGGTCGAACCCGCGGCTGAGCATTCTGGTCAGTACGCCGACCAGGTCCACCGAGACCCGACTCCAGCCGGTGGACAGCTCGTCGAGCATCTCGCCGGCCTCGTCGAGGGTGGCTCCCGGAATGGCCTTCAGTCCGTCGCGAAACCGGGTAGACGCCAAGATCTCCGGCTTCACCAGCCGCGGCGACTTGTACTGCGGACCCAGAATCCGATACTCGGCGCGCTCCAGCGCCAGCACCGCCCGGCGGGTGACGAAGTGAGCGAAGTCCCGCGGATTCTCGCCGACGGTGTTCTGACTCCACTGCTCGCGCAGCTCGGCGACGCTGGCCGGCTCACCGGCCACCACGCGGGCCAGTGCCGGCTCGGTGCGCACGATATTCCGCTGCTGACGCTCATTGGGCCGGTAGGGATTCCGGCCCGGCAGCAAGGCGCCCACCCGGGACAGCGCCGAGGCTCCGGCACGCGGCATCCAGAACACCCGCACCGGCAGGATCGACCGCTGTTCGTCGCGTTCGAGCTGTCCCACCAGCCGAGCCATTACCGCCGGCGTCCGGTTCGCCCGGTCGAGTTGCAACAGTTCGGTGCGGACGTCCGGTCGCGCGTCGCGGTACCGGTCGAGCCACTCCTGGATGAGATCGGCCTCCACCGGTGACGACACGAAAGTCAGCACCAGCGTGCCGCCGGTGCCGGCGGACCCGGCGGGATCAGAGGGGTCGGTTGCCGGTGACGTCGTCACTGTCCCCCTTTCGGGCGGGAGGGCCGCCGCGCGGCAGGCGCCGCCTTGGGTGCGGCCTTCTTCGCGGTCTGAGCCGGCGGCTTCTCGGCCGTGTTCTTGGCCGTCTTCTTGGCGGGAACCTTCTTGGCGGGAGCCTTCTTGGCCGGCTGAGGCGACCACTCCGGCAACTCGTCGACCGGCCAGTCGGCCAGGGTGTCCAGGTAGAGCTGACGAATCTCCGCGATCCGGTCAGCCAGGTTGTCGACCGTCCAGTCGTCGACCGAGATCGCCGGGAACACCGCGACATCGACGGTGCCGGGGTTGGCGCTCATCGAGTCCCGGGCGGCGACCACCTCGGCGTTGCGAATCACGATCGGCACGATCGGGATACCGGCCGCCATCGCGATCCGGAAGGGCCCCTTTTTGAAGGGACCCACCCCGGTGGTGTCCACCCGGGTGCCTTCCGGGGCGATCACCACCGACAGTCCCCGCTTCGCGCGTTCTTCGACCTGGTGCAGTGATTCCACCGCGGACGCCGCGTCGTCGCGGTCGATGAACACCATCTCGGTCAGCTTTCCCAGCGGGCCGGCGATCGGGTCGCGCTCCAGCTCCCGTTTGCCGACGCTGACCCAGTTGTCGCGCACCAGCGACGCGGTGATGACCGGGTCGACCTGGTTGCGGTGATTGAAGATGAACACCGCGGGACGGGTGGCGGTGAGGTTCTCCCTGCCGATCACATTGAGACGCACGCCGTTGAGACTCAACAGCAGATGCGGGAAGAACGCCGTGAAGAAGTTGACGCCGCGGCGCCGGCTGCCGCTCAACAGGCCGAGCCCGATCGCCCCCGCCCCGACCGGGACCATCGACCCCAGACCGGCCAGGTTCCGCAGCTGACCGACGAGACCACTGCCGCGGCTGCTGAATTGCAGGATCGGCCAGCCCCGCTTGCGAGCGACCGAGGCCATCTTGCCCTCGGGGTTGGTCGGTCGCGGGTTGCCGACCAGATGCATCAACGCGACGTCCTCGTCGCCGTCGGCGTAGAAGTAGCTGTCCTGCAGGTCGATACCGTGTTCGGCGGCGAACTTCTGCACCGCGGCGGCCTTGCCCGGCCCCCACAGGATCGGTTGCACCACCTCCCCGGTGAGCACACCGTCCTGGTCGGTGACGAAGGCGTTGGTGAGGGTGTTGGCGATGCCCAGGAAACGGGCCACCGGCTCGACCTGAATGGTCAGCGCCGAAGAACTCAGCACCACGGTGTGGCCGCGCGCCTGGTGGGCCCGCACCACTTCACGCATCTCCGGGTAGATACGCCCGGCGATCTTCTGGACGAACAGCCGCTCACCGATCTCGTCGAGGTCACTGATCGAGCGGCCCCGCAACGCCGACGACGCCTTGGTGATGAGCTGTTCGAACTCGATGCGGCCGAGTTGGTGGTTGAGCCCGGCCTGAATCATCCCGAACAGCTCCCCCAGCCCCATGTCGCGGCTGCGGACTCGCTCCCGGGTGAGGATGACGGCGGTGAAGCCCGCCACCAGGGTGCCGTCCAGGTCGAAGAACGCGCCGACTTTGGCACCGGGCGGGCTGGCGGCGATCTCGGCCACCGACCCGGGCAAGCGCATGTCACGCGGCGGCGGCGATTTCCGGTCGTCGGTCATGATCCGGCACCCGGATCGAAGGAGGCCGCCACGCAGCGCGGCGCCGGGTCACCCGCGAGCGCCAGCACCTCGTCGAATCCCTGAACCAGGCATGCCCCGAACAGTTTCTCGTCGCGGACCGCGGCCCGATCATAGCGGACCGTGATGGTGCACTCACCGCCCCTCGAGATCAGCACCACCATCATCGCCACACCGGGAAGCGGCCCGATTCCGTAGTGCCGCAGCACTTTCGCCCCGGCGATGTAGGTGTCGCCGGGGTAGAACGCCACATTGCTGGCCTGCACATCGGCGGCGACCACCGACTCGGTCATCTTCTCCAGTACCGGGGCCGGAAAGACGCTCAGCAGCGGCGCCATGGAGCCGATCACGTCCATCGCGGGCTCGTCACGGCGCTGGGTCATCTGGGCCCGGATCCGCTTGATCCGCTCGATCGGGTCGGCGACCCCGACCGGGGCGGCCAGGTTCACCCCGGTGAACCGGTTGCCCCCCGCGGGATCGGAATCGGCACGCAGGTTCACCGGGATCGCCATCGGCAAGGTGGCGATCGGTACACCCAACGCCCGGTGGTAGCGCCCCAGCGCCCCGGACAGCGCAGAAAGGTAGGCGTCGTTGATCGATCCGCCACCGGCCTTGGCGGCCCGGTGCAGATCCGACAATCTGACGTCGAGCGCCTGGGTGCGACTGGACAGGCTGCGTCGCCGCAGCAGCGGCGACGGTTCTGCCGCCTGGCTCATCACCCGCGCCCCCGAACGGGCGTAGCCGAGGGCACCTGCGACTGCCGACAACGGGTCGCGCACCGTGCGGGTCGCCATCGACAGCACCCCCAACAACGCGTCGCGGGTGCCACCGAGCACCGCGGCCGGCAGGTGGTTGATGCCGTCGCGCATCAGGTCGTTGGAAGACAGGTCCTGCGGCACCGGTTGCGGGGGCATCGTTCGGGCCGGCGGATCACGTTCCAGGTCGTAGATCCGGCCGAACATGGCGGCACCCCCGACACCGTCGGTGACCGCGTGACTCAGGTGCATCAAGGTGGCGGCCCGACCCCCGGCCAGCCCTTCCACGAGCGTCGCCGACCACAGCGGGCGCTGAATGTCCATCGGTGACTGCAGGGCCACCTCGGCCAGGTCGAGCACTTCGCGCAAGCCCCCCGGCTCGGGCACCCGGAGCCGCCGGACGTGAAAATCGAGGTTGAAGTCCGGGTCCACCACCCAGCGCGGCGCGGCCGTCGGCAGCGTGGGCACCACCACCTTCTGGCGCAGCCGCAGCACTTTCCGGGATACGTTCTCGAACAGGCTCCGGAAGCGATGCCAGTCCGGAGTGGTGTCGAGCAACTCCAAGCCCATGATCCCCGAACGGGTGCGCGGATTGGCCTCGCCACGGTGCAGCAGATAGTCGACGGCGCCGAGTTCGGTGGGCAGGCCAGCGGCATCGACCAGGTCACCCACGCGCAACTCCCGACAGCGGTTTGCAGCCAGGGCCTGCCCGATGCGCCGATGCTGCGTCCACCGCGCGCCCCTCCTGATTCACACGATTCACGAGCACCATTCAACGCTAGTTCCTGGCCTCGGGCGACGGGTGTCGATTGTCCAGATCGGGCCCGCGGCCGGCAAAACGAAATACTCTGCTGGCCGGTTGAATTGGAAACCGCAGATCGACGGATCGAACCGGCATGGCTCGGTCGCCGCCGATCCGCCGTCATCAGCCGATAAACTGGATCGCATTGCCCCCGTAGCTCAGGTGGATAGAGCACATGACTTCTAATCTTGTGGTCGCAGGTTCGAGTCCTGCCGGGGGCACAGCAACCGAGGCGAAACGCGCGGACGCTTTGTCGGGTGACGTCACGTGACTTTGCGACGAAGAACGGCAAAGATACCGGTTAAACCGGGAAAGGCGGGCCAATGAGCCACGAACGCACGATCATCATTTACACCATCGGCATGGTTGTCCTGGTGGCGCTGTCCGCACTGATCGTCGCGTGGGTCGCCTGACCGGTTCGAGATACCGTCATCGTCGATGACACATTCCAGCCTTGTCTTGTACAGCGTCACCGACCGTGTGGCGTTGATAACCGTCAATGATCCCGACCGCCGCAACGCGGTCACCGCGGCGATGTCGGCACAGCTGCGGGCCGCCGTACAGCGAGCCGAGGCCGACGCCGGCGTGCACGCGGTGATCGTCACCGGCGCGGGCCGAGCGTTCTGCGCCGGCGCCGACCTGTCCGCGCTGGGAGCGGCCACCGAGGACGGGCTGTTGGCGCTCTACGACGGCTTCATGGCGGTCGCGCAGTGCACGCTGCCCACCATCGCCGCCGTCAACGGTGCCGCCGTGGGCGCCGGGCTGAACCTGGCGTTGGCCGCCGACGTGCGGATTGCGGGGCCGGCAGCGCTGTTCGACGCCCGGTTCCAGCAGTTGGGTCTGCACCCCGGAGGCGGTGCCACCTGGATGCTGCATCGAGCGTTGGGACCCCAGGTCGCCCGGGCGGCGCTGTTGTTCGGGATGCGTTTCGACGCCGAGGCCGCCCTGCACCACGGGCTGGCGCTGCAGGTCGCCGAAGACCCGGTCGCTGCGGCGACCACCCTGGCCGCCGGGCCGGCGTCGGCACCACGGGACGTCGTGTTGGCGACCAAGGCGACGATGCGGACCACCGCGAGTCCGGGCGCGGTCGAGGACGAGCAGCACGAGTTCGCCAAGCGCACCGAACTGGGCCCGCAGGCCGCGACCGTGGAGTCACCGGAGTTCGCGTCCCGGTTGGCCGCAGCACAGCGCCGCTAGCCCGCCGGGCTACAGGTCCAACAGTGCGATATCAGGATGTTCGATCAGATCGCGTAGCGTGCAAAGGAATTCGGCGACCTGTGCACCGTCGGCGACCCGGTGGTCGAACGCACACGTCAGTGTCATCTGCGGCCGGATGACGACGGCGTCGTCGACGGCCACCGGCCGCGGTTTGAGCGAACCCATTCCCAAGATCGCCGCCTCCGGGTAGTTGATCACCGGCACCCCGTCGTCGATGCCCAGGGCGCCGAAGTTGGAGACGGTGAACGTCGAACCCGCCAGTTCGACGGGTTTGAGACTGCCGGCCCGGGCGTCGGCGATGAGCCGCGCCACGCAGTCGGCGAGCTCGCGGGTGGTCTTGCGGTGCACATCGAACACCACCGGCACCAACAGGCCACGAGGTGCGGCCACCCCGAAACCGAGGTGTACGGCGTGATGGGTGCGGACCTGGGGGCCCTCCGGTGCATCGACCCAGGTCGCGTTGAGCACCGGATGTCGGGTCAAGGCGATGATCAGCAGCCGCAGGGTCAGCGTGAACGTCGTGATCGCCGCACCGCGGGCGTCGGCGGCAAGCCGATCCCGCAGCTGCAACAGGCTGGCGCAGTCCACCTGCACAGTGGCGTGTGCGTCCGGAATCCGGCTGCGGGACATGGTCATCCGTTGCGCCATCGCAGCTTGGACCGGAGTCAGCGGATGCAACTCATCCTCGGACCGGTCACCGGCCGCTGCGGCCAGCACACCGTCGGTGGTGATCACACCGCTCGGGCCCGGCGGTACTCCTCCCAGGTCGACGCCCAGCTCGGCGGCGAGCTTGCGGGCGCCCGGCTTGGCTTTGGGCCGCCCGGTGGTGGCGCAGGTGCGGCGGCTGGTGTCGAAGGTGTCGTCGGCGCCGTAGCCGACCAGCACCGGCGTGCGTACCGGCGGGGTCGCTTCAAACGGCCCGGTCGTGGGCTCGGCTGCCGAATCGGTATCGATTCGCACCAGCGGCGCCCCGACCGCAAGGACGTCGCCCACGGCGCCACCGAGCTCGACGACCCGTCCGGCGTATGGGCTCGGAATCTCCACTTCGGCTTTGGCCGTCTCCACCGTGCACAGCGTCTGGTTGAGTTCCACCTGATCGCCGACCGCGACATTCCAGCTGGTCACTGTCACTTCTTCGAGCCCCTCACCGAGATCGGGGACCGCGAACGTCTTTGTCTCGGCGCTCATGGCAACTCCAGGACGCGCTGGACGCAGTCCAGCAGCCGGTCGGGGCCGGGAAGCCAGAGCCGCTCGAGCCGGGCCGGCGGATACGGGGTGTCGAATCCGGTGGCGCGCAACACCGGTGCCTCCAGCTCGTAGAACAGTTCCTCGGAGACGCGCGCGGCCAGCTCAGCGCCGTAGCCGAGGTTGCGCGGACCCTCGTGCAGAACCACGCACCGCCCGGTGCGCCGGACCGAGGCCGCGACGGTGTCGAAGTCCAGTGGGACCAGGGAGCGCAAGTCGACCACTTCCAGGCTCCACCGGTGCTGTTCGGCACCGATTTCAGCCGCGGACAAGGCGGTCGCCACCCCTCCGCCGTAGGTCAGCACCGTGACGTCGGTACCGGACCGGCGCACCGCGGCATGGCCGATGCCCGGCTGCGGACGGGTGGTATCGACAGCTCCGCGGGCCCAGTACCGCCGTTTCGGCTCCAGGAATATCACCGGGTCGGGCGCGGCGATCGCGTGCCGCAGCAGCCAGTAGGCGTCCGACGGGTTGGCGGGAACCACCACCTTCAGCCCGGCGGTGTGTGCCCAGTACGTCTCGGTGGACTCCGAATGATGTTCGGCTGCACCGATTCCACCGAACGACGGGATCCGTACGGTGACCGGCATCGGAATCTCCCCGCGGGTCCGGGTCCGGTACTTTGCCAAATGACTGACCATCTGGTCCAGTGCCGGGTAGCTGAAGCCGTCGAACTGGATCTCCGGGACAGGAACAAAGCCGCGCACTGCCAGTCCGATGGCGATGCCGATCACCGCCGACTCGGCCAGCGGTGTGTCGAAACAGCGTTGCTCACCGAAGGTTTCGGCCAGTCCTTCGGTCACCCGGAACACCCCGCCCTGCACACCGACGTCGGTGCCGAACACCAGCACCTTCTCGTCGGCGCCCATCGCGTCGCGCAGTGCATAGTTGAGTGCCTGCACCATGGTCAGCTGTTCTGTGCTACTGCCCGGCCCGGTAGCCGGGGTCGGCGTCGCCGAGCGAATGGGTGGTTCGAGGATCTGAGTCATCAGCGCTCCCTGGCCAACTCGGCGCGCAACATACGGCGCTGCCGCTGCAGTTCCGGGGTGATATCGGCGTATACGGAGGTGAACACCTCGTCGACGTCGAAATCGGCCGCACCGACCGTCGCGTTCCGCAACTCGGTGCGCAACCGCTGGGCCCGGGCCGCGACGCGGTCCTCGAGACGCTGCGACCACACGCCCGCGTTGCGCAGGTAGGTGCGGTAACGCGGGATCGGGTCAAGCGCACTCCAATGCTCGAGTTCGGCGCTGCTGCGGTAGCGCGTCGGATCGTCGGAGGTGGTGTGCGGGCCGAGCCGATAGGTGACGGCTTCGATCAGGCTCGGACCGCCGCCGGCCCGGGCCCGCCCGGCCGCCTCGGCCATCACCGCGTAGCAGGCCAACGGATCGTTGCCGTCCACCCGGATCCCGGGCATGCCGTAACCGATCGCCTTGTGCGCCAGCGAGGGTGCGGCGGTCTGCCGGTGCAGCGGCACCGAGATAGCCCATTGGTTGTTCTGCACATAGAACACACACGGTGCGGCGAACACCGCGGCGAAGTTCAGCGCTTCGTGGACGTCGCCCTCGCTGGTGGCGCCGTCACCGACGAACGCGACGGTGACGGAGTCCTCGCCCAGGCGTTGCGCGCCCATCGCCGCGCCCACCGCGTGCAGGGCCTGCGTCCCGATCGGAACCGAGATCGGCGCACAGCATTTCGCGGTGAACTCCAGCCCGCCGTTCCACGTTCCACGCCAGGCGGCCGCGAGGTTCCACGCCGGGATTCCCCGGGCGATGAACACCCCCAGCTCGCGGTACTGCGGGAACAGCCAGTCGGTTTTGCGCAGGCACGCCGCGGCGCCGATCTGGGCCGCCTCCTGGCCGCGGCAGGAGGCGTACAGCGCCAGCTCCCCCTGGCGCTGCAGATTGACCAGTTCGGTGTCCAGCCCGCGGGTGAGCACCATCAACTCGTAGAGCCAGCACAGGGTTTCTTCGGGCAGGTCCCGGCTGTAGCGATCCTCGGCGGTCGGTGCGCCATCGGGCCCGATCAGCTGTACAGGTTCGAGGGCGACCTGGGGACCGGTAATGCCTGGCAGCTGGCCCATGCGAGCCTCCTTGTGACGCTGATCTCATTATGCCAGCGAACACCGAATGCCCTGGTTCATCGCACGTCCCGGCGAGGACGTGTCGGCTCGTCACACGCTCCCGTATCCGGCTCCGCCCACCGAATCGGCGATGACATCGGCCAGCGGCTCGATCTCGGCGGCGGTCAGGTCAGAGATGGTGACGCGGATTCCCGGCGCGCTACCAACACGGAACCGGCTGCCCGGGGCCGCGGCCCAGCCCGCGGCGAACAACCGCGTGATCGCCGCCGACTCGTCGGGTACCGGGATCCAGACGTTGAGCCCCGAGCGGCCGTGGGAAACCAGGCCGCGATCCGCCAGCGCCGCGCACAGCCGGGTGCGCCGGTCGGTGTAGACGGCTTCGGCGTCGGCCACCAGCCGTGTCGCTGCTTTGTTGCGCCACATGCCGAGAGCGGCGTCCTGCAGCAGGTGGCTGACCCAACCCGGCCCGAGCTGCTGCCGGCCGTGCACCCGCTCGATCGTGCGACGGTCCCCGGCCAGGAGTGCCAGCCGCAGGTCCGGGCCATAGGCCTTGGCCGCAGACCGCACGAACGCCCAGTCCCGCACGACCCCGGCCAGCGGGTGCAGCGTCACCCCCGCCATGCCCGCGCAGTGATCATCTTCGATGAGCAGGACATCGTTGCCGATTTCAGCCAGCACCGTGCGTAACGCATCGGCCCGCACCGCCGACACCGCACCGCCGGTCGGGTTTTGGGCGCGGCTGGTCACCACCACCGCCCGTACTCGGCGGCGCAACGCCCGCGCAAAGTCCGTGACCAGTGGTCCGTCGTCGTCGACACCCATCGGCTCCGGTGTCAGCCCCAGCGCCCCGAGCAGGTCCAGCAGGTTGGCCCAACCGGGGTCTTCGACGGCCACCCGATCGCCGGGACGCAGATGAGCGGCCAGTACCCGCTCGATCGCGTCCAGGGCTCCAGACGTCACCGCGAGGTGTTCGGCTGTCACCCCGTCGGCGACCAGGGTGGTCCGGGCGTAGTCGGCCAACTCCGGTGAGATGGGTGGCTGCCCGTACAACACCGGTGTCGCGGGTGCCGACAGCCGTGCAGTGGCGATCGGGAGCAGCGCGGGGTTCGGATTGCCGGTTGAGAGGTCACGGACGCCGGCGGGGATTGTGAGCCCGCGCAGCGACCGTGGTGTCGTCGCCGGCCGATCTCGTACCCGCGTCCCGCGCCGTCCAGCGGTCTCGACGGCCCCGCGGTCGCGCAACAGTCGGTAGGCGGCGGCGACGGTGTTCGGGTTCACTGCGAGCTGGGCGGCCAGTTCGCGGATCGGCGGGAGTCCGGACCCCGGTGCGAAGACGCCGTCGGAGATGCCCGCTTCGATGCTCGCTGCTATCGACTCGGCGCCCCCACCGGCAATAAGATATTGTACCGACACAACTTTTAGTATGTACTATTACATTATTGAAAGGCAACCGTGATGGCTCGGTCTTATGCACCCACGGCCCGCACCACGCCAACCAGATACCGGGAACGGGCGCGCTATGACAGCGAAACCGTCCATCGCATCCTCGATGAGGCACTGATCTGTCACCTCGGTTACCTCAACGAGGGCTCCCCCGTGGTGCTGCCCACCACCCACGCTCGGCACGGCGAGGTCCTCTACCTGCACGGATCCACCGGAAGCGGCCCGATGCTGGCAGCCGCGAAAGCGCCGGGCGGCCTGCCGGTCTGCGTCACCGTGACCCTGATCGACGGCTTGGTGCTGGCCCGCTCGGCACTGCACCACTCACTGGCCTATCGCTCGGTAGTCATCCGGGGCACCGCGCGGCTGGTCGCTGACAGCGGCGAGAAGCGCGAAGCGCTGGCCGCCCTGGTCGACCATGCCGCGTCTGGCCGCGCCTCCGACAGCAGACCCCCGAACGACCGCGAGCTGGCCATGACCGCCGTGCTGGCACTCGACATGGTCGAAGTCTCCGCGAAGGTGCGCACCGGCGGTCCGGTCGACGACCCCGAAGACCTCACCCTGCCGTACTGGGCGGGAGTCGTGCCGTTGGCCATGACCGCCGGACATCCCGAACCGGCCGACGACCTCGACCCGGCCATCGCACTGCCTGCCTACCTGAGGCAATACCGCAGACCGTGCTGACCAGATCGCTAGCCGGAGACGTCGAAGATGCCGTGCGCGCCGTTCTCGGCGTGCCGCATGTCGTGATCCATGAACGGGTAGTGGCCCGGTTCGGGGAAGGTCAGCTCGACGAAACCGCCCTGGGCGGGCGCCAGGTCGAGGGCCTGAGAGCCGCCGGAACCGCCGGGCTCGTGCAGCAGCCAGGCACCCTCTTTGTAGACGGTGTCGAACTGCGTCCCGACCACGTGGAAGGCGATCGAGTCACCAGGTCCGGCGTTGACCACCCACACCCGCACCCGCTCGCCGGTGTGCGCCGGCAGTGGGGCGTGCATGTACTGGGCCGCGGTGCCGTTGAACATCCAGCCGTCGGGCTGCCCGGCGCGGATCGCGGTGGTCTTGGCGTCGGCATCCGGTGGGCCCGCGTAGAGCTGCGCGCCGACCAGGGCGTACTCCCGGTCCACGGCCGGCAAACCGGGCGGATCGATGATCACCGCGCCATACATGCCGTTGGCGATGTGCAGCGTCATCGGCGGCGTGCTGCAGTGATACAGCCAGGCACCGGCCCGTCGCGCGGTGAACCGGTAGACCAGGCTCTCCCCCGGCTCCAGCGTGCGCATCGGTTGGTCCGGTGCGAGCGCTCCGGCGTGAAAGTCGATGCCGTGGCCCATGGTCGCGTCGTTGATCAGGGTGATCTCGAAGGTGTCCCCGACCCGGCCGTGCAACGTGGGGGCCGGCTCGACACCGCCGAAGGTCCAGCGGATCTCGCGGCGTCCGGGTGCGATCTCCAGTTCCCGGTCCACGGCGCGCAGTTCCACCCGATGCAGGCCCGGCGTGGCCGGGGCCAGCACCGCGTCGTGCGGCGTCCAGCCCGGCGACGGGTCGGCGGCCAGGTTCAGGGTGGCCGGTGCGGGCAGGCCCCCGCCGTGGTCGCCCCCGGTGTGCTGATGGCGCGGGACACCGCCGACGGCGTGGATCGTCATCGTCATTCCCGCCGCCCGGTGGCCGGGTACGTCGCACCACACTTCCCGGTCCTGCCGGACCACCCCGAGATCCAGCACCGCGGTCTGGCCGCGGCTCAGCCGCGGGGTGTGCTCGCCGGTGTCGACGTGCAGGTCGTGTGGCAGTCCGTCGATGTTGGTGACCCGCAGCACCAGTCGCGTTCCGGCCGGCACGTCGAGCACGTCCGGCGAGAACCGCATGTTGTTCGTGGTGACGTCGACGATGTGTGCTTCGCCGGCGATTCCGGCAGCTTGCGAGGGCGCCGGGGCGCCCATCCCCAGCGCCAGAGCCGACGCGACCCCAACCGCCGTGGCCAAGGCAACCGCCCCGGTCACCGCACCCGAATGCGGCTTGATCGCATCGATGTCGATCGGGCCGCGCAGCGCCACCGGTAACGCGAGCCGCAGCGCCATCACCAGGAAACTGCCGACCGCGACAGCAGCCAACACCCAGCCGATCACCGGCAGCGGTCCACGCCACGGCCCGGCCACCAGTGGCACGGCGACGTTGATCGCACCCACCCGCGCCTGCCAGCCCTGGTCCAGATACGCGATGACGGCTTTGCGGACCGGGGGGCCATTGGCCACCAGGATCGGCAGCAGTTGGCTCAGCGCACCGAGCAGGATCTGAGCCACGAAGCCCACCGCCAGCAGCGGCAGCAGGGTGTGCTCCACGAACGCCGGCAACACATCGACGGAGCGGCCCGCAATCAGGGCGACCACCTCGATCACGACGGCCACCCCGAGCCAGCCGGTCGCACCGACCAGCATCCAGGCCGCGGGCCCGGTGAAGCTTCGTCCCGGCCACAGTCCGACGATCGCCAGAGCGACTCCAACCGCGTAGCCGGCCAGGCCTGCCGCGGCCAGCCACCAGCTGCCGGCGAGCAGACCCACGGTGGCGACGGCCAAACCGACGGTCAGGGTCGGCAGCGCACGACGGGCCATCGCGAAGCTGCGCGGGGTGATCTTCTCCCGGATCGTGGTGGGCCACAAGGTGAAAAGAGTGCCGACCACGGTCAGCCCGATCCAGCCGTAGAACATCACATGCACGTGGGTCGTCCACAACCGCGCATACCAGCGCGCCACGCCGAAGGCCATGGTGGCACCGGTCGCCGATCCGGCCAGCAGAGCGACGATCGCGGCCAGGTAAAAACCGACGAGGTAGTCGAAGCGCGCCGAGAGCGCGGACTTCTTCATCGCGATCAACTCGGCGCCGTGAGCAACACCGACCACGGCCACGACGGCGCCGCCGATACCGGTCAGCACCTCGACGTTCCAGGCGACACCGGCCAGGGCCGCGATCACACCGACATTGAGTACGGCGAGCTTGGCCACCAGATGCCAGTGCGGCGGGTCGGGAACCCGGCACAGCGTCGTGGTGAAGTGTCCCGACCAGATCACGATCGCGTTGGTGGCCGCACCGAGCAGCAATGCGTGCACCGGCAGCCAGATCGGATGCGAAATGGCGTTGTGGCCGAGCAGCAACGCCACCGAGACGGTCAGCCAGCACAGTACGACGATGTTGGCGCCCAGGAACACCGGCCCGCGCGGGCCACCCCGGCGGCGGGGCTTGACGACCGGGGCCGGGGGTGGCGGCGACCCCAACTGAATCATGATCGCCAGGCTACGGTGGCCGCGTCACCAGTCGAAAGTGACCTTAGGCATCGATCGCCGTCGGTGTGGCGCCGATCAGTCGGCGACGAACCGGTTCCGGTAATCGCGTAGGCGTTCGGCAACCTGGTCGGGGTCCAGCCCCAAGTCGGCCGGCCGGTAGTCCACCGCGCCGTAGCGCCCGCGTGGGTGGTCGACGCAGAACTGGGTCATCGCCTGCCGCGCCCGGGTATCGAGCGGTTGGCCGGCGAGTTCGTAGATGCCGGCGACGGTGCCGTCCTCATCGGCCATGAAGTCCTCGAAGCGCACGTCGACGGACTGCGCGGCCGGTAGCACGTCGCGGTCGGCCAGGCACCCGCTGAGCAGGTCGTCGGCCCGATCGAGCCAGTACGCCGAGATCTTGACCGGATCGGGATGGTCGCAGGCCATCCGGGCCGCGTAGCTGATCATGGTCGCCATCGACTGCGTCACCTCGATCGGATCCCGATGGGTGACAACGAAGGTGGCGTCGGGGAAGGTGGCATACAGCGCCGGGAACTGTTCCAGATGCTGTGGCGATTTGAGCACCCAGCGCGTCCCGCCCCGCAACCATTGCAGCGCCTGCAGGGTGCGTTTCATATAGGCGTATGACGCCGTCTGGTCGTGTGTTTTGTAGTGCTCGGCGAAAGTCGGTAGGTAGTAGCTGCATTCGAAGAGCATCCCCGAGATGTCGTTGGCCAGCAGCTGGATCTCCTCGTGCGCGTGATCGACGGTCATGTCGTGCATGCGCTTGAACTCGGGCATCGAGGTGTTGATCAGATCCAGGCCGACGGCGCAGCGGTCGCGCCTGGCCTGCGGATCGGGTTCGCCCGGAGTGGCGATCGGCTCCATGCTCTCCCAGTACGGCAGGTAGCGCAGCGCCGGGTCGGCGGCGATCAGGTTGTGCAGATGCGTGGTCCCGGTGCGCGGCAGCCCGCAGATGATGATCGGACGCTCGATCTCGACATCCTCGATGTCGGGATTCGTCGCGATCAGGTCTTCCAGCCGCAGCCGGTTGACCAGGTGGCCGGCCACCTGCTCGAACGCCATCATCCGTCCGACGCCCGACAGGTCGGCTTCGTTCACCAGCGACTCGCACAGCACCTCGAGGCGCTCACGGAATGCGTTGTCCCCCCAGTTGTTCAAGCCGGTTCGTTCGGTTGCAGTCTCAAGCAACGTCTGCGGGGTCAGTTGCAGCGAGGCGCCGTAGCCGGCCATACCCTCGCGCATCGGGATGGTGGCTGGCGGAAAGATCGGATTGGCGAGATCGTCGAGACGGACCCGCGCCGGGACGCTCACGATGCCAGCTCTGCGACGTCGACGACCCGGCAATGCAGCGGGTCCGGAGTGGCTTCCGGCAGGAACCAGCGCAGCCAGATCAGGCCCTTCGACCGGCCCGCGGTGGACACCCAGTTCGGATGCCCGGGATCGGTTTCGCTGATCACGATCTGCCAGGACCCGTCGGGGGCGTAACTGACGTGCGCGCCGTTGATCGTGACGCGTTCGCGGGTGTAGTCGTAGGTGTGCAGGAACGGATTCCACAGGCACAGATTCCAGAACACACACTGCGGTGAGGTTCCCTCGACGACCAGGGCCTGGCCGGGTTGCAGCTCGTAGGCGCCCATGGCGTAGGCGGCATCACCGGCGGCCCAGCCGACAGTGCGACTCGGCACCGGATACGGGTCCTGCATCACGTTGGCCGGTAGCCGTACGGGTGCCATGGCGGCCTGCTCTCGGATCCAGGTCCGTGCCGCGCGCATCCGCCGGCTCAGCTCAGCCCGGCTGTCAGGGCGCCGCGGGGTGTCGTCGAGCGCCTCGATCTGCCACTGCACCCGCCGATGGGTGCCGGGTTCGGTGAGGTAGTCGCGGGTCAGGATGAAGACGGCGTCCGGTTCCAGCTTGAGCCAATTGCCCTGTTGCTCTTGGGCACTGATGACGAACTCGAAGTTGCCGTCGGCGTCGCAGCCCAGGTCGCGGTCGTTGATCGTGTCGATGATGCGGTCGCTGTACCGGCCGTCGTCGGGGCCACCGTAGACGGTCATGGACAGATAGACCGAGTCGCCGCGGTTGCCGGTGACCCGGTAGCTGCGACTCGGGTCGATCGGCGCCAGCTGGTAGAAGGCGTCCGAATTGTCACCGCCCCACTTCAGGTACGGGCCGATCACGTCGACCAGGATGGGCTTGTCGGAATCGCCCCAGATATAGGCCTCGGCGGCGACCCGCAGCAGGCTCAGCGCCCACCGGTAGCCGTCGAGCACATCGGCTTCGTCCAGCGGCGGATCGGCGCCCAGCAGGCGCTGCTCGACGGCACGGACCTCGTCGAGCAGGTCCCCGAAAGCTGCAGATAGCTCGTCGGTCATTGTTGTCCCTTCCGTTGGGTTCCCCGTAACAACAGGGAGCACAGCCTGTCGGCGACACCGTCGACGGCGTCGGGTACCAAAACCTGGGCGATGTAGAAGCTGGCCCCCAGCACTGCGTCATAGGCGATCTCGACGTCGACGTCGGCGTCGAGTACGCCTTGGTCGATGCCGGCGCGGACCAACTCCCCGAACGCGGTGCGGGTCTTCTCGTCGAGCAGCGCTTGGGTGCGAATGAACAACTCGGGGTCGCGGTGGCGATCGGCGAGGATGCCCAGTGCCGCGGCGGCCACCTCCGGTGAGCGCCAGAAGTCGAACACCCCGGCGACGAATCGGCGCAGGTCGGCTTCGAAGTCGCCCGAACTGGTCAGCACATCGCCGACTTCGGCGGCACCGAAGACCGCGTCGAACACCAGGTGGGTCTTCGATGGCCAGCGCCGGTACACGGTGGGGCGGCTGACGTCGGCTTCGCGTGCGATCGCCTCGATGGAGACCTGGTCGTAGCCGTCGCGGGCGAGAAGTCGACGGGCGGCATCGGTGATGGCCTGCTCGGTGCGTGGATCGCGCGGACGGCCACGACCGGCCGAGGCGGGGTCTGCCATCACCGGCCCAGGATTCGCTGTCGACTCACAATCTAAATATTTACATTACGTAACGTAATTAGTCAATGGAATGCGTACCGGTGATACTGCGACATGTTCGCCAACGCCGGCACAGTCGACATGACCTTGCCCAACAGCTGGTAACGGCGGGGAAGCCGTCCGAAAGTCGCCGACTCGAACCAGCGCACCCATTGCAGTAGCCGGGTGCCCGGCACCGCCGCCAGGATGTCGTCGGGCTTGTTGATCCCCCAGTGCAGCTTCGCGCCGGAGCGGCGCACCACCGCGTTGGACCACTGCGACTTGATGCCCAGCCAGTTGAAGGCGTCGAACTGCAACTCGCCGCGTCCGCAATGCTCGACGACCCGGCGCAGCAAGGCGATGCCGTCCGCTTCGGTCAGGTACATGGTCAGGCCCTCGCCGAGCATCAATGTCGGCCGTCCGGTGGGGATCTCGGCGAACCATCCCGGGTCGGTGACCGACGCCGCCACCACATGGTTGTGGTCGGCCTGCGGCAACAGTTGCCGACGCAGGTCGGCGACATCCGGATAGTCGATGTCGTACCAGTCGACTCCGGGGCCCGGCTCCAGCCGGAAGTACCGCGCGTCAAGCCCACAGCCCAAATGCAGCACCACAGCGTCGGGGTTGGCTGCCAGGAACTGGTCGGCCCAGATGTCGAAGTGCGCCGAGCGGGTGGTCACCGACGGCGAGCGCGCCGCGGGATGGAGGTTGCGCTCCAGTCGTAGTCGATGCGTTCGACCACCTCTTTGGCGACGCGATCCCCCAGAATCGGTTCGGGCAGATCGGCATCCAGCGCCTTGGCGTACAACGTTGCGAGCATGGTCTGCGGGGCCCCGTGCAGATCCACCCGCGCCCTGTCGTTGGTCATGACATCTGAGGCTAGTGCCGCCGCAGACCAGGCGCGTGAAACTGAACACACCCGGCGTGGTGTTCAGCGTTGCACTGTCATCCACTGCCGTTCAACGGCTTTGACCAGCGCTGTCAGCGTCGCATTGACCGGGGCCTGCTCCCCGGCCTGCGCGGCCCGGCGCACCACCGCGCCATTGATCACGTCGATCTCGCTGACCCGGCGGGCCAGGTGATCCAGCAACGCAGACGGTTTGGCATCCGGCATCTGCGCACCGAAGGCCCGGATGTGCGCGACCGGGTCCGGCACGGCGATGTCGATCCCGGCGGCGCGGGCAACCGTCCAGGCTTCGGTTGCGGCGGCGCGGCTGACCGGTCCCATGGCTGTGTCGTCGTCCATGACCTGTCCCACCGTCATGCCGGTCAGCGCGCACGGCGCGCTGTAGGCGACGTTGCAGATCAGCTTCTCCCACTGCATCGCGGCGATATCGGCGACCGCGGCCGCGTCGAATCCGGCGTCCGACCACGCCTGCGCGATCTCCTCGACGTCCGAAAATGACAGCGCCGCATAGGCTCCCAGCCGCACTGCCCGCATCGCGTTGTGGTGGACGTGCCCGGGCGCAGGCCGAGACGCGCCGAAACCACTGGCGATGCCCACCGCCACCCGCTGCGCTCCGACGACGCCCGCGACGATCTCGGCCGATCCCAACCCGTTCTGGATGGTCAGCACCGGTGTGCGCTCGCCGAGCAGCGGCAGTGCCTGGGCGGCCCCGGCGGCGACGTCGGCGGCTTTGACCGCCAGCACCACCAGGTCCATCAGCTCGGCCGGTGCCACAGTGGCCGCCCGCATGGCCACCACCTGGTCGCTCTGCGGGCCGGTGATCCGCAGACCGTGCCCGTTGATCGCTTCGACGTGCTCCGCTGAGCGGTCCAGGGCCAGGACATCGTTGCCGGCCGCTGCCAGCCTGCCGGCGTAAATCGATCCCATGGCACCGCATCCGATGACCGCGATCTTCATCTGCTCATCCCACCAAATCGGCGATCACCGTGGCCAGCTCGGGCTTTTCCTCCAGCCCGAATCCCGGCGCGTCGGTGGGTGCGATGGTGCCGCCGGCCAGCACGCACCCGGGTGCGTAGCCGCCGAAGGGTGCGAACACCCCGGGATAGGACTCACAACCGCCCAAGCCCAGTCCCACCGCGATGTGCAGGTTGATCAGGTGGCCACCGTGCGGGAAGGCGCAGCCGCGGTCGAAGCCGCCGGTCTCGAGCACCTCGAGCATGCGGACGTATTCGGTCAGCCCGTAACTCAAGCCGGCGTCCATCTGGAAGATGTCGCGGCCCGGGCGCATGCCGCCGTAGCGCACCAGGTTGGTCACGTCGCGCACCGAGAAGAGGTTCTCGCCGGTGGCGACCGCGCCGGGATAGCCGGCGATCACCTCGGCGTTCAACGCGAAGTCCAGCGGATCTCCGGGTTCCTCGTACCAGCGCAGGCCGTAGCGGCCCAGCGCCTGCGCCCAGTCGCGGGCCGCCGCGCTGTCGAACCGGCCGTTGGCGTCGACGGCCACCCGCGCTCCAGCGCCCACCACCTCGATGACCGCCTCGATGCGGTCCAGATCCTCGCGCATCGACGCCCCGCCGATCTTCATCTTGACCGCGTCGTAGCCCAGGTCGAGATAGCCGCGCATCTCGGTCCGGAGCCGATCCAGTCCGTCTCCGGGGTAGTAGTACCCGCCTGCGGCGTACACCGGAACCGCTGCGACCGCCGTGTCCCGACCGAAGTGTCGCGCGATGGTGCGGTAGGCGGGTTCGTCGGCGAGTTTGGCGGCCAGATCCCAGCACGCAAGTTCCAGCGCCGCCGCCGCACCGGCCCGATCGCCGTGGCCACCGGGCTTCTCGTCGGCGAGCGCCCGGCCCAGCACCCGCGCGGGATCGATGTGCCCGGTGTCGTCGAGCAGCGACTGCGGGTCGGCGCCCATAACGCGCGGAATCATCCGGTCGGCCAGTATGCCGCCTTGGGCGAATCGGCCGATCGAGTTGAAGGCGATGCCGGTCACCGGCTTACCGTGCCGCATCCGGTCGGTGACGACGGCGACCAACGACACCGTATGCCAGGAGAAATCCACCAGAGCGTTGGCGATCTCACCGTGCAGCGGTACCGATGTCTCGACGATCCGCGTGATGCGCATGCGCCGTCACTCCTGTCGGTTGGCGTTAGTGCGCTCGCCGCAGGATAGCCTCAGCGTGCCGCAGCACCGGGGAGTCGACCATTTGTCCTTCGAATGCGAACACGCCGCGCTCGCTCTGTGCTGCGGCGAGCACCCTTCGCGCCCAGTCGATCTTGTCCTCGGCCGGACGGTAGGAGTCGCGCACCACCGGAACCTGGGTGGGGTGGATACACACGGTGGCGGCAAATCCGACGGCTGCACCGTCGAGCGCTTCGGCTCTCAACCCCTCGAGGTCGCCGATATTGAGATAGACGGAGTCCAACGCCGCCCGCCCGAAGGTCGATGCCGCCAGCAGCACCGTTGAGCGCACGTGGCGGGCCACATCCCGATACCGGCCGTCCGCGTGACGGCTGGAGCCACCGCCCATGGCGGCGACCAGATCTTCGGCACCCCACATCATCGCGACGCATGCCTGCGCCGCGGCGATCTCGGTGGCGAACACCGCGCCCCGCGGGGTCTCGATCAGGGCGATCACCTGGCGGGGCGCCAGCGCGTCGACCTGGGCGGCCGACTCGGTCTTGGCCAGCATCACCGTCGTGTAGGCGGTGCCTGCCAGCGCTTCCAAGTCGCGGGCCTGGTCCTCGGTGCCGGCCGGGTTCACCCGCACCACGGTCCGCTCCGGGTCGAGTGGGTTGCCGCGCAACGCCTCCCGGGCGGCGGGCCGGTCGGCTGCGGCCACCCCGTCCTCCAGGTCGAGGATCACCACGTCGGCCGCGGCGGCGGCTTTGCCGAACCGTTCCGGACGATCCGCCGGACAGAACAGCCAGGCCGGACCTGTGCTCATTGGCGCCGCTCCTCTACATCGCTCATGCTTGGCTCTGCATCGTCGCCGGCGCAGTTCATCGTGGGTCCTGGGGCTGTTTACGCACCAGCGTGGTGCGTATCGCGCGGGCCACCACGTCGCCATGCTGGTTGCGCCCGATGTGCTCCAGGGTCACGATCCCTTCGCCGGGGCGGCTCTTGGATTCGCGCTTGTCGGTGCAGACCGTCTCGGCATAGAGGGTGTCACCGTGAAACACCGGCTTGGGAAACGACACCTCCGAAAATCCCAGGTTGGCCACGATCGTTCCCAGCGTCAGTTGCGCCACCGACAAGCCGACGAGCGTGGACAGGGTGAACATCGAGTTCACCAGGCGCTCACCGCGAAAGCCGGGTTGCTCTGCGGCCCAGGCCGCGTCCAGGTGCAGCGATTGGGTGTTCATGGTCAACGTAGTGAATAGGACGTTGTCGGCCTCGGTGACGGTGCGCCCGGGCCGATGGGCGTAGGTGGTGCCGATCTCGTACTCCTCGAACCACAGCCCGCGCTGCTCGATCGTCTTCGACTCGTTCTCGTCAGCCATGGTCATAACCCCAACGATCGTGCGATGAGCATCAGCTGCACCTCGGTGGTCCCCTCACCGATCTCCAGGATCTTGCTGTCGCGGTAGTGCCGGGCCACCGGGTATTCGTTGATGAAGCCGTAGCCGCCGTGAATCTGGGTGGCGTCGCGGGCGTTGTCCATCGCCGCCTCCGAGGAGATCATCTTGGCGATCGCCGCCTCTTTCTTGAACGACTTGCCCACCAACATCTTCGCGGCAGCGTCGTAGTAGGCGGTGCGTGCGACGTGAGCGCGAGCCTCCATCCGGGCGATCTTGAAGCTGATCGCCTGATGGGAGCCGATCGTCTGCCCGAAAGCCTCCCGCTCGCCGGCGTACTTGACGCTTTCGTCCACGCAGCCCTGGGCCACCCCGGTGGCCACCGCGGCGATCGCGATGCGGCCCTCGTCGAGGATCGACAGGAAGTTCGCGTAGCCCCGCCCTTCTTCGCCGAGCAGGTTGCCCTGGGGAACGCGGGCGTCGGCGAAGGTGAGCGGGTGGGTGTCCGAGGCGTTCCAGCCGACCTTGTTGTACGCCGGCTCGACGGTGAAACCCGCTGTGCCGGAAGGCACGATGATCGTGGAGATGTCCTTCTTGCCGTCGGGCCGGGTCCCGGTGACGGCAGTGACGGTGACCATCGAGGTGATATCGGTGCCCGAGTTGGTGATGAACTGCTTGGTGCCGTTGATGACCCACTCGTCGCCGTCCAGCCGGGCGGTGGTCCGGGTGCCGCCGGCATCCGAGCCCGCACCCGGTTCGGTGAGGCCGAAGCCGGCGAGTGTGCGGCCGGTGACCAGATCCGGCAGCCAGGTCCGCTTCTGTTCTTCGTTGCCGAATCGGTAGATCGGCATCGCCCCCAGGCCCACTCCGGCTTCCAGGGTCATCGCGACGGACTGATCGACCTTGCCGAGTTCCTCCAGTGCCAGCGCCAACGCGAAGTAGTCGCCGCCCATGCCGCCGTACTCCTCGGGGAACGGCAGGCCGAACAGCCCCATCTCCCCCATCTTGGCGACAACTTCGTAGGGGAAACTGTGCTCTTCGTCGTGTTTGGCGGACACCGGGGCGACGACGGTGCGAGCGAACTCGGCGACCGTGTCCCGCAGGTCCTGGTATTCCTTCGGCAGCGATCCTGCCGTGATCGTCGTCATTGTTCTTGGTCCTCACTTAACTCGGGAATGAGCCGGGCCAGCACCTGGTCCACCGTGACCTGATCGCCCACCGACACCAATATCTCCACTCGTCCGCTGATCGGTGCGGTCAGCGTGTGTTCCATCTTCATCGCCTCGACCACCACGACCGGATCGCCTTCCTCGACAGCCGAATCGGATGCGACGTTGACGGCGATCACGCTGCCCGGCATCGGGCTAATGATCTCGGCGCTGCGCGGGCCGCCGCCGCGATGCACCCGCACCACCTCGGCTTCGCGTAGGTGCCAGGTGCCGCGCTCATCGGAGATCCACAGCTGACCGCCGTCCTCGGCGAAGGCGTAACACCGTCGCCGTCCGGCCAAGGTCACCGTCAGCCGATCATCGTCGACTTCAACACTGCCGCCATGGATCTCGCCGTCGCCGATCTGCACCCGCGCGTCGGCCGGGAGCCCCCACACCGATACCGTCTCCGACCGCAGCGGGGTGCGCATCTCGGTGCGCACCGGCGCCGGCGCGCCGATACGCCATCCGCTCGGGTTGCCCCACAGCGATTTCCGTCCGGACAGCGCCCACTGCCGGTAGAGGCCGCCCGCGGCCAGCACGTCGTCGGGAGCTGGCGCCGGAGCGAAATCGGCCGACCGGGCGTCCAGCAGTTCGGTGTCCAGGTCGCCGGCGACCACCCGCGCGTCGGCCAGCAGGAATCGCAGGAATTCGACGTTGGTCTGCACCCCCAACACCGCCGTGCCGGCCAGTGCCGCATCGAGTCGTGCCAGTGCCTGCGCCCGGTCCACGCCGTGCGCGATCACCTTGGAGAGCATCGGGTCGTAGTCGCTGCCGACCACGGTTCCGTCCTGCAGCGACGAGTCCACCCGCACCCCGGGACCGGGTCCATACGGCGGTCCCAGCTTCGTCTCTCCTCCGTCGAGCCTCGCTGAACCGCCGCCTGCCTCGTGCACCGCCAACACTCGTCCGCCGGTCGGCAGGAAACCGCGGGCCGGGTCTTCGGCATACACCCGCGCTTCGATCGCGTGCCCGGTCAAGGTGATCTCGTCCTGCGCGAACGGCAACTTCTCTCCGGCCGCGACCCGCAGCTGCCACTCGACGAGGTCGAGCCCGGTGACTGCTTCGGTGACCGGATGTTCGACCTGCAGCCGGGTGTTCATCTCCATGAAGAAGAATTCATCCGGGCTGTCGGCGGAGACGATGAACTCCACAGTGCCGGCGCCGACGTAATCGACGCTGCGGGCGGTGTTGCAGGCGGCCGCCCCGATCCGGGCCCGGGTCGCGGCGTCCAGCAGCGGCGAGGGAGCCTCCTCGATCACCTTCTGATGACGTCGCTGCAGGCTGCATTCCCGTTCGCCGAGGTGCACCACATTGCCCTGGCTGTCGGCGAGCACCTGAACCTCGATATGGCGGGGCCGCAACACGAACCGCTCCAAGAACAGGGTGTCGTCACCGAAAGACGACGCCGCTTCACGCCGCGCGGTGACCAGCGCCGCCCGCAGCTGCCCGGCTGCCTCGACCAGGTGCATCCCTTTGCCGCCGCCGCCCGCCGACGGCTTGATCAGTACCGGGTAGCCGATCTCGCCTGCGGCGGCCACAAGTTCGTCATCGGACAGACCCGGCTTCGCCAGCCCCGGAACCACCGGCACCTCGAAGGCCGTGACGGTGTTCTTCGCCGAGATCTTGTCGCCCATCACCTCGATAGCCCGCGCCGGCGGCCCGATGAAAACCACCCCGGCCTGCTCACAGGACGCAGCGAAGCCGGCGTTCTCGGAGAGGAATCCGTAACCGGGATGAATCGCCTGCGCGCCGGTGGCCGCGGCAGCCTCGAGCACCTTGGGGACCGACAAATAGCTCTCCAGCACCGGAGCAGGCCCGAGCCGCACCGCGGTGTCGGCTTCGCGCACATGCCGTGCCCCGGCATCGGCGTCGCTGTAGACGGCTACCGAACGAATGCCCATCCGGCGCAGGGTGCGAATCACCCGGACCGCGATCTCACCGCGATTGGCTACCAAAACCGTATTGAACATGGCTGAACTCATCTGGGTCACATCCGGAAAACGCCATAGGAGACCGGGTCCAGCGGCGCGTTCGCGCACACCGAAAGCGCCAGTCCCAGCACTGTTCTGGTGTCGGCGGGGTCGATGATCCCGTCGTCCCACAACCGCGCGGTCGAATAGTACGGGTTGCCCTGCGCCTCGTATTGGTCCCGGATCGGAGCCTTGAACGCCTCCTCGTCGTCTGGAGACCAGGGCTTGCCGGCGGCGTCGAGCTGTTCACCGCGCACGGTGGCCAGCACCGATGCAGCCTGCTCGCCGCCCATCACCGAGATCCTGGCATTGGGCCACATCCACAGGAATCGCGGCGAATACGCCCGGCCGCACATGGAGTAGTTACCCGCCCCGTAGGACCCGCCGATCACCACCGTCAGTTTGGGCACCCGAGCACAGGCCACCGCGGTGACCATCTTGGCGCCGTGCTTGGCGATGCCACCGGCCTCGTAGTCGCGACCGACCATGAAGCCGGCGATGTTCTGCAGGAACACCAACGGTATCGAGCGCTTGTCGCACAGTTCGATGAAATGCGCACCCTTGAGCGCCGACTCGCCGAACAGCACCCCGTTATTGGCGATGATTCCCACCGGGTGGCCGTGGATGCGCGCGAACGCGGTCACCAGTGTCTTGCCGTACTCGGCCTTGAACTCACTGAACTCACTGCCGTCGACCAGCCGGGCGATCACCTGCCGCACGTCGTAGGGCACCCGGGGGTCCGGTGGGACCACGTCGTAGAGTTCCGCGGCGTCATGTCGAGGCTCGACGGAATGCGCTATTTTCCAGGGGCTTTCGGATCGCGGCCCGAAGGTCTCGGCGATCTGCCGAACAATGCGGAGCGCATGTTCGTCGTCGTCGGCCAGGTAGTCGGTGACTCCGGAGACCTTGGAGTGCAGATCCCCGCCACCGAGCTCTTCGGCCGTGACCACCTCGCCGGTGGCGGCCTTGACCAGGGGCGGGCCCCCCAAGAAGATCGTGCCCTGCTCACGCACGATGACGGCCTCGTCGCTCATCGCGGGCACGTAGGCGCCACCGGCGGTGCACGAGCCGAGCACCGCGGCGATCTGCGGGATACCCGCCGCACTCATGGTCGCCTGGTTGTAGAAGATGCGGCCGAAGTGCTCGCGATCGGGGAACACCTCGTCCTGGCGGGGCAGGAACGCGCCACCGGAGTCCACCAGATAAATGCAGGGCAGCTTGTTGCCCAGCGCCACTTCCTGGGCGCGCAGGTGCTTTTTGACGGTGACCGGGTAGTAGGTGCCGCCCTTGACGGTGGCGTCGTTGGCGACGATCACGCATTCGCGCCCGGAAACCCGCCCGATCCCGGTGATGATCCCGGCCCCGGGGCACTCGTCGTCGTACATGCCGTCGGCGGCCAGCGGAGCCAGTTCCAGAAACGGGCTGCCCGGGTCCAGCAGCCGGTCGACCCGGTCACGCGGCAACAGTTTGCCACGTGCCACGTGCCGCTGCCGGGAGCGCTCGCTGCCGCCGAGGGCCGCGGCCGCCAGTTTGGTGTTGAGTTCGGCGACCAGGCGCCGGTGCTCATCGGCGAATGTCGGCGCTGTCATGACACCTTCGAAAGATTCATCGGCGCACCGGTTTTTGCAATGACTTCATCGACGGAGACGCCCGGCGCAGTCTCGACCAACTGCAGGCCCGCCTCGGTGACATCGATGACGGCCATGTCGGTGATGATGCGGTCGACGCAGCGGGCACCGGTGAGCGGCAGCGTGCAGTGTTCGACGATCTTGGCGCTGCCGTCTTTGGCGGCGTGTTCCATCATCACGATGACCCGGCGCGCGCCGTGCACCAGGTCCATCGCCCCGCCCATACCCTTGATCATCTTGCCGGGGATCATCCAGTTGGCCAGGTCACCGGCGGCCGAAACCTGCATGGCGCCAAGGACCGCCACATCGAGGTGGCCGCCGCGGATCACCCCGAATGACGCCGACGACGAGAAGAACGACGCCCCGGGCAGGACCGTCACCGTTTCTTTGCCCGCATTGATCAAGTCGGCGTCGAGGTCCTCGCGGCGCGGGTACGGGCCGACACCGAGGATCCCGTTCTCCGAATGCAGCACGACGCTGACACCGTCGGGGATGTGGTTGGGAATCAGGGTGGGCAATCCGATACCGAGATTGACGTACTGGCCGTCACGCAACTCGGCGGCCACCCGCGCGGCCAGTTCATCTCTGCTGAGGGTCATGCCTGGCGCACCGTCTCTCGCTCGATCCGTTTCTCCGGATTCGGTACGTGCACCACCCGGTGCACATGGATCCCCAGGGTGTGCACGGTGGCCGGATCGATCTCTCCGGGTTCGACCAGTTGCTCGACTTGGGCGATCGTGATCCGGCCCGCCGCAGCGCAGTCCGGGTTGAAGTTGGCGGCGGCCTGCCGGTAGACGAGGTTTCCGTGCCGATCGCCCTTCCACGCGTGCACCAGCGCGAAATCGGTGCGGATCGCCCGCTCGAGCACATAGGTGCGTCCGTCGAAGTCCCGGGTCTCCTTCGGTGGTGAGGCCACCGCCACCCCGCCGGCCCCGTCGTAGCGCCATGGCAGGCCGCCGTCGGCCACCTGGGTGCCCACGCCCGTCGGTGTGTAGAACGCTGGAATCCCGGCGCCGCCCGCGCGCAGCCGCTCGGCGAGGGTGCCCTGCGGAGTCAGCTCCACCTCGAGCTCGCCGGATAAGAACTGCCGCGCGAACTCCTTGTTCTCCCCCACGTAGGAGCTCACCGTGCGCCGGATCCGCTTGTGCTCCAACAGCACTCCCAACCCGATCCCGTCGACGCCGCAGTTGTTCGAAACAGTCTCCAGATCGGTGACACCGAGCTCCAGCACGGCGTTGATCAATGCCTCCGGTATGCCACAGAGGCCGAACCCGCCCACCGCCAGCGACGCGCCGTCGGTCACGTCGGCCACGGCTTCTGCCGCTGTCGCCACGACCTTGTCCATCGCCACCAGCGCCTCCTTATTTTCAGTTAATATTGATTAACTGATGTCAGAGAATACCATTCTCGCGCGGCCCTGTCAGCCGCCGCCCAAATGCTCGATCGCCTGCCGGCGCATCTCATCCTTGCGGACCTTGCCGGTGACCGTCATCGGAAACTCGTCGACGATCCGCAGATACCGCGGCACTTTGAAGTGCGCCAAGCGGCCGGTGCAGAACTCCCGCAGTCGCTCGACGGTCAGCGCCGGCGTCCCGGCTCGCAGCATCACCACCGCCATCAGCTCCTCACCGTAGGTTTCGTCGGGGACACCGATGACCTGAGCGTCGAGGACGTCGGGATGGGTGTGCAGAAATTCCTCGATCTCACGCGGGTAGATGTTCTCCCCGCCACGGATCACCATGTCCTTGATCCGCCCGGTGATCCGAACGTATCCACCGTCGTCCATAACGGCCAGATCGCCGCTGTGCATCCAGCCGTCGGCGTCGATGGCGGTCTCGGTCTTGGCCGCGTCGTTCCAGTAACCGGTCATGACCGAATAACCGCGCGTGCAGAATTCGCCGACCCGCCCTCGCGGCACCGTCGCACCGGTGGCCGGGTCGGTCATCTTGATCTCCAGGTGCGGGCACACCCGCCCGACCGTCTCGACCCGCTGCGCCAGCGAGTCCTCGGCGCGGGTCTGCGTCGACACCGGGGAGGTCTCGGTCATGCCGTAGCAGATCGCGACCTCGGCCATGTGCATGTCGTCGATCACCCGTCGCATCACCTCGGCCGGGCACGGTGAGCCCGACATGATTCCGGTGCGCAGGCTGGTGAGGTCGTACTCGTCGAAATCGGACAGCCCGAGTTCGGCGATGAACATGGTGGGCACCCCGTAGAGACTGGTGCACTGCTCGTCCTGCACGGCGCGCAGCGTGGCCGCCGGATCGAAGCCGGGAGCCGGAATGACGACAGCTGCGCCGTGGCTGGTGGCCGCCAGGTTCCCCAGCACCATCCCGAAGCAGTGATAAAACGGGACCGGCAAGCAGACCCGGTCTTTCTCCGTGTAGCCCAGCAGCTCACCCACCAGGTAGCCGTTGTTGAGGATGTTGTGGTGGCTCAGGGTCGCGCCCTTCGGGTAACCCGTTGTGCCCGACGTGTATTGGATATTGATCGGGTCCTGTGGGCGCAATGTTGCGGCCGCCCGCGCCAGCGCCGCCAAGTCGACCGGCGTGCCGGCCAGGTCGTGCCACCGCGCGCTGTCGATGAACACCACATCGCGCAGTTCCGGGCAGCCGGGGGCCACCTCCCGCAGCAGGGCGACGTAGTCGGAGGTCTTGAAACTCGGTGCCGAGATGACCATCGCGACACCGGACTGCTTGAGCGCGTAAGCCAGTTCGTGGGAGCGGTAGGCGGGGTTGATGTTGACCAGCACCGCACCGATCTCGGCGGTGGCGTACTGAGTCAGCACCCACTCAGCGCAGTTGGGCGCCCAGATACCCACCCGATCCCCGGCCCTGACGCCCGCTTGCAGCAGTCCGGTCGCCAGCCGGCGCACATCGTGCCACAGCTCGGCATAGTTCCATCGCCGCCGGGCCGGAAGGTCAACCAGCGCATCGCGATCGGGGTGGGCGCGCACCGTGGCGGCGAGGTCGGCGCCGATCGTCGTCTCCAGCAGGGCGGGCTGGGTCTCGCCGCGGGCGTAGGACAAATCACCACGTTCCGTGGGTGCCGCAGTTGCCATCAGGCCTCCACCGGTGCCGCCCGAAGCCGGGTCAGCCCCGAGGCGATGGGTGCTACGTTAGTGACCATTAACTCAGCTGTCCATGATGAGCGGAGGCGTGATGGCGGCATCCGCCCCGGCCGGCTCGGCGGGAAGCGACGGACCGGCCAACCGGCGCAGCCGGCTGAAGTCCGACCGGCGCACCCAGTTGCTCGCCGCCGCCGAACGCCTCTTCGCCCAGCGCGGCTTTCTGGCGGTGCGACTGGAGGACATCGGTGCCGCCGCAGGCGTCAGCGGTCCGGCGATCTATCGGCACTTCGCAGGCAAGGAAGCGTTGCTGGTCGAGTTGCTGGTCGGTATCAGCACCCGACTGCTCGCCGGAGCGCACGCCGTCGAATCGGACGGGCGGAGCCCAGAAGAGATACTGGACGGCCTGGTCGAGTTTCATCTGGATTTCGCGCTCGGCGAACCGGACCTGATCCGGATCCAGGACCGCGATCTGGCCCATCTGCCGGCCGGGGCGCAGCGTCAGGTGCGCAGCGCCCAGCGGCAGTATGTCGAGGTCTGGGTCGGTGTGCTGTGCGCGCGGTATGCCGCGTTGGCCGAGGCTGACGCCCGCTTGATGGCCCACGCGGTGTTCGGTCTGTTGAACTCGACCCCCTACAGCGTGAAGTCCACGGGCGCCAAGTCGGCCACCGCGGAGGGCTCCCGAGCGGTGTTGCGGGCGATGACGATCAGCGCGCTAGGCGCCGCCGGCGCGGAAAGCGACTGATCGACGTCGCGGTCGGATACGGTCGCCGCAGGTACCCTGCAATCCATGAGGTGGGTATGACCGATCCGTATCGACCGGAGGGTTCCGATAAGCCCTGGCAGCGCAGCGGTGCGTCCGAGCCGTCGACCTTCGGCTCTCCGCCACACGTCGATCCGGCCTACGCCGGGCAGCTTCCGTCGTACCCGGCCGGTTATCCACCGCAGGATCCCAATCCGACTACCCAACTGCCGCGGCAACACTGGGACGCGTCTCAGCCCCCGCCCGGTGGGCCGTCGGGCGGCGGCGGCGAGGGTGGTCCGCCGGAACCGCCGCGATTCCCGAATTGGCTGTGGCTGGTGGCCGGTGCCGCGGTACTGCTGGTGGTCGGCATGGTGATCGCACTGGTCATCGCCAACGGCTCGGACCGGAATTCGGCTACCGTCACGCCGGTTTCGCCGCTGCCGACGGCCCCGAGCACACCGATTCCCAAGCGCACCCCGACCACCACGCCGCCGCGGTCATCGACCCCCAGCACCACACCGACCACGCCGCCACCGACGACGTCGACCACCTCCGGGGCTGCCGAGACCATCGTCTACAGCGTCAGCGGCACCGGCCGGGCGCTCAGCATCGCCTATATCGACACCGGCGGGGTGCTGCAGACCGAGTTCAACGTGGTGCTGCCGTGGACCAAGCAGGTCACGCTGACGCCGCCGGCAACGACCGCGGCAGCGGTCACAGTGGTCAACTTCGGCGAACAGATCACCTGCTCGGTGTCGGTGGACGGCGCCCAGGTACGCCAGCGCACCGGGTCGATCCTCACGGTGTGCGCGGCAGCGGGCTAAGCGCAGCGAAGCCACGGGAGTCCGCTCCTACACCGCCCGCCGCGGCACGCGCACGCCCAGCATCGCCAGCAAACCGAGCACCAGCACCGTGCACAGCCCGCCCATGCCGGCTCGATCGGAGTGGAAGACATCGACGAAGACCGAGAACAGCCACGGCGCCAGGAATGACACGGCGCGACCGGTCATCGTGTAGAGGCCGAAGGCCACCCCCTCCATCCCTTCGGCGGCCATCCGCAGCAACAGGGTGCGCGCCGAGGACTGGGTGGGCCCGATGAACAAACAGAGCAGCAGCCCGCAGGCCCAGAACGCGATCGGACCGGACAACGCCATCAGCGTGGTGCCGGCGGCGACCATCGCGATCAGCGAGCCGACGATCACCGTCTTGGATCCGATCCGGTCGTCGAGCAGGCCACCGGCGATCGCGCCGAGCGCAGCCACCACGCTGGCGGCCACCCCGAAGATCAACACGTCGCCGGTCGAGATGCCGTAGACGTTGACGCCGAGCACCGCTCCGAACGCGAACACCCCGGCCAGCCCGTCCCGGAAGATTGCGCTGGCGATCAGATAGAACACCAGGTTGCGGTCGCGGTGCCATTCCGCGGTGACGTCGCGCCACAACTGGCGGTAGCCGCCGAACAGGCCCGGCCGCGGTGCCGGTGGTTCGTCGGGTTCGGCCAGCCGGTGCGCGGTGAACAGCAGCGGCAACGCGAACACCGCCAGCCACGCCGCCGTGAGCCACATCGCCGCCCGGATGTTCTGCCCTCCTTCGACGGGCAGGCCCAGCAGTCCGCGGGTCGGGCCGGTGCCGGAGATGAACCCCAGGTAGACCACCAGCAGCAGCACCACGCTGCCGACATAACCTGCCGCCCAGCCGAATCCGGAGATCCGACCGGAGTTCTGCGGCGTCGACAGCTGCCGCAGCATGGCGTTGTAGGGGACGCTGGCCAGGTCGCCGCAGGCGGCGGTCAGCGCCAGCAGCAGCAGCCCCGGAGCCAGGTAGGCGGGCGCGTCGCGGATCGTGCTCATCGATGCGATCAGCACCGCCGCGGCGCCGGTCAGGACCGCCAATGTCACCCGGCGCCGGTGCGGGGTGGCCACCCACACCCCGATCAGCGGCGCTATCGCGGCCACGGTCAGACCGGAGAGGGCCAGCGTGCGGCCCAGCCAGCTGGCCGGCGACACCGCGCCGGGCAGCTCCCGGCCGACACTGCTGGTCAGATAAACCGAGAACACGAACGTCACCACGATCGCGCTCACGGCCGCAGCACCGGTGTCCCACAATGCCCAGGCCACGATTCGGGATCGTCCGGATTTGACCACCCCCGGGACACCCATGTCTGGCACTCTACGATTGCCCCATGCCAGTGCCTGCTCCCAGCCCGGATGCCCGCGCCGTCGTCACCGGAGCGTCCCAGGGCATCGGCGAGGCACTGGCCACCGAGTTGGCCGCCCGCGGCCACGGGCTGATCATCACCGCGCGCCGAGAAGACGTGCTCAACGACGTGGCGGCGCGACTGCGCGACAAGTACCGGGTCGTCGTGGAAGTGCGAGCGGTCGATCTGGCTGATCCGCCGGCTCGCGACCAGTTCTGCGCCGAACTGGCCGAGCGGGAGATCTCGGTGCTGTGCGCCAACGCCGGTACCGCGACGTTCGGGCCGATCTCGGGTCTGGATCCAGCAGCCGAGAAGGCCCAGGTGCAGCTGAACGCGATTGCGGTGCACGACCTGGCGTTGGCGGTGCTGCCGGGAATGCTGGAGCGTCACGCCGGCGGAATCCTGATCTCGGGTTCGGCGGCCGGCAACTCACCGATCCCCAACAACGCCACCTACGCCGCGACCAAGGCCTTCGCCAACACCTTCAGCGAGTCGCTGCGCGGTGAACTGCTGAAGTCCGGGGTGCACGTGACCCTGCTGGCGCCGGGGCCGGTGCGCGCCGAGATGCCCGACGCAGGCGAGGCATCATTGGTCGACAAGCTGATTCCGGACTTCCTGTGGATCTCCACCCAGCACACCGCCAAGCTGTCTCTGGATGCGTTGGCGCGCAACAAGATGCGTGTTGTGCCGGGCGTCACGTCCAAGGCCATGTCGATGGCCAGCGGGTATGCCCCGCGCGCGATCGTCACGCCGATCGTGGGCTTCGTCTACAAAAAGCTCGGCGGCGGCTAGCCGTCCGATTAACGCCTACGGCGTCCGGTGCCCATCGCACCGCGGGAGATTTGGCCGACTACAACGGTGGTAACCGCAGTCACCACTCTCTTACCCTCCCGGGTGGTGAGGAAGTGGGTGAGCCAACGTCCGAAACGCTGCCACCAGTGCAGCCGCTCCGGTGCCGGCGGCACGCCGCCTTCGCCCTCCGGGGGCCGGCTACCCTGCCCGGCTGCCAGTTTCGCGGACAGCGTTTCGTAGGCCGATTCCCGATCGATGGTCTGCCCGTATTCGCCATGCAGCGAACTGGCTTTGGCGGCCGTAGCGATGGCGTCAGCACCGATGGCTCCCATCAGCGACCGCGGCGCTCGCAACCGGGTCCACGCGACCGGGGTCGGGGCGCCTCGTTCGGACAGAACCGTGACGACGGCCTCGCCGATGCCCAGCGAAGTCAACGCCGATTCCAGGTCGTAGACATCAGTTTTCGGGTAAGTGCGCACCGTCTTGGTGAGCGCCTTCTGGTCGTCGGGGGTGAAGGCCCGTAATGCATGTTGGATGCGCGCGCCCAATTGCGACAACACCGCGTTGGGCACGTCGGTGGGTAGCTGCGTGCAGAAGAACACCCCGACGCCCTTGGAGCGGATCAGTTTGACGGTCTGCTCGACCTGGTCGAGGAACGCCTTGGAGGCGTCGGAGAACAGCAGGTGCGCCTCGTCGAAGAAGAACACCAGCTTGGGTTTGTCGATGTCGCCGACCTCGGGCAGGAAGGTGAACAGGTCGGCCAGTACCCACATCAGGAAGGTGGAGAACAGCACCGGGCGCGTCGCCTGGTCGCCGAGTTCCAGCAGCGAGATGACGCCACGGCCCTGGTCATCGAGGCGGATCAGGTCCTTGGGGTCCAGTTCAGGCTCCCCGAAGAAGGTGTCAGCGCCTTCGGCTTCCAGGTTGACCAGCGCCCGCAGGATCACCCCGGCGGTGGCCCGGGATACCCCACCCAGCGTCTTGAGCTCCGGCTTACCCTCGTCGCTGGTGAGGTAGGTGATCACCGAGCGCAGATCCTTCAAGTCCAGCAGCAGGTAGCCGTTCTGGTCGGCCCAGTGGAAGATCAGGCCGAGCGTCGATTCCTGGGTATTGTTGAGCCCCAGCACTTTCGACAGCAACACGGGGCCGAAGCTGGAGATGGTAGCCCGGACCGGGACGCCGATACCGCCGGTGCCCAGTGACAGGAATTCGGTCGGAAAAGCGGTCGCCGTCCAGTCGTCGCCGGTCTCGGTGGCGCGCTGGGTGATCTTGTCGCCTGACTCCCCGGGCCGCGACAGCCCGGACAGGTCGCCCTTGACGTCGGCCATCAGCACCGGGACGCCGGCCGCGGACAGCTGCTCGGCGATGACCTGCAAGGTCTTGGTCTTGCCGGTGCCGGTGGCTCCGGCCACCAGCCCATGGCGGTTGATCGTGGCCAGAGGGATGCGGACCTGCGCCAATGGGTCGGCGCTGCCGTCGACGACCACCGTGCCCAGTTCCAGAGCCTGGCCCTCAGCGGCGTAGCCGGCGGCGATCTGCTGTGCGGCGTTCGCCGCCGAATCGGGACTCACAGGCCACGACATTACTTGGCCGGTCGGTACCGCTATGCGACTACGGGGGAGGCGAACGGCTAACGTGGTCTGACTGTGGGCGCTGCACGAGACGAACTGGTCTGGATCGACTGCGAGATGACCGGCCTGGATCTGGGCTCGGACAAGCTGATCGAGATCGCCGCGTTGGTCACCGACGGTGAGCTGAACATCCTCGGCGACGGTATTGACGTGGTGATCCACACCGACGACGCCGACCTGGACGCGATGAGCGACGTGGTGACCGCGATGCACACCCGGTCCGGGCTGATCGACGAGGTCAGAGCCTCCACCATCGACCTCGCCACCGCCGAGAAGATGGTCCTCGACTACATCCGCACTCACGTCAAGCAGGCCAAAACGGCACCGTTGGCGGGCAACTCGATCGGCACCGACCGCGGCTTTTTGGCCCGCGACATGACCTCGCTCGACGGCTATCTGCACTACCGGATGATCGACGTCAGCTCGATCAAGGAATTGTGCCGGCGCTGGTACCCGCGGATCTACTTCGGCCAGCCGGAGAAGGGGCTGGCGCACCGTGCGCTCGCCGACATCCACGAGTCCATCCGGGAGCTGAAGTTCTACCGCCGCACCGCGTTCGTCGCCCCGCCCGGACCGTCTACCAGCGACATCGCCACGGTGGCTGGGGAACTGGGGCCGCCGTCGGACACAGCCGAGGTAATCGATTCGGCCGCTGAGCGCCCGAGCGGCTAGTATCGACGGCGCTGCTTGCTTGGCTTGCCGGGCCGGTAGCGATGGTGGCTGTAGTTCAGTTGGTAGAGCACCAGGTTGTGATCCTGGATGTCGCGGGTTCGAGCCCCGTCAGCCACCCCGCGGGTCGGAGGGTGTTTACACCCTCCGACCTTTTACTTGGCCGGACACCGAGATCCATCGGGTTTGCGTGTGCGAGGCAACCCGACGTCGTCGTGGTCGACCCGCTTCGGGATGAGTCGCCTTTGCTGACCGCAGCCCCGCCGGGTGGTCGCCCCCCAATTCGGCCCGGTCGGCCGCAGGACGATGGACACCCACCGTCGAATCCACTCTGGATTCAAGGTCGGGGATGCACCCCGTTGGCTTCTGATTCCGATCTGATTCCGAGCACGGCGGCATAACTGGCCGGCAGCCACCGACTACCCCAATCGATGCTGGTCAGACCCACCCAAGTGCGGTCGTCGACACGCGTTGGAGCCCGGTGAGGCCCACCCGAACACGTGCCACTTCAGTGGCTCTTTGTAACGGTGCCCGGCGCGCCGGGTTTGGTGTCGAAGTTACATTTTGGTTACGGTTCCCTGCGTGCTCACGCAAGGACTCATTGATCTGCGCATGAAATCGTCGGTTCTGGCGGCGACGGCTATGTTGCCGGCCGCCGTTTTCTTGGCCGGCGGCGTCGGTGCCGAGCCGGGAAACAACGACGAACCTCCGCCTGCGGCCGCTGCCGACGCGCCGCCGCCCCCGCCGGAGGACGCGCCGCCGCCCCCGCCGGAGGACCCGCCGCTTCCGCCCCCTGAGGATGGGCCTGCCCCGCCGCCGGAAGACGCGCCACCTCCACCCCCCGAAGACGCACCACCGCCCCCGGAGATGGCGCCTCCCCCGCCACCCGAAGACGTTCCACCCCCTCCGCCGGAGGACTTCCCGCCGCCGCCTGAGGACCTACCGCCGCCGCCTGACGTCTTTGCGGTAGGCGCCTGGTCCATGCCGGCGCCGCACGCGCTACCGCCCGGCATCGCCAGCGAGCGCGGCATGCAGGTCAAGACGATCCTCGTCTCGCGCAGCATCAGCGAGGCGTTCCCACAGGTGCACGACATGATCGGGGTGCGTCCGGACGGGCAGCGCTGGCATCCGTCCGGTCTCGCGATCGACATCATGATCCCCAATTCCGGCAGCCCGGAGGGCGTTGCGCTCGGGGACCAGATCGTGGCGTACGCCCTGCAGAACGCCGGTCGGTTCGCCCTGCAGGATGCGATCTGGCGTGGCACCTACTTCACGCCGGCCGGGCCAAGCGGCCGCGGCAACGGTCACTACGACCACGTGCACATCACGACGTTCGGCGGGGGCTACCCCAACGGCGGCGAGGAGTACCTGCGCGAGGACGGCGAGCCGCCCCCCGCTTGACGTCCCTCTGACGACGTCAGCGCACCGGATCCTGGGCGTTGCCCGCGTCCCATTGCGACCAGGGGACGTTCCAGTCGCCGAGGCCCTCGGTGCCGGGCAGCAGCGACCCGGTCGTGTTGTTGATCTGCACCACGTCGCCGCGCTTGACGTGGTCGTAGAACCACAGCGCGTTGTTGGGGCTGACGTTGATGCAACCGTGGCTGGTGTTGGCGTAACCCTGGGCACCCACCGACCACGGCGCGGAGTGCACGAAGATCCCGCTGTAGGAGATCTGAGTGGCCCAGTCCACGTCGGTGCGATATCCGTTGGGTGAGTTGACCGGCACCCCGTAGGTCGACGAATCCATCACGATGTGCGGGAAACGTTCGCCGACGATGTAGGTGCCGTTGTTGGTCGGGGTGCTGTCCTTGCCCATCGACACCGGCATGGTCTTGACCACTTCGCCGTTGACCCGCACGACCATCGACTTGGTGTCATCGTCGACGGTCGCGATGACCTCGTCGCCGATGACGAAGTGGCTGGTCGCGTCGTCCTGGCCGTAGACGCCGTTGCCCAGGTCCACGCCGTAGGTGTCGACCGCCACCTCGATACCGGTCCCGGGTTTCCAGAAAGATTGTGGGCGCCAACGCACTTCGCGGCTGTTCAGCCAGTAGAACGCACCCGTCACCGGCGGGTCGGTGGTGATCTTGATCGCCTTTTCGGCCGCCGCGCGGTCGGCGATGTTCTCGTCGAACCGGATCGCCACCGGTTGGCCGACACCGACCACCTCGCCGTCGCGGGGCATGACGTAGGGCATGGTCAGGTTCTGCGGCGAATGGGTCTGGAACGTCATCTGCCGGCTGGTCACACCGCCCAATCCAAGCGACTTCGCGTTCATCGTGTAGCGCTTGTTGTAGCCGAGCGGCTCGGTCGTCGACCAGGTCAGCCCGTCGGAGCTGAGCTTGCCGTCGACCACCGCACCGTATTCGTTGACCATGGTGACCGAGTCGAGTACGCCGTCCTCGGCGCTCACCGTCACCGGAGCGTCCACCGCCACACCGACCGCCTTGTCGGTGACCGACGCGGTGACCTTGGGCACCAGCAGGTCGGCGAACGGGGTGCCCTTGTCGGTGATGATCTTCGTCGCCTCCGCGTCGGCATTGCCGCCGCAGGCGCTCAGCCCCAACACCGCGACCGGCACCATCAGCAATGCCGCCAGCCGGGACCGATACCCCCGGCAGCGATGCGTCGAACCAAACTGCCCCATGCTCTTTTCCCACCTTGACCCTGCTCAAACAGCTCGCAGGCAGTCTAGTGGGTAATCGGGTGTGCTGCTCAGCGCTGCGATTCGGGCCCCGATACCAGGTGATTTCTCGCCACAGCGCAGCGCCTGTTATTGTCTCTCTCGCGGTCTTGACCGCCCAGCGCCGTTAGCTCAGTTGGTAGAGCAGCTGACTCTTAATCAGCGGGTCCGGGGTTCGAAACCCTGACGGCGCACAGCTCAGAAGGCATTCCGGAGTTCTGCTGTACCCACAGATGTACACGTTCAGGCCAAAAGTGACGAGCCGCGTTATCCACGCGGCACTCCGGGCGGGCCATTGGCCGGCGCCCCGATTCATATGTCGCCGTGGATGACCGATCAGATCGCCCTCTCCTGACTCTGCCCAAGAAGCCCTCCGCGAACACGGGACGGGAGACAGACCCCGCATCGTCAGGCCACCTGAGAAAAACTCTCGTCGCAGCGGGATGTTCAGATCCCGGACAAGGCGTTGCCTGAGAGCAACAGTCGTCCAACAACATCACGCCCGCTCCTAGGGTTCCTGCTTCTAGCCTTACACTCACCTCAGACGTGGTATCACAACCTGAGCGGTGAGTGTGTTCGCTGGCTTTCCTCATTCAGTTCTGCGCGGGCCGCGAATGCGCGGTCCCCAGACGGCAGGTAGCTGGTTCTTGAACTGTCGACGTGATTCGGGTGCGGGGCATGGTGGGCGTCGCAACGAGGTTTGCTACGACGCAACTGAGCTTGCCTAAATACTAGCGTGTGCTGAGTTCGCACCTCGGGCATACCGAATGTTCACCCAACTTTCTCTAGTTAGGTTAGGTTTCCCTATCAAACATGGCTAGTCTCGTATTCGCAGGATTCTGTGCCCTAACTCTCGGGTGCAGTACAGCAAATCGACAAGGAGCTAGCTGTGGAGTTCGTCTTACATCCCGATACGACCAGGCGCCGTACCGGCCACGCGACCCGGATCGCGGCCGCCGGGATCGCCTTGGCAGGAGCGGGCCTGATCGCCGTCCATCCTGTTGCGCCGATCGCGCAAGACAGCCTCCGGCAGCAGGCTGTGCAGTTGACCTCGGGCTGGGATTCGCTGTTCGAGCGGACCAATGAGAATCTCGCCACCCTGTTAGAGAACTCCAACGTCGACACGCTGCTGAGCCAGATCGGCAGCAACTCAAGCGACTACGGCCAGCTGATCACGGGCATGGAGAACGTCCCGCTGGACATGCGGCCCCAGGACCTCCCAGATGGGCGGACCGTTACGTCGGGCTTCGCCGGTGTCAACGAGGCGATCAACAACATGATCTTCGGGAGCGACGGCGAGACCTCCGCCGGAGACCTCAAGTACCCCGGCCTGGAATTGCTGCTGGAACGGATGTCCGAGTCGATCTCAAACGGTAACCCCTTCAACGCATTCAACGAGCTCAATATCTGGTTCCTCTACGGCATCGAGGACTTGGGCAAGTCCATGGCCCCGGTGCTGGCCATCCCCGCCCGGGAGATGATGAACATGTCGAGTCTGATGAACGAGTTCATCGGTCCCCTCGATGCTTGGGCCTTCATCAAGCAGACCAGCGACGCAATGATGTCGCCGATGATCGGTGCCATATACCAGCTGACCGAAAGCAGCACCGCTGTCCTCGGCGGCGACCTGGAGGCGCTGTTCAACATGCCCGCTGACATGATGAACACCATCCTCAACGGGTACGTCGTGCCCGAGACCGAGGACGTCTTCACCGGCCTGCTCACCGAAGGAGGTCTCTTCGACCTGCTGCTGAACGAGTGGCCGGCCCGGGCGGCCGAGGCGCTCACGGTGGGCACCGCCGATCTGCCGGTCAACGCCGTAGACGTCCCTGACCTCGCGGTGGCTGGATCCGATCTGTTCGATGTGGACCACCTGTCGAGCCTGTTCGACGGCGGTTTCGCCTTCTAGGCAACGGCATATGGCGACCGGGAAGGACCCTGGAAAAAACTAGGTCCTTCCCGGTCGTTGTGCGTCAGCGCCATGCCGCACGGTTGGCGGGGTACCACCGCCCTGCGGCACGCGCTCAGCGGTTGCGGATCCGGCGGATCGCCAGGACGACGAGCAGGCCGCCGACACCGGCCAAGGTGGCCATCACCGCGGGTTTGGTGACGATCTCGACCGCCCGGGTTTTGGCGCGTTCAGCCAAGTGGCGGGGGTTGGCCCGGTCCGCGAGAATGTCGACCGTCGACGCCAACTGCTCGCGCGCCTGATCGATGTCCTTCTTGATCCTGTCGGGATCGCGCTCCGCCACTGTCGTCCTCCCTCACCGCCCGATGCTGGCCCTGCCGAACTACCCTAGAGCAGCCGGGGCGGGTCTCACGCTCCGGCGAGCAGAAAGGGGCAGTTCTTGACCGACACCGCACGCCTGGCGCCCGGCGACCAAGCGCCCGCGTTCAGCCTTCCCGACGCCGACGGCAACACCGTGTCGCTGGCCGACTACCGGGGACGACGGGTCGTCGTCTACTTCTACCCGGCGGCCTCGACACCCGGTTGCACCAAGCAGGCCTGCGACTTCCGCGACAACCTGCGTGATTTCGCCGACGCCGGGCTCGACGTCGTCGGCATCTCACCCGACAAGCCGGCCAAGCTGGCCAAGTTCCGCGACACCGAAGGGCTGACGTTCCCGCTGCTGTCCGATCCCGACCGCACCGTGCTGGCGGCCTGGGGCGCTTTCGGCGAGAAGAAGATGTACGGCAAGACCGTGCAGGGGGTCATCCGCTCGACGTTCGTCGTCGACGAGAACGGCAAGATCGTCGTAGCCCAGTACAACGTGCGCGCCACCGGCCATGTGGCCAAACTTCGGCGCGATCTGGACGTCTAGCCGCCGACCGTTAAGGAGCAGCACATGCCGGTGACCCGGACGAGTTTGTGGTTCGACACCCAGGCGTTGGAAGCCGCCGAATACTACGTGTCGATCTTTCCCAATTCGAAGGTCACCGCCGTCTCGTACTGGGGCGCAGAGAACCCGGAGCGCGACGGCACCCCGTTGGAGGTGTTGTTCGATCTGGACGGCGGGCAGTTCTCCGCAATCAATGGCGGCCCGGACTTCACCTTCGACCATGCCATCTCGATCCAGATCTACTGCGTCGACCAGGCCGAGATCGACCACTATTGGGACGCGCTGAGCGACGGGGGCAGGGAAGTCCAGTGCGGCTGGCTCACCGATCGCTACGGCCTGTCCTGGCAGGTGATTCCGCAGCGGTTGTCGGAGTTGATGACCGACCCGGATCCCGACCGGGTTCATCGGGTGAAGCAGGCCATGTACACGATGGTCAAACTCGACATCGCCGCGCTGGAGGCCGCAGCCGCCGGGCGTTGAGCGCACCTACGCGAGCGGTGCGCCCAGCTTCTGCAGCAGCAGCGCCTCGGCGATGGCAGCACGCTCCAGCACAGCCAGGTGCAGGCTCTCGTTGATGCTGTGCGCCTGGGTCCCGGGATCTTCCACCCCGGTGACCAGGATGGTGGCCTGCGGGTAGGCGGCGGCGAACTCCGCGATGAACGGGATCGAACCGCCCATGCCCATGTCGATCGGTTCGACACCCCACGCCTGCGCGAACGCGGCCCTGGCCGCCTCGTACACCGGGCCGGTGGCGTCGATGGCATAGGGCTGGCCGATGTCACCGGGCGTGACGCTGACCTGCGCTCCCCACGGGGCATGCTGCTGCAGGTGTGCGCTCAGCGCGTCGAGGTGGGCGGCGGCGTCACCACCGGGGGCCACTCGCATGCTGATCTTGGCGCGCGCCCGCGGGATCAGCGTGTTCGACGACGCGGCAACGCTGGTGGTATCGATGCCGATGACGGTGATCGCCGGTTTGGCCCACATTCTTTGCGGCACCGAACCGGTACCGATCTCGCTCACCCCGTCCAACATGCCGGTGTCTGCGCGCACCCGCTCCGGCGGGTAATCAACTGGGGCAGCGATACTTTCATGAAGCCCGGCCACCGCGACGTTGCCGTCGTCATCGTGCAAGCCGGCCAGCAACCGCACCAGCACACTCAGCGCGTCGGGCACCACCCCACCCCACAGCCCGGAGTGCAGGCCGTGGTCCAGCGTGGCGACCTCCACCACACAGTCGGCGAGCCCGCGCAGTGACACCGTCAGCGCCGGAACATCGGTGCTCCAGTTGTCGGAGTCGGCGATGATGATCACGTCGGCGCTCAACGCTTGCCGGTGCGCGGCCAGCAGCGCCCCCAGCGACGGCGAACCGGACTCCTCTTCGCCTTCGACGAAGACCGTCACCCCGACCGGCGGACGGCCGCCGTGCGCCCGGAATGCCGCCAAATGTGTTGCGATGCCCGCCTTGTCGTCGGCGCTGCCACGTCCGTAGAGTCGCCCGTCGCGTTCGGTCGGCTCGAACGGCGGCGATGCCCACTGGTCGGCGTCACCTTCGGGCTGCACGTCGTGATGGGCGTAGAGCAGCACGGTCGGCGCTCCCGGTGGCGCCGGATAGTGGGCGATGACGGCCGGTGCGCCGCCCTCGGCGACAATCTGCACGTCCGGAAAACCGGCCTGGCTCAGCAGGTCTGCGGTCAGTTGCGCACTGCGCTGCACCTCGGGTCGCCGCGCCGGATCGGCCCACACCGACTCGATGCGCACCAGGTCCTCCAAGTCGGCCCGCACCGACGGCAGCACGTCGCGGACTCGCTGCACCAGATCGCTCATGGCGTCACCCCTTCGCGTGAGCGTGCGCAAAAACGGGAATCAGCGCGGCGCGTTGGCCGGGGACACGCACGCTCGCGGCAAGGTTAACCGACCTCGAGGATGGCCACCGCGGCGGCGGTGTCGGCCTCGTGGGTGAGCGACACATGGATCGTCACGTCCGCCAAGTGCCGGGCGATCTCACCGGAGAGCCGCACCTTCGGGCGCCCCCACATGTCGGTGACCACCTCGATATCGCGGTGTATCGCCTCCGGCAGCACCGGTTTCTGCGCGAACCGCGACCCCGACCACGCCTTGATCACCGCCTCCTTGGCCGCCCACCGGGCCGCCAGATGCCGAGCCGCCGACGAACTCTTGTCGGAGGCGTCGCGGCGCTCACCGGGGGTGAACGTCTCGGCGAACACCGTCCCCGGCTGGTCGACCTGCTCGGCGAAGTCGGTTATCGACACCAGATCGATCCCCACCCCAACGATGCTCATAACCGGGGAGATTATCCGATGTAGACGTCGCCGTCGCCGAGCCGTGCCGCCGGGTTGAGCAGCATTGCCGACTCCTGACGCTTCTCCGACGTGTCGTGGTCGAACCGCCGGTCGGCGGGCCGCTCGTACATCGGGCGGCCGCCGGCGATCGCCGAGGCGAGTCGGTGCTGGCCGGCCAGCACCCGGCCGGACGCCTGCTCCAGATACGCCTCGCGCTGGCTGGGGTCCAGTGCGGCCAGGAACGCCTGCGGGTGCACCAACGCGACCAGACCGGAGACGTGACCGAACCCGAGGCTGGTGACCAGCCCGGCCTTGAGCGGGAACTTCTCCCCCAGCTCCAGCGTCTCGCGCACCCACACCAGGTGCCCGGCGGTGGCCAGCTCGTCGTCGACGCAGTCCAGGCTGCGGTTGGGCGGGATTACCCCGTCGCGCAGCACCTGGCACAGGCCCATCATCTGGAAGACCGCCGCGCCGCCCTTGGCGTGCCCGGTGAGGCTCTTCTGGCTGATCACGAACAGCGGCGCACCATCCGAGCGGCCCAGCGAGTCGGCCAGCCGCTCATGCAGCTCGGTCTCGTTGGGGTCGTTGGCCAGCGTCGAGGTGTCGTGCTTGGAAACCACCGCGATGTCGTCGGCGCCCACGCCCAGCTTGGCCAGCGAACGGGCCAGCATCGAGTCCTTGCCGCCCCGACCCGCGCCCAGGGCACCCAGGCCCGGAGCCGGAATCGAGGTGTGTACGCCGTCGGCGAAGCTCTGCGCGTAGGCCACCACCGCCAGGACCGGCAGACCCATCTTGGCCGCCAGGTCGCCGCGGGCCAGCAGGATGGTCCCACCGCCCTGGGCCTCGACGAAGCCCAGCCGGCGCCGGTCGTTGGCACGGGAGAACTTCGAGTCGCTGATCCCCTTGGCGCGCATCATCTCGGTGTCGGCGGTGGCCGCCATGTCACCGAAGCCGATGATGGCTTCCAGAGTCAGGTCGTCGTAACCGCCGGTGACCACCAGCTCGGCCTTGCCCAACCGGATCTTGTCGACACCCTCCTCGACCGACACGGCCGCGGTGGCACATGCGGCAACCGGGTGGATCATCGCGCCGTAGGACCCGACGTAGCTCTGAACCACGTGTGCGGCAACGACGTTCGGCAGAACCTCCTGCAGGATGTCGTTGGGCTTGGACCGCCCCAGCAGGTTTCCGTGGTACATGGTCTGCATCGAGGTCATACCGCCCATGCCGGTGCCCTGGGTGCTGGCCACCAGCGACGGGTGCACCCAGCGCATCAGCTCGGTCGGGGTGAAGCCCGCCGACAAGAACGCGTCCACGGTCGCGACGATGTTCCACAGCGCCACCCGGTCGATGGAGGTGGCCATGTCCTGGCTGATCCCCCACACCGTCGGGTCGAACCCGGTCGGGATCTGAGCGCCCACGGTCCGCGACAGCTTGCTCTTGCGCGGCACCCGGATCTCGGTGCCCGCCTTGCGGATCACCTGCCAGTCGGACGAGTCCGGCACCGGGCGCACCAGGGTGTGCTCGGGGTCGAACTCGACGAAGGCCCGCGCGTCGGCCTCGCTGGAGACCACGAATGAGAAGTCCTTGTCCAGGAAGACACTGACCAGCAACGGCGACGCGTGGTCGGGGTCGATCGCACCGTCGTCGACGAATTCGCGGACACCGACCCGCTCCACCACGGTGTCGTGGTAGCGATCGACCAGTTCCGCCTCGTCGACCAGGTCCCCGGTCTCGGTGTCGTACCAGCCCGGAGTCGGGTCGTCTTCCCACTTGATCAGTCCAGTGGTCCAGGCCAGCTCCAGCACCCCGGCGGCCGACAGTTCGCCGGCGACCTCCATCTCGAAACGGGTGCGCGACGAGCCGAGCGGGCCCAGTTCGGCACCGCCGACGATGACCACCAGATCGGCCGGGTCGACGTCGAGGTCGGCCCAGACCGGCGGAGGCGCCGGCAGGTAGCCGCGCGGCGGACTCGGCAGCGCCGCAATGATGTTGGCGGCGTCCTCGAGTTCCGCGTCGGCTGCCTCGGCTGTCATCTCCTCGCGGGCCTTGGCGGCCAGCTCGGCCATGTCCAGATTCGCCTCGCCCAGCCCACCGGTCAGGTCGGCCTCGATCGGCGCGTTGGCCGCGGCCACCTTGGACTCGACGTCGCACAGGCCCAACAACATGGCCGCCATCTGTTCGGTCGAGTAGGTGGTGACGCCGGCTTCTTCGACCGCGTCGACGATGACGTCGTTGTGGCCCATCAGCCCGGTGCCGCGCGTCCAGCCGATCAGGGCGTGGGCCAGGCTGACCCGAGAAGCCCAGGATGACTCGGCCTTCCAGCGCGAAACCACCGCGTCCAGCGCGGCTTTGGCCTCGCCGTAGGCGCCGTCACCGCCGAACATGCCGCGGTTGGGCGAGCCGGGCAGCACCACGTGCAGCCGGGAGGCGATGTCGCGTTCGGCACCGATCTTCGACAGGCCACCGATCAGCCGCTGCACCGCCCACAGCAGCACCTTCATCTCCATCTCGGCACGCGAACCGGCCTCCGAGAGATCACCGGACACGCGCGGCGCCGCGAACGGGAACAGCAACGTCGGGGTCTGCGCGTCCTTGAGGTGGATCGACTGCGGCCCAAGGTTTTCCGACTGCTCGGCGCCCACCCATTCGACCAGCGCGTCGATGTCGGAGTAAGAAGCCATGTTGGCCGGCACCACCCACAGCGCCGCGCCGAAACGGGCGTGGTCGCGGTAGAGGTTGCGGTAGAAGACCAGGCGGTCGTCGTCGAGCTTGGACGTGGTCACGATGACGGTTGCGCCGCCGTCGAGCAGCTGGCCGGCCACCGACGCGGCGATCGAGCCCTTCGACGCGCCGGTCACCACCGCCACCTCGTCGCAGTAGCGGCCCCGGCCCGGGTTCTCCGCGCCGGCGGCGATCCGGGCGAACAGCGACGCGTGAATCTGCCGGCCCGCGGCCAGTGCGCGGCCCTGCCACCAGGTCGCCTGGGTGGCGACGACGTGGCCGGCGCCCTCGAAGCGCTCGGCGAGCCGAGGCCAGTCGGCGTCGATCTCGCCCTCGCCGGTCAGCCACAACTTGACCAGATCCTCACGGGCACTGGCCCAGCGGTCGTCGAACAGCACCGCCTTGCGCCCGTCGAACGCCGGCGCCACCAGCCGCGGCCAGTCCGAACCCAGTTCGGCGCTGACCAGGTCGATCAGCTCGCCGTCGGTGGTGCTGCCCGGGACCACGGCCATATCGTCGCTGAGGCCGAGCTGACCCAGCACCAGGCGGGCCGCCGAGGCGAGCACGCCGTCGCGGCCGGTGATCTGCTCGGTGAACTCCCCCAGCGCGGCGGCGTCCACCGTCGCACCGCCACCTCCGCCGGCCGACGGCAGGCTCACCGCCACACCCCGGCGGGCGGCCACCACGGCCACCGCGGCGTCGATGACGTTGTCGACCGAGGCGGCATCGGCCAGCGCGCCCTCGTGCAGGCCGCCCAGGGCGCCGCCCCGGACACTGGTGCCTTCGCGGGTGCCCAGCGCCACCTCGACGGTGACGTGCTTGGCCCAGCCATCGCCGAGCTCCCAGGTCTTCTTGACCCGTTCGGCGATCGCGGCGGGCCGCTTGCCGGACGGCCCGAGGACCGTGCGGAGTTGGTCGTTGATGGCATCGCTCAGCACCGGGCCGTACGGCTTGTAGGTGCGCGCCAGCTTGGTCACCTGTGACTTCAGCCCCGACAGGTCGGCCTCGGCGGCCCCGTCGATGGCGCCCAGGTTCAGCTCCGAGCCCAGGTCCACCAGCAACTGGTTGCGCCGCGACGACGCGCCGTCGGTGATGGACTCGATGGAGTCCAGCGCCTCGATCTGGTCGATGCGCATCTTGGCGCTCAATGCGATCAGCCCAAGGGTGGCATCGGCGGCGTCGAACGCGATGTCGTCGGGGCGCGGAGCACCCGACGGAGCCGTAGGCGCCGCGGGCGCCGGGGCCCCCACGGCAGGAGCGGCCTCCGCGGAAGCTTCAACTGATGCTTCCTCCTCCTCCGGCTCCGGCTCGGGGTCGGTGTCGGTGGCGAACAGCACCGCGGCGTCCCGCTCGGCGTTGAGTACTTCCACCGTGCTGTGGGCGTACTCGGGCAACTTGAGCGTGTTGGTGGCCAGCCCGGCGACCGTCGGAGCGGACTTCACCCCGATCTCGACGAACCGCTCCACGCCCAGGCCGCCGGCGGCGTCCTCGATGAACAGCAGGTCCTGGGTCTCGATCCAGCGCACCGGGCTGGCGAACTGCCATGCCAGCAACTCGATGACGACCTTGCGGCACAGCTCGCTCGGCTTCTCGTTGCGCCAGGTGTCGTAGTCGGCCAGGATCTCGTCGAGGGGCTCGGCCGGCACCAGGTCGCGAATCTCTTGGATGAACTCTCGGTCCAGGGTGAACGGCTTGGGCACCAGGTTGGGGATGTAGCGTCCGACGATCAGCTCGGGGTCGGTGTCCCGTGGCATGACGCGCTCCAGCGACCGCCGGAAGTCATCGACGCCGATGCGGAGCACCTCGGAGTGGAACGGCACGTCGATCCCGGGCACCAGGATGAACGACCGCTTGCCGCCGGAGATCTCACGGCGCCGCTCGACCTCGGCCTCCAGCGCCTCCAGGCCGGCCACCGTGCCGGCGATCGCATACTGCGAGCCGCGCAGGTTGAAGTTGACGATCTGCAGAAATTCCCCGGTGCGCTCGGCGATCTCGGCGACGAACGCAGTGACGTCGGCGTCGTCGAGGTCGATCTGCGACGGCCGGATGGCGGCCAGCCGGTAGTTCGACCGCCCCATGGCGTCACGCGGCACGATGTCGTGCATCTTCGAGCCACGGTGGAACACCACCTCCAGCAACGCCTCCAACTCGTAGACGTCACTGACACAAGCCAGTGCGGTGTACTCGCCGACGGAGTGACCGCAGGCGATCGCACCCTCGACGAATGCGCCCTGCTCGCGCATCTCGGCGACCTGCGCGGCGGCCACCGTGGCCATCGCCACCTGGGTGAACTGCGTCAGGTACAGCACACCCTCGGGGTGCTGGTAGTGCACACCGGAGGCGATCAGGCTGGTCGGGTTGTCGCGCACCACGTGCAGCACTGAGAAGCCCAAGGTGTCGCGGGTGAAGGTGTCCGCGGAGTCCCAGACCTTGCGGGCGGCCTTGGACCGGGCCCGGACGTCCATACCCATGCCCTTGTGCTGGATGCCCTGACCGGGGAACGCGTAGACGGTCTTGGGGGCGGTCAGCCGTGCCGTCGCCGACATCACCAGGTCCGAGCCGATCCGTGCGCTGACTTCCAGAACCTCTGCGCCCAGGTCGATTCCGACCCGGTCCACGCGGAAGTCGACGTCATCGCCGGGCTTGACCATGCCGAGGAAGCGCGCAGTCCAGCCGACCAGCCGCGCCGGTGGGCGAGCCTGGCCGTCTGTGGCGGTCGCCACGTGCTGCGCCGCGGCCGAGAGCCACATGCCGTGCACGATGGGCGATTCCAGGCCGGCCAGCAGCGCGGCGGCCCGGTCGGTGTGGATCGGGTTGTGGTCCCCGGAGACCATCGCGAACGGCCGCATGTCGACGGGCGCGGACACCGTGACGTCACGACGGCGACGACGCGGCGTGTCAGTGGCGTTGTCGGAGACTGCGCCGCCCGCCCGGACCGGGTCGGTGAGTTCCGCGGCGCCGGTGCGCCCGCGGATCGCGAACCGCTCCTCCAAGGTGGCCAGCACCGTTCCATCAGCTGCCGAGACGGTGACCGAGATCGGGACGACACGCCCGACTTCGGTGTCGGTGGCCGCCGAAGCCGTTGCAGTGACAGTCAATTCGGCCGGTTCCCCCGGCAGTGCGGCGAGCAGCTGAGCCGCGTGGTCCAGGTGCACCAGCGACAGCAGACCCTCGACGACGGGGAATCCGGCGTCGGTGGTGGCTGCCCCGACGGCAGCGAACACCGCGGGCCAGCAACGGCCGACCAGCGCGTCGGGCACGGTGGACAGTCCGGGGGCCAGCGGCGCACCGAACGTGGCGGTCACCCCGGCGTGGTCGGCGACCTGCTCGGGGTTCCACTCCACCGTCACCGTGGCCGAGCCGTCGACCACCGGTGGCAGCGCGCTCGGGCCGTCGACACCGGCCGCAATGGCCAGCACCGCGCGCATGGCGGTCGCGGCGTCCTCGGTGGAGACCAGCGGGGTGGCGCCGTCGACGACGGCATCCGGCACCGTGAAGCGAATGTCGATCCAGACGCCGGACAGCGGCACGCTGAGGACGACGTTGCGATCCGAGACGACCTCGAGACGTGCTCCAGTCGAGGGGTGGTTGGCCGTGCGATTCTCGTTCACCTGCCACTCGTCGGAGGCACCGATGCGGTGCACCGGGTTGGTGGCGGTGCGACCCGCCCACAGCACGTCGGGAGCGTCGAGCAGCACGGCCAGCGGGCCGGTCACATCGGTACGGCCCTGACGGCGTGCCGTGACGGGTCGCGGCTGCCCTCCTTCTTTCTGGAGGGCCGCCAGCACCTGGTCGATCGCCGCCTGCTCGAAGCGGTCCAGCAGCTCCCCGACCGGCTCGTCCACCCGGGTGATGCCGGCCACCGCGGTGATGCCCGGGATGATGCACACCTGCTCCGCGGTGTAGCGGGCGTCATGCGCCTGCCACAGGGAGTCGCTGCGCCACCACCGGCGCACGTCCTTGTCGATCACCGGCACGAAGTTGACCGGCTTGCCCGGCGTCTTGCACAGCTGGGTGAAGAACGGCGCGTCGGCCGGGTGCAGCCGGACGGACTCGGCCTCGGGGTAGCGGGCCAACAGCGCGGCGATTGCGTCGGCCGGACGCTCCAGGATCGCCGCGTCGGAATCGGTGAACAGGGTCTCGATCGGGCCGGATTCGACCTCGTTGAGCCGGGCTTCGGCGCGCTGCAGCATCGAGCCGAACCGCTCCCGCCAGGTGTCGGCCAGCCAAGGGCTGTCCGGCGAGGCGGTGTCGGCGGTCGAGTCGCCCGCGCCGATCGCCAGCTCCACGTATCGGCGCAGCCACTGCGCGTAGGTCATCTCGGGGACGTCACCGAAGTACGGCTTGGCGGTGTCGGCCAGCGCGGCGATGATCTCGTCGCGGCGCGCTGTGACCGCGTCGCCGTCGCCGGCGACCTCGTCGAGCAGCCGGCCGCACCGGGAGGCGGTGTTGTCGATCTCGTGGATGTCGGCACCGAGCTGACTGCGCGACGAAGCCATGCCGCCCTGGGCTTTTCCTGCGCCGATCCAGTGATCGGTGCCGGTGGTGTCGACCAGCATCTGCTTCACCGCCGGCGAAGTGGTGGCCTCCTTGGCGGCCATCGCCGCGGTGCCGACGAGGATGCCGTCAACGGGCATCGACGGGAAGCCATACTCCAGCGACCACTGCCCCGACAGGTATTCGGCGGCCCGCTCGGGGGTGCCGATGCCGCCACCGACGCAGAGGGTGATGTTGGGCTGCGAACGCAGCTCGGAGTAGGTGGCCAGCAGCAGGTCGTCGAGGTCCTCCCAGGAGTGGTGACCACCGGCACGGCCGCCCTCGACGTGCGCGATCACCGGGGTGGTGGGCACCTCGGCGGCGATGCGGATCACCGACCGGATCTGCTCGACGGTGCCGGGCTTGAACACCACGTGGCTGATGCCCGCCTCGTTGAGCTCGCCGATCAGCTCGACGGCTTCCTCGAGCTCCGGGATGCCGGCGCTGATCACCAGGCCGTCGAACGGGGCGCCGGACGCACGGGCCTTCTGCACCAGGCGCTTTCCGCCGACCTGCAGCTTCCACAGGTAGGGGTCCAGGAACAACGAGTTGAACTGGACCGTGCGGCCCGGCTCCAGCAACGTGGTCAGCTCCGCGACCCGGTCGTTGAAGATCTCCTCGGTGACCTGCCCGCCGCCGGCCAGCTCGGACCAGTGCCCGGCATTGGCGGCCGCGGCGACGATCTTGGCGTCGACGGTGGTCGGCGTCATACCGGCCAGCAGGATCGGCGACCGGCCGGTCAGCCGGGTGAACTTGGTGTCGAGCTTGACCCTGCCGTCGGGAAGCTGAACCACTGACGGGGCGTAACTCGTCCAGGGCCGCGCCACCTCCGGGACGGCGCCGATGGTGAACAGGTTGCGCTGCCCGCCGCGAGTCGCCACCGGCACGATCCCGATGCCCAGGCCGCGGATCACGGGTGCGGTCAGCCGGGTCAGGATGTCGCCGGGCCCCAGGTCCAGAATCCAGCGGGCGCCCGCGCCGTGCAGGGCGGTGATCTCGTCCACCCAGTCGACCTGGCCGACCAGGATCGACTCGGCCAGCTGGCGGGCAAGCGCCACGTCGAGGCCCACCTTGGCGGCCCATTGACCGACGATCTCGACGCCGTCGGACAACCGCGGCGAGTGGAAACCGACCTCGACCTGCACCGGCTCGAAGACCGGAGCGAAGACCGCGCCGCCGCGCAGCTTGTTCTTGCGCTCGGCGGCTTCCTTCTCGGCGATCTGCTCGCAGTACAGCTCGAAGCGCGACAGCTGCTCGGGGGTGCCGGTGATGACGACCGAACGCCGGCCGTTGCGGATCGAGAGCACCGGCGGAAGCACCGTACGCACATCGGTGGCGAACTCCTCCAGCAGTTGCTGGATGCGCTCCGGGTCGGCGTTGCCGACCGACACCATGGGCGGGCGGTCACCCAGGATCGTGATACCGCGACGACGGGCCACCAGGGTTCCCGCGGCCCCTACCAGCTGGGCGATCGCCAGCAGCTGCACGTCTGCCGCGCCGCCGGCTTTCAGCGACTCGACGGCCAGGATGCCCTGCGAGTGCCCAGCAGTGGCGACCGGCGGGGTGGCCGCCAGGTCCAGCCCCTGGCGCTCCAGCGCCCGCATCGCGGCGATCTGGGTGAGTAAGACACCCGGGACCGACACGGCAGCCGAGGTCAGTTGTTTAGCCGACGGGATCGGGTCTTCGGCTGCCAGCGCCCGCACCCACTGCAGCGGTTCGAAGCCGATCGGACGGACCACGACGAGTTCCTTGGCGACCGGCTCCAGCAGCAGGTCGGCCTCACCGGCCAGCGTGGCCAGCTCGGTCTCGATCCCGGCGGAGGAGACCAGCTCCTCGAGCGACTCCAGCCAGGCGCTGCCCTGGCCGCCGAAGGCGACCGCGTACGGTTCGCCGGCTGTCAGACGATCCACCAGGGCGGACGAGGCGTTGGGACGCGGCCCTGAGCCGGCGCCGTCGGCGGACACCCGGTCATGTTCGTGGATCGTCACGTTATATATCTCCCCTGCTCTGGAACATCGCGTCTTTGCCGTCGCCTGCCGGCGTGACCGGCTGGGCCCTTGTCGGGCAGCGGGCTCTCGCGTCGTCGCGGCCGCGCTACAGCAGTAAGAGTGTCATAAGAACCTGTGCCGTTTCTGCAGCTAATTGGTTACTGGTGAGTTCTACGCTCGGGTAACCCACCTGCGAATATCACGCGCTTCGACGGTGCCCTGGGCCAAGAAGAACAAACGTCCTGCATGCGCGGGGTTACGGTCCAGTAGCCACAACGGCGCTGATCAAGGCTGCATTGTTATCTAATCGTTATGTTCGAATCCGACCGACCGAAGTCGTCGTCGACAGCCGCGGTCACGGTGTCAACCAGGCGTGGTGATCCGCGCCACCCGACGGGCGGCGCAGCGCTACTCGGGACGGCAGCCGAAGCGCCCCGCGCGGGTCAGGCCCACTGACCGAACTCGGGTGCGAGGATCTCGTTGATATCGACTCCGACGTTGCCGACCTTGCGCTTGTCGACCTCGACCTGATGCAGATTGGCCGCCTGGTGGGCGATGCCGCCCGGCGAACCCCAGTTGTGCTGCCAGAAGTAGGAACCCAGGCCGTCCTGCACCGCCCACTCGATGGTCTTGGAGTTGGCGTAGACACCAGTGCGCTCCGGCCCGATCACCGATTCCCAACCGCGCAGGTAGGGGGCCACCTGCTGCTGGTATTGGTCATATGACGGGTCATCGTCGATCGACGCGTAGATCGGCGCATTGTCCGGCCCGCCCGCCGCGCTGTGCAGTTGCACGCCGCGCTGGGCGTGCTCGACGCCGGCGCCCTGGCCGCCCAGCCAGTCCGCCGTCGCCTGCTTGCCGTACTGATAGCAGGAGACGATCTTGAGGCCGTTCTGATTCAGATCGTGCGCCTCGGCCGGCTGAATCGGCTTGCCGAGCATCCAGTCAGCGCCGGGCCGGCGGTCCGAGACGTAGCGGATGGCTCCGGCGGCACCGGCCGCTGCGATCTCTTCGGCGGTCAAGACACCGGCCGCATAGTCCAGCAGGATGCCCAACGGAGCCGCTTGGGCCGTCGCCGCCAGCAGTGCCGACGCCGCGGCGCCGAGACCGATCGCAGCCGGGGCGGTCGCAGCGAATTTGAGCACGTCGCGCCGGGAAATCAACACGCGCCAAACGATACGGCAGACCCCCGCCGATCACGGGTGTCTCACCGCCACAGGGCAGGATGGCCGGGTGACACAGGCGCGGGAGGCAGGTCGCTCATGGCGTCCCTGGATCGTGTGGGGCACCGGGCTGCTGTCCTACGTGGTGGCGGTGCTGGACCGCACCACGTTCGGGGTGTCGGGTCTGGACGCCGCCGAGCGGTTCAGCGCCGGCCCGAGCGCCTTGTCGTCGTTCGTGATCCTGCAGCTCATCGTTTACGCATCGATGCAGATTCCAGCCGGAGTGCTGCTGGACCGATTCGGCCCCAAGGCGATGATCGCCACCGGCGTCGGGGTGCTCTCCGCCGCTCAGTTGACGCTCTCGCTGACCCATTCGCTGCCCATCGCACTCGGCGCATACGCCGTCGTCGGGCTGGGCGACGCGTTCGTGTTCATCTCCGTCATCCGATTGCTGCCGAATTGGTTTGCACCCGAACGCGTCCCGCTACTGACCCAGCTGACCGGGATCTGCGGTCAGTTCGGGCAGCTTCTCTCAGCGGTGCCGTTCCTGGCGATTCTGCTGCACCACGGCTGGACGGCGGCCTACCTGTCGGCAGCCGCCCTGGGTGTGCTGGCCGTCGCGCTGACCCTCGGCGTGTGCCGCGATGCTCCGGCGGGAACGCCCATTACCGTGCAGCCGCGGACGTTTCGGGCGGTCTTCAGTGACGTCAAGACGGTCTGGTCACGGCCGGGAACCAAGCTGGGCTTCTTCACCCACATGGGCACGCCGTTCTCGGCGAACGTCTTTGCGCTGATGTGGGGCGTGCCGTACCTGACAACCGCACAGGGGCTTTCACGCAGCGTGGCCGGTGCGTTGCTGACGCTGTCGGTAGCGACCTTCGTCGTGGTCGGGCTACTGACCGGGACCCTGTCCGCGCGCCGGCCCGAGCACCGAGCGGGGCTGGTGCTGGCGATGATCGCCCTGACCGCCTGCACCTGGGCCGTACTGCTGGCGCTGCCCTCCCCCGCGCCGCACTGGCTGCTGGCGTTGCTGATCGTGGTGATCTCGGCGGGCCAGCCGGTGTCGATCCTGGCGTTCGACTTCGCCCGCACCCACAACCCGCCGGCCGCGTTGGGCACCGCGCAGGGCATGGTCAACACCGGCGGTTTCATCGCCACGCTGGTGGTCATGCAGGCGATGGGAATCGTCATCGCGATGGCCGGCGGTTATTCGTTCTCGGCGTTCCGGCTGGCCTGGACCGTCCAGTACGTCATCTGGGCGCTGGCCGCCCTGGGCGTGGTGATCAACGCGCGCAGAGCCCGCGACTCGGAGTCCCTCGGTGAAACGCACACACGAGTGACCGCGAACGAGCCGTGACGGTTCAGGCAGATCTCGAATACGGGTCCGGCGACTGCGGGCAGTAGGCCAGCCGGGCCGCGCTGATGATGGCGTGCGCCTGGTCGGGCGATACCTCCAGGTTCGCGATCACCGAGACCGGCACCAGCCTCGGCGAGCGGCTCAGCGCCGAACACACCTCGTGGCCCTCTTGCACCAGCAGATCGCGCATCGATGCGCACTTCATGGTGCCGCAGACCTGCTTGTCGTAGTCGGGGTGCAGTCCCTCGTGCTGAAGCTCGTCGAAGAACGCCTGGTCCTCACTGCTGGGATCGTCGGCAAATGCCGCGGGAGGAGGGGCTGTTAGGACACCGGCCAGCACCGCGCTGAACGCCATTGCGATGAGTTGCTTCTTCATCACACACAACCAATCCGGTAAGGACTACGCGCTCCATTCTGTCACCGATGAGCCCCCGACGACATGGCGTTATCGGTGAAAAATTTGTGCGGGCGGAGGGACTCGAACCCTCACGCTCTTTCGAGCACGGGCACCTAAAGCCCGGGTGTCTGCCAATTCCACCACGCCCGCGCGGCGTAGCGATGGTACCGCCGGCGTGGGGAGGCACGGCAAGGTGGCGCGGTACGGTCAAGGGGTGTCCACTACACGGCGTCGGAGACCAGCACTTGTCGTGCTGGTGATCGTCGCCGCCGGTGCGTGCCTGGCGCTGGGATGGTGGCAATGGACCCGATTCCAGGAACTCAACGGCACTTTCCAGAACCTGGGCTACGCCCTGCAGTGGCCGCTGTTCGCATGGTTCTGCGTCTACGCCTACCGCAAATTCGTCCGCTACGAAGAAGCGCCGCCGGAGCCACACCGACCCGATACGGTGACCGAGATACCGGCCGGACTGCTGCCGGAACCACCCCCGCCCGCCGCTACCCCCGACGATGACCCCGAACTGCGGGACTACAACGCCTACCTGGCCGAGCTCACCGACAACGACCGAGAGAACAGGAACACCGCATGACCGAGACACCCGCGCAGGCGGCCCCCGCCGAGAAGGTCCGCAGCGCACTCCTGCCCTACCGGGTCATGGCGTGGGCGACAGGTGTCTGGCTGATCGCACTGTGCTACGAGCTGGTCATGCACTACGTGGTCAAGGTGGACAATCCGCCGACGTGGATCGGCGTGGTGCACGGCTGGGTGTACTTCGCCTACCTGCTGTCAACTTTCAATCTGGCGGTCAAGGTCCGCTGGCCACTCGGCAAGACCATCGGGGTGCTGCTGGCCGGCACCGTTCCGCTGCTCGGCATCATCGTCGAGCACTTCCAGAGCCGAAACATCAAGGCGCAGTTCAACCTCTGACGGCGGCGCTCAGGTTCGGCGAGGACTCACACGAGCGTCCGCAGCGTCGGCATCAGCAGCGCCAGCGCCCGGCCGCGATGCGATGCGGCGTCTTTCTCCGCCGCCGACAGCTGTGCCGCGGTACGCGCCTCGCCATCCGGGACGAACACCGGGTCGTAACCGAATCCCCCATCGCCGCGGGGTTCCCGGGCGATGCTGCCCGGCCACTCGCCGCGCACCACCACCTCGTCATCGGCTCCGGTACCCCAGACCAGCGCGCAGACCGACACGAATGCCGCACCGCGCCGATCGTCGGGAACATCACGCAGCTGTGCCAGCAGCAGGGCGGTATTGGCGCCGTCCTGGCCATGCTCGCCCGACCAGCGCGCCGACAGCACCCCCGGCATGCCGTTGAGCGCGGCGACGGTCAACCCGGAATCGTCTGCGACACAAGGCAATCCGGTCGCAGAATAACCGTCGCGCGCCTTGGCCAGGGCATTCTCCTCGAAGGTCGCTCCGGTTTCGGGCGCTTCGGGATACGGTGCCACCTCATCCAGTGAGACCGGCCGCAGGCCCGAGACACCGGCGTGTTCGAGCACCCGGTTGAGCTCGGCCAGCTTCTTGCGGTTACGGCTGGCCACCAGCAGGTCGATCAGCTGCCGAACGCTTTCTTCGGCGCGGGCCCCTCCGGCAGCACACCGGGATAGGGCAGTTCCAACGCTTCGCGCTGCACCACGAACAACGTTTCACAGGCGCCCAGTGCCGCGTCGAGCATCTTGTCCAGCGTCGAGCGCGGGAACGTCGCCCCCTCGCCGGTGCCCTGGATCTCCACGAGGGTTCCGGTGTCGGTGGCGACGACGTTCATGTCGACCTCGGCGCGCGAGTCCTCTTCGTACGGCAGGTCGACGCGGACCCGCCCGTCGACGACACCGACACTGACGGCCGAGATCGCGCACGACAGCGGGCGCGGATCCGACAACCTGCCGGCGGCCGACAGGTAGGTGACCGCGTCGGCGAGCGCCACATAGGCCCCGGTGATCGCCGCGGTTCGGGTCCCGCCGTCGGCCTGCAGCACATCGCAGTCGATCGCAATGGTGTTCTCCCCCAGCGCCGCCAGGTCGATACAGGCGCGCAGCGACCGACCGACCAGACGGCTGATCTCCTGGGTGCGCCCTCCGACTTTGCCCCGCACCGACTCACGGTCGGAGCGGGTGTGAGTGGCGGCGGGCAGCATGGCGTACTCGGCGGTCAGCCAACCACTCCCGGAACCCTTCCGCCACCGCGGAACGCCCTCGGTGACGCTGGCCGTGCACATGACCCGGGTGTTGCCGAATTCGACCAGCACCGACCCGGCCGGGTTCGCAGTGAATCCGCGGGTGATGACGACCGGGCGCAGCTCGTCGTCGAGGCGACCGTCTTCTCGTTTGGACACGCGACCAACCCTAACGGCGGGCGCAGCGGTCAGGACCGCCGGATGTCGAAACTCTCGTCGCACACCACCGCGTGCACCGGCCCGTCGAACTCGGCTTTGGCCTCGCGGATCACGTCTTCGCGTGATGTCCACGGCGGGATATGGGTCAGCAGCAGTTGGCCGACACCGGCGGCAGCGGCGATGCGCCCCGCATCGGCGCCCGACAAGTGCAGGTTCGGCGGGCGGTTGGCCTCGTGGGTCCAGGAAGCCTCGCACAGGAACGCATCGGCGCCGCGGGCCAGTTCGATCACCCCGTCGCAGTAGCCGGTGTCGCCGCTGTAGACCAGCGTGGCGCCGGAAGCATCGGTGATCCGCATCCCGAACGACTCGGTCGGGTGGCATACCAGCTTGGGCTGCACCGTCAGGGATCCCAACGACACCGGCTGGCCGTCCATCCAGGTGTGCACATCGAAGATGTCGGTGATGTCGTCGATCTCGCCGCCGTACGGAGAGGAAGCCGCCCCCATCCGTGACCAGGTGTCACTGGGACCGTAGATGAAGCCCTTGGCGAACGGCGCGGTCGCCACCGATGGGTGGTAGCGGCGCCAGACGAACAACCCCGGCAGATCCAGGCAATGGTCGGCGTGAAGGTGCGATAACAGCACGCATACCGAACCCGGGTCGACGTGACGCTGTAGCGCGCCCAGCACCCCGCCCCCGAAGTCGATGACCAGCGGTGGTGTGTCCGGAGCCTGCAGGAGGTAGCCCGATGCCGGCGAGTCCGGACCCACCACACTCCCGGAGCAGCCGAGTACGGTCAGTCGCACGTTTCCTACTGTGCCATGTTCGTCGTGAGGATGACCAAGACACGTGCGCTTTGCCCGCTATTCGTCATCGAAATCACGGTCATGGCTAACTCAGGGGAGCATGACGCCGGACCGCCCCGACACCGGTGATCGCCGGGCCCAGAAAGCGGGTGGCCAATTCGGCGAATGCCTCCGGATCACCGGTCGCCTCGAACACCCGGGTGGCCGGGCCGGTCTCGTGCGGGCTCAGCAGATCACGTTCGGTGAGCACCCGCAGCAGCTCCTTGGCGGTCTCCTCCGCGCTGGACACCAGCGTCACCGGCTCGCCCATCGCCAGCTGAATCAACCCGGACAGCAGCGGATAGTGGGTGCAGCCCAGCACCAGGGTGTCTACCCCGGCGCGCTGTAGCGGTTCCAGGTATCCCTCGGCCAGCCCCAGCACTTGCCGGCCACTGGTGATACCGCGCTCGACGAAGTCGACGAAGCGCGGGCAGGCCACCGCGGTGATCTCGGTGTCGCGAGCGGCGGCGAACGCGTCCTGGTAGGCGTGGCTGGTGATGGTCGCCTGCGTTCCGATCACCCCGATCCGGCCGTTGCGGGTGGTGGCGACCGCCCGGCGCACCGCCGGCAGGATCACCTCGATGACCGGCACGTCGTAACGTTCCCGGGCATCGCGCAGGCACGCCGCCGACGCGGTGTTGCAGGCGATCACCAGTGCTTTGACGCCGCGCTCGACCAGGTCGTCGCCGATGGCCAAGGCGTGCGCACGGACCTGCGGGATGGGCAGCGGCCCGTAGGGTCCGTTGCCGGTGTCGCCGACGTAGATGATGTCCTCGTCGGGCAGCTGGTCGATGATCGAGCGTGCGACGGTCAGTCCGCCGACGCCGGAGTCGAAGATCCCGATCACGCCGTCACCGCCCGACGACGTTCGCGGGCTTTACGCTCGGGGCCCGACAGCAGGTAGGCGGCCAGCACCCCCGCGATCGCCCCGCACAAGTGACCCTGCCAGGAGACTCCCCCGCACACGTTCAGCACCGGTACCGCCCCCCACAGGATGCCGCCGTAGAGCACCAGCACCACGAACCCGACCACGATCTGCCAGATGCTGCGGGTGAACAGCCCGAACACCACCAAAAAGGCCATCCAGCCGAAGATCAGTCCGGAGGCGCCGATGTGATCGGTGGGCCCGCATGCCGACCCGACATTGCCGATCAGCCAGGTGCCCAGTCCGCCCACCACCCACACGATGGCGGTGGCGAGTAGGAACCGCGACAGCCCGGCCAATGTCACCAGGAAGCCCAAGACCAGTGCGGGACCGGTGTTGGCCAGCAGATGCGCCCAGTTCGCGTGTAGCAGCGGCGCGAACAGCACCCCCCACAGGCCGTCGGTCTCCAGTGGCCGGATGCCGTTGTCGTCCAGCCGGTGCCCGCCGAGCTGATCAACGGCCTCGACGAGGTAGAGCAGGGCGACGAAACCCACCACGGTGACCCCGCCGGTGCGCCAGGCGGGCCTTTCCCCGGGCCGTGGCGCAGGCGAGCCGCCGGCCCGGGGGGTCATGCCCACAGCTGTCCTTCCAGAGCGTCCTCGGCGTCGTCGAGGGTGCCGGAGTAAGCGCCGGTGGACAGATACTTCCAGCCGGCATCGGCCACCACGAACGCGATGTCGGCGCGGGCACCGGCCTGCAACGCCTTGGCCCCGACCCCGAGCGCGGCATGCAGCACCGCACCGGTGGAGATGCCGGCGAAGATGCCCTCGGCGTCGATCAGCTCCCGGGTGCGGCGCACCGCGTCGGCTGACCCGACCGAGAACCGGGTGGTCAACACCGCCGGATCGTAGAGTTCGGGCACGAATCCCTCGTCGATATTGCGCAGTGCGTAGACACCCTCGCCGTAGCGGGGCTCGGCGGCGACGATCTGCACGTCAGGCACATTCTCGCGCAGGTACTTCCCGGTGCCCATCAGGGTTCCGGTGGTGCCCAGCCCGGCGACGAAGTGGGTGATCTCGGGCAGATCTGCCAGCAGCTCCGGGCCGGTGCCCTGGTAATGCGCATCGGTGTTGGCCGGGTTCCCGTACTGGTAGAGCATCACCCAGTCCGGGTTGTCGGCCGCGAGCTGCTTGGCGGTGGCCACCGCGGTGTTGGACCCGCCCTCGGCCGGCGAGGAGATGATCTGGGCGCCGTACAACTCCAGGATCTGGCGCCGTTCGATCGAGGTGTTCTCCGGCATCACGCAGATCATCCGGTAGCCCTTGAGCCGCGCGGCCATCGCCAGCGAGATGCCGGTGTTGCCGCTGGTGGGTTCCAGGATGGTCGCCCCCGGCGCCAGCAACCCGTCGGCCTCGGCCTGCTCGATCATCCGCAGGGCCGGGCGATCCTTGATCGACCCGGTCGGGTTGCGATCCTCGAGCTTCGCCCACAACCGCACGTGGGCGCCGTCTGCGGCGTCGTCCCAGCGCGGTGAGAGCCGCGGCAACCCAACCAGCGGGGTGTTGCCCAGCGCTGCCAGCAGCGAGGCATATCGAGTCATGCGGGCGGCCTATCCCCCAGCCACCGCGGGCAGGATGGTCACCGAGTCGCCGTCGCTGATCGCGGTGTCCAGTCCGCCGGAGAACCGCACGTCCTCGTCGTTGACGTAGATGTTGACGAAGCGGTGCAGCTTGCCGTCATCGAGCAGACGCGCCGAGATCCCGGGGTGATTGGACTCCAGGTCGCTGATCACCGCCGCCAGGGTCGCCCCATCGGCTTGGACGCGCTTCTCGCCGGCGGTGTGCGGCCGCAGGATGGTGGGGACAGAGACAGTGACAGTCACGGCGACTCCTCGGTTTTGTAGCTCTCAACGATTGTGACGGGCTCTTCGGTGACGACGCCGTCAACGATGCGATAGCTGCGCAGTTCGTGCCGGTCCGGGTCGCGGGTGGACACCAATACATAGTGTGCGTCGGGTTCGCCGGCCAGTGCGATGTCGGTGCGGCTCGGGTAGGCCTCGGTCGCGGTGTGGGAGTGATAGATCACCACCGGCGCCTCGTCGGCATCCTCCATGGCACGCCACACCTGCAGCTGCTCGGCCGAGTCGAACCGGTAGAAGGTGGGCGAGCGTTCGGCGTTGACCATCGCGATGTGGCGTTCGGGCCGGTCGGAACCCTCCGGTCCGGCCAGCACCCCGCACGCCTCGTCGGGATGATCGGCCCGAGCGTGGGCGACCATCGCCTCGACCAGGTCGGCACGAATAGTCAGCACATCACGACCTTCCCGTCGCGCCGGTCGGCTTGTTGGCGAACGCCCCCGGCAACGTGCCGGAGTAGGTCGGTATTCCGGCCACCGGCTCGGCGGCCAGAATTCCCACCAGCACCGCGCGGGCCAAACAGTCCGCCGCGGCGGCGCCCACCGCCGTGACCAGCCCGGTCTCCGGAGACATCGCGGCCGGAGTTCCCGGCAGCGCAGGGACCTCGACGGCCCCGGTCGCCAACGCGAAGACCGTATCGCCGTCCACCGGGGTGTGGGAGGGCCGGATGGTGCGCGACAGCCCGTCCTGGGCGGCGATCGCCATCCGCCGGCAGCCGGCCGGGCTGAGCGCGGCGTCGGTGGCCACCACCGCGATGGTGGTGTTGAGCGCGCCGGCTTTGGGCTCCAGCCCGGCGAGCACCGCCAGTTGCTCCGACGGCGGCGCGGTCAGACCGAATTCCTCGACGAGGTAGGCCGACCAGGGCAGCCCGGTGGTGTCATCGATCACCTCGCCGGTGGGGTTCACCACCACCAGCGCCCCCACCGTGACGGTGTGCTCCCCGAGTTCCAGCGTGACCGAGGCGGTGCCCACCCCGCCCTTGAACACCCCGGCCCGAGCCCCCACTCCGGCGCCGACGCAGCCGGTCGCCGGGTTTTCACCATCGGGACCGGCGGCGGCCGCCGCGGCGGCATAGCCGAACTCCGCGGTGGGCCGCCGGTCCCAGCCGCCGACCGGCAGGTCGAAGACGACCGCCGCGGGCACGATCGGCACCACGCCGCCGTCCAGCGCCACCCCGCGGCCCTGCTCCTCCAGCCAGGTCATCACGCCGTCGGCGGTCGCCAGCCCGTAGGCGCTCCCGCCGGAGAGCACCACCGCGTCCACCCAGCGCACGCTGTTGGCCGGGTCCAGCAGATCGGTCTCCCGGCTTCCCGGCGCGCCCCCACGGCTGTCGACGGCACCGACCGTCGCGGGCGGCGTCAACACGACGGTGACCCCACTCGCCCAGCCCGACCCCAGCGTCGCATCCGGATCGAGCCGGTGGTGATGGCCCACCCGGATGCCGGCGACCTCGGTGATCGAACCCATATCCATCATCGTCTGGGCCTTCCCATCAGTGCGACCACCAGGTATTCCTGCAGCACGGTGAGCCACTGATAGACGTTGAGCTGACCGGCCATCGGATCACCCGGCGGCAGCTGATCAGGGCCGTCGGGACCGATCTGCAACATCGTGCCCAGCGCCAGGCGGATGTCGTTGACCGCCACGATCCAGGCGTCCGCCTGTTCCTCAGTCAGCTCGAAACGACCGCCCCGCTCCGGGAGCGTGTCCAACACCTGTTGTGCCGCACCGCGTTTCGCATCGATGATCTCCGGCTCATGCAGGCTGCGCAGCGCCGCGTTCAGCCCATCTGCGTCCACCGTGGAGTCGTCGACCGGCGCGACTGCGCCGTCGCCATCGGGACGGTAGAAGTCCGGCAGCAGCCGTCGCGTGGTGGCGTCCTCCGGCGGCCTGGCATTGCCCGTCTTCATCCCGGTCATCTGTTCGAGTTCGTCCGGCGGAGAGGCGGATTCACGCGCCTCGAGCATGCCGACGATCGAGCCGACCAGGCTCCGGAGCAGCGCAGCCTCGTGCAGTGCCAGCGCGGACCGAAAGCGGGGGCCGTCGTCGGTTTCAACCCGCTTCCACTTGTGCACGGTGAGGTCCGGTTCCCTTCGGTTGACGTCTCAGCTGTCCTGCTGCATGGTCGCCCACAACCCGGCGGCATGCAGTTTGGACACGTCGACCTCCATCGACTCCCGGCTTCCCGCGGACACCACGGCCTTGCCCTCCTGGTGAACCTGCAGCATCAGCTTGGTCGCGTGCGGCTCGCTGTAACCGAACAGCTTCTGAAAGATGTAGGTCACATAGGTCATCAGGTTGACCGGGTCGTCCCAGACGAGGGTCACCCATGGGGAGGCGGTCTCCTCGACCGGGTCGGTGTGCCGCTGGCCGGTGCCCTGCGGTTTCACCGGGGTGGACGTCGTTCCTGACGTGGCCATACCGCTCAGGATACCGAGCCGAGGTGGGGTCAAGTCCAGCCGATACGAATGGCGATACGGTTGCCGGGTGAACACCTCGGCCCCCGGCGGCGGGCTGCTCACCGACAAGTACGAGCTGACCATGCTGGCTGCCGCGCTGCGCGATGGCACGGCCGGTCGCCGGACCAGCTTCGAATGTTTCGCCCGCCGACTCCCCGAGGGCCGCCGCTACGGGGTGGTGGCCGGCACCGACCGGTTCCTGGCGGCGCTGACCGCGTTCGGCTTCGACGACGCCGCGCTGAGTCTGCTCGCCGAGTTCCTGGATCCGGAGACGGTGGCCTACCTGGGTGATTTCCGTTTTCGCGGCGACGTCGACGGCTACCCCGAGGGCGAGTTGTACTTCGCCGGTTCGCCGGTGCTCAGCGTGCACGGCAGCTTCGCCGAGTGCATCGTGCTGGAGACGCTGCTGTTGTCGATCTTCAACCACGACACCGCGATCGCCTCGGCGGCCGCTCGGATGGTCAGCGCGGCCGACGGCCGGCCGCTGATCGAGATGGGCTCCCGCCGCACCCACGAGCGGGCCGCCGTCGCAGCGGCCCGGGCCGCCTACCTGGCGGGGTTCGCCGGGACGTCCAATCTGGAGGCACACCGCAGTCACGGTGTGCCGGTGCTCGGCACCAGCGCGCACGCCTTCACCCTGTTGCACGCCGGCGCAGACGCTGCCGGCGAATTGGCGGCGTTCCGCGCCCAGGTCGCCGCGCAGGGTGTCGACACCACGCTGCTGGTGGACACCTTCGACGTCACCACCGGAGTGGCCAATGCCGTCGAGGCGGCCGGTCCGGGGCTCGGCGCGGTCCGTATCGACTCCGGTGAACTGGCGGTGTTGGCTCACCAGGTCCGCGACCAGTTGGACCGGCTGGGTGCCGCCGCCACCAAGATCGTGGTCTCCGGCGATCTCGACGAGTTCGCCATCGCGGCGCTGCGAGCCGCGCCGGTGGACAGTTACGGCGTCGGCACCGCGCTGGTGACCGGCTCGGGTGCGCCGGCGGCCGGCTTCGTCTACAAGCTGGTCGAGGTGGACGGTGTGCCGGTGCACAAGCGCAGCGTCGACAAGACATCGGCTGGTGGGCGCAAGCGGGCGCTGCGAATGTTCCGCCCGAGCGGCACCATCGTCGAGGAAGTGGTGTATCCGGATGGCCGACCACCTGTGGACTCGGGCCGAATGTTGACCGTTCCGCTGGTCCGCGGCGGCGACGTGGTCACCGACACCGGGGCGACGGCGCTGGCCGCGGCGCGGGACCGCGTCGCTTCCGGCCTGCACAGCCTGCCGTGGGAGGGCCTGAAGCTGGCGCACGGCGAGCCGGCGATCCCGACCCGGCTGATCCTGCAGTGACGCGAAGTCCTCGGGCTAACGACCGTTTCGTTCGCGGTGCTTGCACCCGGGCCAGCAACAGGGACGCCGCTTGCCTTCCTCCAATTCCTCACGGGTCCGGCGGATTCGGCGTTCGCGGGTGACCTGCTGCTTGGCGTCTTCGACCCAGCAGATGAACTCGTTACGCGCCAGTGGCGTAATGCTCTGCCAGGCGGCCAACGCCGTGGCGCTGACGGTCAGTCCATCGCGCAGATCGTCGGGAAGTTCGTGCACCGCCCCGCCGGGCAACCGCTGACTGGTCATCGTTTCAGGGTAATGGGACAGAACGAAAATGGGTGGGGCCGCATGCGGTGGTGTCGCTACAGTGCCCGGAATGGAGCTCGACGCGACGATGTTCAGCCGCCAGTGGGCGCAGGCGTGGAACGCCCACGACGTGGAGGCGGTTCTGACTCACTTCCACGATGATGTCCTGTTCACGTCCCCGGTGGCCGCCGAGATGTTTCCCGAGACGGCCGGGGTGATCCGCGGCAAGCCCGCGCTGCGCCACTATTGGACCGGGGCCGTGCAACGGATGACCGACCTGCATTTCGTCATCGAAGCCGTCTACCGGGGCATCGATACCGTCGTCATCGCCTACCGCAACCAGAACGGCGGCCTCGTCAGCGAGGTCTTGCGGTTCGACGATGCCGGCCTGGTCATCGAGGGACACGGAACTTATCTCGTCACCGGATCGGCTGAGCCGGCCTGACGAATGCCGACGCCCATCGGACGCGGGCTACCGTGTGCACACCATGGCTGACCGCTCTGTTCCCGAATTGCTCGCCGCCGCGGTAGCCGCACTGGGCGGCAGCGAACGCGACGGCCAGGTGCAGATGGCCGAGGCGGTGGCGACCGCCTTCGGCAGCGGCGAGCACCTGGCGGTGCAGGCGGGCACCGGAACCGGCAAATCGCTGGCATATCTGGTTCCGGCGATCGCCCGGGCGGTGGCCGACGACAAACCGGTGGTGGTGTCGACCGCGACCATCGCGCTACAGCGCCAGCTGGTCGACCGCGACCTGCCGCGCCTGGCCGACGCCCTGGAAAGTGTGCTCCCCCGGCGACCCACCTTCGCACTGCTCAAAGGCCGACGGAATTACCTGTGCCTGAACAAGATCCACAGCGGGTCAACCGAGGATTCCGACGATGCACCGCAGGAGGAACTATTCGAGCCGTTCGCGGCCAGCGCCCTGGGCCGGGACGTTCAGCGGCTCACCGCCTGGGCGGAGACCACCGACTCCGGTGACCGTGATGACCTCAAACCCGGTGTGCCGGAAAGGTCCTGGTCTCAAGTCAGCGTGTCGGCGCGGGAATGTCTGGGCGCCGCCCGCTGTCAGTTCGGCATCGACTGCTTCGCCGAGCGAGCCCGCGCCGTCGCCGGAGAGGCCGATATCGTCGTCACCAACCATGCGCTGCTGGCGATCGACGCGATCTCGGAGACCAATGTGTTGCCCGAGCACGAACTGCTGGTGGTCGACGAGGCACATGAGCTGGTGGACCGGGTGACGTCGGTGGCCACCGGCGAGCTGACCGCGGCCGCACTGAGTGTCGCGGTGCGCCGCATCACCCGGCTGGTTTCTCCCGAACTGGTCCAGCGCCTCGATACCGCGACGCTGACGTTCGGCTCGGCGATTCACGATGGCACGCCCGGCCGGATGGATTACCTCGACGACGAGTTGGCGACGTATCTGGCCGCGCTGCGCGATGCCGCCGGTACCGTCCGTTCGGCCATCGACACCGCACCCAGCGACCCCAAGGCTGCGTCCGCACGCAAGGAGGCCGTCGCCGCGCTGTCCGAGATCGCCGATACCGCCGCGCGGATCCTGACCTCATTCGAACCGGCCATCCCCGAGCGCGCCGACGTGGTGTGGCTCAGCCACGAAGACCTCCGGGGCTCGGTACGGCCGGTGTTGCGGGTGGCGCCGCTGTCGGTGGCCGGCCTGCTGCATGATCGGCTGTTCGCCCGGGCGACGACCGTGCTGACCTCGGCGACGTTGACCGTCGGCGGCACCTTCGACGCGATGGCCGCCGCCTGGGGCCTGACCGGCGGCTCGGAGTCCGGCGGTTCAGCAAGGCTCGACGGAGGAGAGGCGAAGCTGGGACCGCCGCATGAACCCGGCGGTTCCGCAAGGCTCGACGGACGAGAGGCGAACCCGGGACCGCCGCATGAACCCGACAACGGCTGGCGCGGGCTGGATGTCGGCTCACCTTTCCAGCACGCCAAAGCCGGCATCCTCTACGTGGCCGCGCACCTGCCGCCGCCCGGGCGCGACGGCACCGGCACCGACGCACAGCTGAACGAGATCGTCGAGCTGATCACCGCGGCCGGTGGGCGCACCCTCGGGCTGTTCTCGTCGATGCGGGCAGCGCGTGCCGCCGCCGAGGCGATGCGGAAGCGGTTGGACACGCCGGTGCTGTGTCAGGGCGACGACACCACCGGCGCGCTGGTCGAGCAGTTCGCCGCCGACGCCGACACTTCGCTGTTCGGCACGTTATCGCTGTGGCAGGGCGTCGACGTACCGGGACCGTCACTGTCGCTGGTGCTCATCGACCGCATCCCGTTCCCGCGGCCCGACGATCCACTGCTGACCGCCCGGCAGCGCGCGGTGAGCGCCCGCGGCGGCAACGGCTTCATGGCGGTAGCCGCCAACCACGCCGCGCTGCTGCTGGCCCAGGGCGCGGGCCGGTTGCTGCGCGGCGTCGACGACCGCGGTGTGGTGGCGGTACTCGACTCGCGAATGGCGACCGCCCGCTACGCCGGTTATCTGCGAGCCTCCCTGCCGCCGTTCTGGGCGACGACCGACGCCGACAAGGTTCGCCTGGCGCTGCAGCGGCTGCGTGGCGGTTGAGCGCACTATCGTGTTACCCCATGCGACCTGCTGGCCGAAGGCACCGTGTTTATGCCGCCGCCTGCACGCTGGTGCTGCTGTTGAGCGGTTGTGCCCGGATGCTGGACGGTCATGCGGTGTCGATCTTCGCCGACCCGTTCCGGGTGGGCGGCCTGCAGGCGGTCGACGGGCCCACCGGGCTGCGGCCCGACGCCCCGCCACCGAGCCGGGAGGTGGAGGGCACCGACGGCGGGCGGATCGACCAGATCGCCGCCCAGTCGGTCAGCGACCTCGAGGCGTTCTGGACGACCAGCTATCCCAACACCTTCGACGGCGACTTCGAGCCGGTGAAATCACTGCTGTCCTGGGATCCCGGGCAACTGCGCGGAACATTCTGCAAGAGTAGGACTTTCCTGCTGATCAACGCCGCCTACTGCTATCTGGACGACACCATCGGGTGGGATCGCCGGCTGCTGTTGCCGGCATTGCGCAGCGCCTACGGCGACATGGCGATCACCATGGTGCTCGCCCACGAGTACGGCCACGCGATCGCCCGGGCGGCCGGCATCACCAAACGGCGCCAGACGCCGACGCTGGTGGCCGAACAGCAGGCCGACTGTCTGGCGGGGGTCTACCTGCGCTGGGTGGCCCACGGCGACTCGCCGCGCTTCAGCCTCAGTACCGGTGACGGGTTGAACGGTGTGTTGGCCGCGATGCTGGCGCTGCGCGATCCGCTGCTGAATCCAGGCGAGACCGTCGGCGACAACGAGCACGGTTCGGCGTTCGAACGGATCTCGGCGTTCCAGTTCGGGTTCACCGACGGCGCCGGATCATGCAAGGCCATCGACGCCAAGGAGATCGAGCAGCGGCGCGGCGACCTCCCGGTGCAGTTGCAACAGAACGAGACCGGCGAGGTGCCGGTCAGCGAGGATTCGGTGCGGGTCATCGTCGACGCGATGAACATCGCGTTCACCCCGGCCCGGCCGCCGCAACTCACGTTCGACGCCGCCACCGGGTCGTCGTGCGCCGATGCCCGACCCAGCCCGCCCGCCTCGTTCTGCCCCGCGACCAACACCATCGCCGTCGACCTGCCGGCCCTGCAGACCATGGGCACCCCCAGCAAGGACCAGAAGTTGGCGACGCTGTCCGGTGACAACACCGCCTATTCGGTGCTGGTGTCGCGGTACCTGCAGGCGGTGCAGATCGAGCACGGCGGGCTGGTGCTCGACAACGCCGCCGCCTCACTGCGCACCGCGTGCCTGACCGGGGTTGCCACCACCAGGCTCTCCCAGGGGGTCACCACATCCAATGGCAGCATCATCACGTTGACCGCCGGCGACCTGGACGAAGCCGTCGCCGGGCTGCTCACCAACGGTCTGGCCGCCGGCGACGTCAACGGAGAATCGGTGCCGGCCGGCTTCTCCCGCATCGACGCCTATCGCACCGGGGTGCTCGGCGACTTCGACCGATGCCTCCAGCGCTTCCCCTGAACAGTCCCGTTTCTGCGCGAGAACCTCACCCCGCCAGGGTGACCAGTCCCAGCTCGGCATCGCCGGACAGCAACGGATGGCTCGGTAGCACCCGCACGGTGTAGCCCACCGTGCCGGCAACCGGTAACGGGGTGGTTGTCGAGAACACTTCGGTTCCATCGGCACCGGTGCGCTCATGCGTCATCACCACGGTGGACGGATCCAGCAGGCTGTCACCGGAGTTCAGCCGGCCCAGCACCGCCTGCACCGTCACCTCGTCGGGCGCCAGACCGGCCAACCGGACCGTGGCGGTCAGCGTCAACTCCGCACCCAGCAGCGGGGTGTCGGGCAGGCCGGTGCTGTCGACGTCGGTGATCTCGATCTGCGGCCAGGCGCGCTCCACCCGGTTGCGGTAGTCGGCCAGCCCTCGTGCCGCGCCGTAGGGCACACCGTCGACCGGTTCCCGGGTACGCCGCAGCAGCTGCGCCGCCGGGGCGTAACACTGCTCGACGTAATCGCGCACCATCCGCGATGCCAGTACCTTCGGCCCCAGCGTCTCCAGTGTGTGGTGCACCATCTCTATCCAGCGCGGCGGCACCCCGCCGCCGTCGCGCTCGTAGAACTTCGGCACCACCGACTGCGCCAGCAGGTCATACAGCGCCGCAGCCTCCAGGTCGTCGCGGCGGTTCTCATCGATCACCCCATCGGCGGTCGGTATCGCCCAGCCGTTCTCCCCGTCGAACCACTCGTCCCACCAGCCGTCGCGGATGGACAGGTTCAGCCCGCCGTTGAGCGCGCTTTTCATCCCCGATGTGCCACACGCCTCCAGCGGGCGCAACGGATTGTTCAGCCACACATCGCATCCGGCGTAGAGCCGCCGCGCCATCGACATGTCGTAGTCGGGCAGGAACGCGATGCGATGACGTACCTCCGGGCGGTCTGCGAATCGCACCACCTGCTGGATCAGCGCCTTACCACCGTCGTCGGCCGGATGCGACTTGCCGGCGACGATCAACTGGACGGGCCGCTGTTCGTCGAGCAGCAATTGCTCCAGCCGCTCCTGGTCTCGCAGCATCAACGTCAACCGCTTATAGGTCGGCACCCGGCGGGCGAAACCGATGGTCAGCACGTCGGGGTCGAACGCCGTTGCAATCCAACCCAACTCGGCCTCTGAAGAACCACGGTCCAGCCCGGACTGCAGCAGCCGCAACCGGACCTCGTCGACGAGCAGCGACCGCAGCTGCGAGCGGATCGCCCACAGCGCAACGGGATCGACCTGCTGGAGGCGATGCCAGGCCGCGGGCTCGCTGAACGAATCCGCCGTGGCCAGGTCGCGGCCCAGCTGCAACCACGGCCCCGCGGCCCAGCTGGGTGCGTGCACACCGTTGGTGATCGAACCGATCGGCACCTCGTCACTGTCGAAGCCGGGCCACAAACCGTTGAACATGGCCCGGCTGACCCTGCCATGTAGTCGCGAGACCCCGTTGGCCCGCTGGGCCAGCCGCAGACCCATGTGGGCCATGTTGAATGTGTCCGGGTCCTCTTCGGCGCCCAGCTCCAGGATCCGCTCGACGGGCACCCCGGGGGCCAGCGCGCCGCCGTCGAAGTAGCGGCGCACCATGTCGATTCCGAAGCGGTCGATGCCGGCCGGAACCGGGGTGTGGGTGGTGAACACCGTGGCCGATCGCACCACCGCCAGGGCGGTGTCGAAATCGAGGTCTTGCTCGGCGATCAGCTCACGGATGCGTTCGATCCCGAGGAAGCCGGCGTGGCCCTCGTTCATGTGGAACACCTCAGGGGCGGGCATCCCGTTGAGCTCGGTGAACGCCCGGATCGCCCGCACCCCGCCGATCCCGGCCAGAATTTCCTGACGGATCCGGTGCTCCTGGTCGCCGCCGTACAACCGGTCGGTGACCCCGCGCAGCTGGTGCTCGTTCTCACCGATGTCGGAGTCCAACAGCAGCAGCGGCACCCGTCCGACCTGTGCGACCCAGATTCGCGCCCGCAACCGGCCGACGCCCGGCAGCGCCACCTCGATCAGCACCGGGGTGCCGGCCGGGTCTGTCGGGTCGGCCAGCAGACGCAACGGCAGTCCCTGCGGGTCCAGCGACGGATAGGTCTCCCGTTGCCAGCCGTCGGCGGTCAGCGATTGACGGAAATATCCCGACCGGTAGTAGAGCCCGACCGCGATCAACGGCACGCCCAGGTCCGACGCCGACTTCAGGTGGTCCCCGGCCAGGATCCCCAGCCCTCCGGAGTAGTTGGGCAGGGCCTCAGCGACGCCGAACTCCATCGAGAAGTACGCGACGGCGGACGGTAGCGCCGCACCGCCATCCTGCTGGTGCTGGTACCACCTGGGCTGGGTCAGATACTCGGCGAGATCTGCCGACAGGGCGTCGAGCCGGCCGGTGAACGCCTCGTCGGCGGCCAATTCGTCAAGCCGGGTCGGGCTCACCGCACCCAGCAGCGCCACCGGATCCCGCCCGCATCCGGCCCACAGCTCAGGATCGATGGCGGCGAACAGCTCCTGTGTCGGCTGCTCCCACGACCAGCGCAGGTTCATCGACAGTTGCTGCAGTGCTCGCAGCCGGTCGGGAAGGTGCGCGCGAACGGTGAACCGGCGGAGTGCTTTCACACGTCACCACCTTACCGGCGGAGGCGAAGCGAAGCTGGGACCGCCGAATAGACCTGACGATTCGGTTGCGAACCTGCCGCTTCGTGCCGGTCGGTATCGACAGCCCATTACCGTGGGCCAAGACAGCCCCATGACGAACGGAGTGTGAGTGCCTGGCCGTGTCGAGGTCGACGACGTCCAACCGGTCATCTCGTGCGGCCGCTACCCGGCCAAGGCCGTGGTCGGCGAGACGGTACCGGTCAAGGCCACGGTGTGGCGAGAAGGCCATGACGCGGTCGCCGCGACCCTGGTGGTGCGCTACCTCGGATGCCGCTATCCGCATCCCGGGGAACCGCCGGCCGAGCCATCGGCTGACCAACCCTCGCCGCTGCACACCCCCATGCAGACCGGGTTCGACGCCTACGTGTTCCACGGCAGCTTCACCCCCGACACCGTCGGGCTGTGGAGCTTCCGCGTCGAGGGCTGGGGCGACCCGCTGCAGAGCTGGAGAAGCGCCGTCACCGCCAAACTCGACGCCGGCCAGAGCGAGTCGGAGCTGTCGAACGACCTGTTGATCGGCGCGGAGTTGTTCGACCGCGCCGCAGCGGGGATTCCGCCCCCCCAGCGCCGGCCCCTACAGGCGGCGGCCGCCGCGCTGCGCGCCGCCGGCGATCCGGTGCCCCGGGCCGCCCCGGCACTCTCGACCGAGGTCGACGAACTGCTGGCCCGCCATCCGCTGCGGGAACTGGTCACCCACGGCGCGGACCACCAGGTGTGGGTGGATCGGCCGCTGGCGCGTCGCGGCGCCTGGTACGAGATGTTCCCGCGCTCGACCGGTGGCTGGGACGCCGACGGCCGCCCGGTGCACGGAACGTTCGCCACCGCGGCGGCGGCGCTCCCGCGGATCGCCGCGATGGGTTTCGACGTGGTGTATCTGCCGCCGGTCCATCCCATCGGCCGGGTGCACCGCAAGGGTCGTAACAACTCCGCGACAGCGGAGCCCGGTGACGTCGGCTCGCCCTGGGCCATCGGCAGCGCCGAAGGCGGCCACGACGCGGTCCACCCGGGACTCGGCACCATCGACGACTTCGACGACTTCGTGGCGGCGGCCCGTCTGCTGGAGCTGGAGGTCGCGCTGGACCTGGCGTTGCAATGCGCGCCGGATCACCCCTGGGCGGATCAGCATCGAGAATGGTTCACCGAGCTGCCCGACGGCACCATCGCCTATGCCGAGAACCCACCGAAGAAGTATCAGGACATCTACCCGCTGAACTTCGACAATGATCCGGCCGGGTTGTACGCCGAGGTGTTGCGGGTGGTCCGATTCTGGATGGACCACGGGGTGAAGGTCTTTCGCGTCGACAATCCCCACACCAAACCGCCGGACTTCTGGATCTGGCTGATCGCCGCCGTCAAGAACATCGACCCCGACGTACTCTTCCTGTCCGAAGCGTTCACCCCGCCGGCGCGTCAGTACGGACTGGCCAAACTTGGATTCACCCAGTCCTATACGTACTTCACCTGGCGGACAACGAAATCCGAGCTCACCGAGTTCGGGCAGCAGATCACCGAACTCGCCGACTACCGCCGGCCGAATCTCTTCGTCAACACCCCCGACATCCTGCATGCCAGCCTGCAGTCAGGCGGTCCGGGTATGTTCGCCATCCGCGCGGTGCTGGCGGCGACGCTGGGCCCGACGTGGGGTGTGTACTCCGGCTTCGAATTGTTCGAAGACCGCGCGCTGCATGAGGGCAGCGAGGAGTACCTCGACTCGGAGAAGTACGAACTGCGTCCTCGCGATTTCGCCGCCGCCGTCGCCGAGGGCAGGTCCCTGGAGCCGTTCATCGCCCGACTCAACGAGATCCGCCGGCTGCATCCGGCGTTGAGTCAGCTTCGCACCGTGCACTTCCACTCGATCGACAACGATGCGTTGCTGGCGTACAGCAAGTTCGATCCGGAGACCGGTGACACCGTGCTGGTGGTGGTCAACCTGAACCCGTTCACTCCCGAGCACGCGACGCTGCGACTGGACATGTGGGCGCTGGGAATGGAGGACTACCAACGGTTCTGGGTGCGTGACCAGATCAGCGGCGAGGACTTTCACTGGGGGCAGGAGAATTGGGTGCGCCTCGACCCGGCACGGGCGGTCGCCCACATCGTCAACATGCCCCCGATCAACGCGCAGGCCCGCACCGAATTGCTGCGGCGCAGATGAGCGCGTTGACCCGACACCTGGCACCCGCACCGGCGGACCTGACGCGGCTACTCGCTGGGGAGCATCACGATCCGCACGCGATCCTGGGTGCCCACGAGTACGGCGAGGTCACGGTAATCCGGACACTGCGGCCACGCGCACGCCGCGTCGTGGCACTGGCCGGTGCCGACCGGTTCGTCATGCGAAATCTCGGCTCGGGGCTGTTCGCGGTCGCGTTGCCGTTGACCGGCCTGACCGATTACCGACTCGAGGTGCACTACCCCGACACGGCGAGATTCGCCCAGCCGACGGGAATTCTCACGGTCGCCGACGGGTATCGCTTCGCGCCGACGCTGGGCGAGATCGACCGACACCTGTTCGCCGAGGGCCGCCACGAACGCCTCTGGGAAGTGATGGGCGCCCATCACCGCACGTTTGCCACGACCGACGGCGATGTGTCCGGCGTGTCGTTCGCGGTGTGGGCGCCCAATGCCACCGGGGTCGGCCTGATCGGTGACTTCAACGGCTGGGACAGCAACGACGCACCGCTGCGGGCGTTGGGCTCCTCCGGGGTCTGGGAACTGTTCTGGCCCGACTTTCCCGCCGATGGTCTGTACAAGTTTCGCATCCACGGCGCCGACGGCTCCGTCAGCGACCGAGCCGACCCGTTCGCCTTCGCCACCGAGGTGCCGCCGCGAACCGCGTCGCGGGTGACCCAGAGCGAGTACAGCTGGGATGACGCGGCCTGGATGGCGCAGCGCTCCCGGCGGAACCCGGTGGCCGAGCCGATGAGCACCTACGAGGTGCACCTGGGCTCGTGGCGGCCCGGCCTCAGCTATCGCCAACTCGCATCAGCGTTGACGGAATACGTTGTGCAGCACGGCTTCACCCACGTCGAGCTGCTGCCGGTCGCCGAGCACCCGTTCGGCGGGTCGTGGGGCTACCAGGTGACGTCGTACTACGCTCCGACGGCACGCTTCGGCACACCCGACGATTTCCGGGCGTTGGTAGATGCGCTGCACCGGGCCGGCGTCGGGGTGATCGTGGACTGGGTGCCGGCGCATTTCCCCAAAGACGACTGGGCGCTCGGCCGCTTCGACGGCACCCCCCTCTACGAGCACTCCGATCCGCGACGTGGCGAGCAACTCGACTGGGGCACTTACGTCTTCGACTTCGGCCGGCCGGAGGTGCGCAACTTCCTGGTGTCCAACGCCCTGTACTGGCTGACCGAGTTCCACGTCGACGGGCTGCGGGTGGACGCGGTGGCATCGATGCTCTACTTGGATTATTCGCGGCCCGACGGCGGATGGACCCCCAACATCCATGGCGGCCGGGAGAACCTGGAGGCGGTGCAGTTCCTGCAGGAGTTGAACGCGACCGCGCACCGGGTCACGCCGGGCATCGTGACCATCGCCGAGGAATCCACCTCCTGGCCGGGCGTCACCCGCGACACCGCCCTTGGCGGTCTGGGCTTTTCGATGAAGTGGAACATGGGCTGGATGCACGACACCCTGGCCTATCTGGGTCAAGACCCGGTGCATCGCAGCTATCACCACCACAACATGACGTTTTCGATGCTGTACGCCTACAGCGAGAACTATGTGCTGCCGGTCAGCCACGACGAAGTGGTGCACGGCAAGGGCACGCTGTGGACACGCATGCCCGGTGACGACTACCGCAAGGCCGCGGGCCTGCGCACCCTACTGGCCTACCAGTGGGCGCATCCCGGCAAGCAACTGCTGTTCATGGGTCAGGAATTCGGCCAACGCGGCGAATGGTGCAACGAGCGCGGCGTCGACTGGTTTCAGCTCGACCCCCAAGTCGAGCCCGACGGCTACTCTGCCGGCATCCTGCGCCTGGTCGGCGACATCAACGCCCGCTACCTTGCACTGCCCGCCTTGTGGAGTCGGGATGCCGACCCGCAGGGCTACTCCTGGATCGACGCCAACGACTCCGCCAACAACGTGTTGAGCTTTCTGCGCTACGGCGCCGACGGTTCGATACTGGCCTGCGTCTTCAACTTCGCCGGCGTCGAACACGCCGACTACCATCTGGGCCTACCCCGCGCCGGGCGGTGGCGTGAGGTGCTCAACACCGATGCGATCACCTACCGCGGGTCCGGGGCGGGCAACCTGGGCGGGGTCGAAGCCACCGACGAACCGTGGCACGGCCGGCCGGCCTCGGCGGTGCTGGTGCTACCGGCCCTGTCCGCGCTGTGGCTGGAGCCGTCTTAAAACAGCGCGTTGGCCAGGTTGCGCCGACCGGCGACCACTTCCGGATCTGCCGGGTCGAACAGCTCGAACAGCTCCACCAGCCGACTGCGCACCGTGCTGCGCTCATCACCGGAGGTCCGTCGCACCAGTGCGATCAGCCGGTCGAACGCCGCGGTGACGTCCTGGTTGAGAATCTGCACATCGGCCGCGGCGAAGGCGGCTTCAACGTCGTCCGGGGCGGCGTCGGCCAGCGCCGGCGCATCGGGACCCCGGCCGGTCGCCCGCTCCAGGAAGGTGAGCTGGCGCAGCGCCGCCCTGGCTTCAACGTGATTCGGGTCGGTTTCCAACAACGACTGGTAGGAGTCGCGGGCCGCGTCGAAGTCACCGGCGTCGAGTTGGTCACGGGCTTGGGCCAGCACCGGGTCCACCTGCTCCGGTTGCTCGGAGTCGCCGCCGCCGGAGAGCTTGCCCGCGGTGGCCGACAGCAGCGAATCCACCCAGCGGCGCAGCTGGTCGGGCGGCTGCCCGCCCTGAAAGCTGGTGACCGGTTGGCCGCCGGCCAGCGCCACCACGGTGGGCACCGCTTCCACCCCGAACACCTGCGCCACCCGCGGCGCCACATCGACGTTGACAGTCGCCAGCGACCACTTGCCTGAATCACTGGTGGCCAGTGCGGCGAGCGTGTCGGCCAGCTGGATGCAGGCTTCGCTGCGCGGCGACCACAGCAGCACCACCACCGGCACCTGGTTGGACCGGACCAGCACCTCGTCTTCGAAATTGGCCTCGGTGATCTCGGTGGCACCCGGCGGGGCGGAACTGTCACCGCCGATGCTGCCGGTCTGGGCCGGCTGCTTGAGACCGGATAAATCCACGGCTCCGGCCAATGCCGGGCCTATCGGGGGTCGCGGACGCGTCACGCCGTCAAGTCTGTCACGCCGCCACGGCGCCGGCGCCGACGGCTGATTTGATGCCGACAAGACCCGCTATGACCAAAATCACACCCCGAGTTCGGTGCCGCGAAACCGGCGGCTCCAGCAACCTACGCAACCGTAGGGAGACGGTTATCCGGCTCGCAGAATCAACGCGGAACCCTGGCCGCCGGCACCGCACAAGGCGGCCACCGCGTAGCCCGAACCGCGCTGCTTGAGCTCGAGGGCGGCGTGCAGCGTGATGCGCGCCCCGGACATCCCGATCGGGTGCCCGACGGCGATCGCCCCGCCGTGCACGTTGACGACGTCCGGGTTCACCCCGAGTTCGCGGGTCGAGGCCAGCGACACCGCCGCGAACGCCTCGTTGATCTCCACCACGTCGAGTTGGTCGACCGAGATGCCCTCGCGGGCGATGGCCTTCTTGATGGCGTTGGCCGGCTGCGATTGCAGGGTCGAGTCGGGCCCGGCGACGTTGCCGTGCGCGCCGATCTCGCACAGCCAGTCCAGTCCCAGTTCCTGCGCCTTGGCCTTGCTCATCACCACCACGGCGGCCGCACCGTCGGAGATCTGCGACGACGAGCCTGCGGTGATGGTGCCGTCCTTGCGGAACGCCGGCTTGAGCCCGCCCAGCGATTCGGCGGTGGTGTTGGCCCGGATGCCCTCGTCCTCGGTGAACTCCAGCGGGTCCCCTTTGCGCTGCGGGATCTTCACCGGCACCACCTCGTCAGCGAACACACCGTCCTTCCACGCCGAGGCGGCCTTGCGGTGCGATTCGGCCGCGAACACGTCCTGCTCGGCGCGGGTGAACTTGTCGGCGTCGTTGCGCTGCTCGGTGAGCGCACCCATCGGCTGGTCGGTGAACACGTCGTGCAGGCCGTCGTAGGCGAGGTGGTCGCGCACCGTCACATCGCCGTACTTGTAGCCCGATCGGCTGTCGGTCAGCAGGTGCGGCGCCTTGGTCATGGACTCCTGGCCGCCGGCCACCACCACGTCGAACTCGCCGGCCCGAATCAGCTGGTCAGCCAGCGCAATGGCGTCGATCCCGGACAGACACATCTTGTTGATGGTCAACGCCGGAACGTCCCAGCCGATCCCTGCGCCCACCGCTGCCTGCCGTGCCGGCATCTGGCCCGCGCCCGCGGTCAGCACCTGGCCCATGATCACGTACTCCACCAGCGACGCCGGGGCTTCGATGTTCGGGAAGGCCTTCTCCAACGCCCCGGCAATGGCGATCGCACCCAGGTCGCTACCCGAGAAATCCTTCAGCGAACCCATCAGCTTGCCGATCGGGGTCCGAGCCCCAGCAACGATCACCGATGTCGTCATGACTACCTCCTGGGCGGGTGTGAGTGGCCGATCTAGGTGGATCGGCGCAGCGCGATGTTTCCGCTCAGGTTACCGTTACGTTATGACCACCGAATCCGTCGCTGGCCCGTTCGAGGTCCGGCCCGCTCTGGCTTCCGCTCTGGTGACGGCGATCGACCATGTCGGCATCGCGGTCCCGGATCTGGAAGCGGCCAAGAAGTGGTACCACGACCAACTCGGCATGATCGTGTTGCACGAAGAGGTCAACGAGGAACAGGGCATCGTGGAAGCGATGCTGGCTGTCCGCGGCGCCCCGGTCGGCAGTGCCCAGATTCAGCTGATGGCCCCGATCGACGAGTCGTCGACGATCGCGAAGTTCCTGGACAAGCGCGGCCCCGGCCTGCAGCAGCTCGCCTATCGGACCAGTGACATCGACGCGCTCTCCGAGCGGCTGCTCGAGCAGGGCGTGCGACTGCTCTACGAAGCGCCCCGGCGCGGCACCTCGAACTCGCGGATCAACTTCATCCACCCCAAGGACGCCGGCGGCGTGCTGATCGAGCTGGTCGAACCGGCCCCGAAAACGCAAGCGCACTGAGGCCGTCGGGGCGCCCTGAGGTCGCGATCAAGACCACTTGCGGGTCGGGCTTCGGTTGTGCCGATTAGCCCAGCACGGCGTGTGCCAATGCCGCCGATCGTCGCCTTCGCCGGAGTCTTTCGGCGGTCCCAGCTTCGCCTCTCCTCCGTCGAGCCACGCTGAACCGCCGGATTGATGCGCCGGTCCCAGCTTCGCCTCTCCTCCGTCGAGCCACGCTGAACCGCCGGAGTCGGCACGCCACACCACCACATGGGCGATACCGGCGCGAATCTCCTGATCACATCCGGGACAACGGTAAACCTTGACGGCCCGTGAGCCGGCGATCGCCGCCACGACGTATTCGTACCCGTCGGTCCCGGTTTCGACCCGCTGCGAGAGCGGCAGCGGCCGTAACGGCTGCTGCCGGCGCGAGGGGCTGCGGCGACGAGCCATGCCGGCCAGCCTAATCGTCATGCCAGCGCGGCCAGCGCAACCTCTGCGTCGTAACCGCCGAACCCGTCCAGCTCGCCCCGGCGCAGACGATTCACCCAGGTCGGGTCGGCCAGCAGTGCGCGTCCGATCGCCACGACATCGAACTCCCCGGATTCGAACTGCTCGACCAGGCGGTCGACGGGTGCGGCCTGGATCACCTCACCCCGCTTTTCGCTGCGGAACTGCGTTTCCAGCCCGACCGAACCCACCGCGATGACCGGTGCCCCGCTGACCTTCTTGGTCCACCCGGCCAGGCTCAGATCCGGGTCGTGGTCGGGGAACGCCGGCACGTAGTGCCTGCGCGTTGAGGGGTGCAGCACATCGACGCCGGCTTCGACCAGGGGCGTCAGCAGTTCCTGCAGCTGGGTCGGGTCGTCGGCGATCGAGGCGGTGTAGTCGAGGCCCTTCCACTGCGAGAAGCGGAAAATGATCGGATAGTCCGCTCCCACTGCGGCACGTACCGCGGTGACCACTTCAGCGGGGAAGCGGGTCCGCGCGGCCAGCGATCCGCCATAGCCGTCGGTGCGCCGATTTGTCCGTTCCCACAAGAACTCGTCCAGCAGGTAGCCGTGGGCGCCGTGGATCTCGACCGCATCGAAGCCGATGTCTCGCGCGGTGGCGGCACTGTGCGCGTACAGCTCCGCGGTCACCGGGAGTTCCTCGGTATGCAGCGCCCGACCCCGCGGGTTGCCGCGTCCGTCGATACCCGACGGGCCGACCGGAACCACGCCATCGGCATCATCGCGCTGCACACCCTGGTGCCACAGCTGGGCGGCGATCGTCGCGCCCTCGGCGTGCACCGCGTCGACAACCCGCTTCCACCCCGCGAGCACTTCGCCGCCCGCGATGGTCGGCACGGTGAACGGATAACCTGCGGCCGGGTCGGGCAGCCGGATACCTTCGGTGATGATCAGGCCGACACCGCCGGCGGCGCGCCGTCGGTAGTACTCGGCCACGTCGGTGCCCGGGATCCCTTCGGGCGACGCCTGACGGGTCATCGGCGCCATCGCGAAGCGATTCGGCACGGTCAGCGAGCGGACCGTCAGCGGCTGGAAGAGACCCTGGAGGACATCCTTGACTGCCATGGACCGCTCCAACGCACTGCCGTTGCCGTCTATTCCGCTCAGCACTCAGAACAAGCGGTACTCGTCGCTGTTCATACCACGCATCGCGTCGTAATCCAGTGTCAGACAACGAATGCCACGATCGGTCGCCAGCGTTCGGGCCTGCGGTTTGATCTGCTGAGCGGCGAACACGCCGCTCACCGGCGCGAGCAGGGTGTCACGGTTGAGCAGTTCCAGGTAGCGGGTGAGCTGTTCCACACCGTCGATCTCGCCGCGTCGCTTGATCTCCACGGCGACCGACCGTCCCTGCTCGTCACGGCAGAGCAGGTCCACCGGGCCGATCGCGGTCATGTACTCCCGGCGCACCAGCGAGTACCCCTCACCGAGCAACTCGACATGCTCGGCAAGCAGCACCTGCAACTGAGCCTCCACGCCGTCTTTCACCAGGCCCGGGTCGATACCGAGTTCGTGGCTGGAGTCGTGCTCGATCTCCTCGATGGTGATCCGCAACTGGTCGCCTGTCTTGTTCGCCACCACCCACACCGGGAACTCGCCGCCGGCTTCCTCGGCGAGCCGGCACGGCGGACTCATCCAGTTCAGCGGCTTATAGGCACGGTCATCGGCATGCACACTGACCGACCCGTCGGCCTTCAGTAGCAGCAGTCTCCGGGCCGACGGCAGGTGCGCGGTGAGCCGGCCGACGTAGTCGACGGTGCATCGGGCGATCACGAGTCGCATCCGAACCACCTTAGAGCCAGCGTCGAGCAATTATTCTTACGCCACGATGAAGCCGTCAAAGACGACCGCGCAACGACTGGGCCGAATTCTCGAGCTGCTGACCCGCCAGAGCGGCCGGCTGCCCGAAACCCCTGAATACGGCTCGTGGTTGCTCGGCCGGGTTTCAGAAAGCCAGTACCTGCGGCGGATTCGCATCCAGTTCATCATGACCGTCGTCATCGTGGGCACGAACCTGCTCGGCGTCAGCGTGGTGGTGGTGCTTGTGACGGTGGCCTTTCCGAATCCCAGTGTGTTCTCCGACGCCCCAGGTTGGCTGACGTTCGGCGTCGTTCCCGCCTACGTGGTGATCGCGCTCATCCTGGGGACCTACTGGGTCACCCGGCGCACCATCAAGAAGTTGCGCTGGGCGATCGTCGAGCGCCAGCCGACGCGGGTTGATGAGCGCAACGCCTTCCTGGCGCCGTGGCGGGTGGCGCAGGGCGTGCTCGCGTTCTGGGTTGTGGCAGTGGTGTTGTTCACACTGCTGTACGGCTTGGCCGACAGCTACTTCATTCCGATCATCGCGTTCACCATGGGCGTCTGCGGTATCCAGGTGGCCACCGGCTGCTATCTGTGCACCGAATTCGCGCTGCGGCCGGTGGCCGCCCAGGCACTGGCCGCCGGTCCGCCGCCGCGCCGTATCCTCTCGGGCATCATGGGCCGAACCATGCTGGTCTGGCTGCTCACCTCCGGGGTTCCGGTTCTGGGCATCGCCCTGACGGCGATGTTCGCCCTGGTGCTGAAGAACCTGACCATGACCCAGTTCGGCATCGCCGTGCTGATCGTGGCGCTTGCCACCGCGATCTTCGGATTCCTGCTGATGTTGATCCTGTCCTGGCTCACCGCGACGCCGGTGCGGGTGGTGCGTGCAGCGCTCAAGCGCGTCGAGCAAGGCAACCTGGACGGTGATCTGGTGGTGTTCGACGGCACCGAACTCGGTGAGCTGCAGAGCGGCTTCAACGCGATGGTGCACGGGCTGCGGGAGCGCGAACGGGTGCGCGACTTGTTCGGTCGTCACGTCGGGCGCGAGGTCGCCGCCGCGGCCGAACGCGACCGGATCCAACTCGGCGGTGAAGAACGCCATGTCGCAGTCCTTTTCGTCGATATCGTCGGCTCGACGCAGATAGTCACCAACCAGCCCGCAACCGAAGTCGTCGCTTTGCTCAACCGGTTCTTCGCGGTGGTCGTCGATGAGGTCGATCGCCATCGGGGGCTGATCAACAAATTCGAGGGCGATGCGACGCTGGCGATCTTCGGCGCCCCGAACCACCTCGACCAGCCCGAAGATGAAGCGCTGGCCGCCGCCCGCGGCATCCTGTACCGGCTGGCCGATGAGGTACCGGAGATCCGAGCCGGCATCGGCGTGGCGGCCGGTCAGGTCGTCGCCGGAAATGTCGGCGCCAAAGAACGTTTCGAGTACACCGTGATCGGCGAACCGGTCAACGAGGCGGCCCGATTATGTGAGCTGGCCAAGTCGCGGGAGCTTCAGCTGTTGACCACGGCGCAGACGGTGCTCGCCGCCGGGATCAGCGAACAAGCCCACTGGGTCCTCGGCGATTCGATGGTGCTGCGCGGCTACGACCAGCCCACCGTGCTGGCCGGCCCGCTGTAGCCGGCGCTAGCCCGCCCACTTCTCCGTCGCTGCCAAAGCATCCTCGACGGTGGCGAACACCAACGCGTCGTAGGCCGCCGGGTCTGGCGTCACCGCGCCACCAGGATCGACGAGGACGCCCTGCTTGCCCAGACTTTGCAGAGCGTCGGCCAGTCCGGCGAGCAAGGCGCGCGCCGGATCGCTGATGGTGTGCAGCCGCGACACGTCGAGGATCGCGGTGTCGAATTCGCCGCAGTCTCGGGTGGCGGTCCGGGCCACCTGTTCGGCGCCCGCGAAGAGCAGATCGCCGTGCACCTCATAGACCCGAACGCCGGGGCGGGGCATGTACACCCCGCGAATGGCCGCGTGGGCTTCGCTGCTCACGGTCAGAAAGTGCAGGCCGAGCTGCTGGGAAAGGCTGCGGCACACCAGCACCCCGCGCACACTGTTGCCCTTGGCGTCGATCCGTGGCGAATAGACACCGATGCCGAGTTGGCCGGGCAGCACCGCGACGATGCCACCACCCACGCCGCTCTTGGCCGGCATCCCGACCGCGCTGACCCACTCGCCGGCGGCGTCGTACATACCGCAGGTCACCATGACCGACAGCGTGCGCCGTACCACCGCCGCGTCTGTCACCTGCCGCCCGGTCAGCGGGTTGTAACCGCCGCGCGCGAGCGTCGCCGCCATCCGGGCCAGATCGGTGCTGGTGACCTTCAGCGAGCACTGCCGGATGTAGACGTCGAGAGCGTCATCGGGGTCAGCACCGAGAGCGCCGAAACTGTCCAGCAGATAGGCGATTCCACGATTGCGACTGCCGCTGGCCTTCTCCGATCGGTAAACCTCGTCATCGAAGTCCAGGCTGCGTCCCGCGCAGGCACTGAAGAACTCACGGATAAGGTCGAATCGATCGTCGGCTGTCTTGCCCGGGATCAATGAGCACGCCACAATCGCGCCGGCGTTGATCATCGGGTTCTTCGGGACCTGGGTGACCTGGTCGACGCTGATCCTGTTGAACCCCTCACCAGAGGGTTCCACCCCGACCCTTGCGTCGACGTCCGCGGGCCCCAACTGATCGAGTGCCAGCGCGTAGGTGAACGGTTTGGAGATCGACTGCATGGTGAATTCCACGCCCGCGTCGCCGGATTCGTAGACATAACCGTCCGACGAGGACAGCGAGAGACCGAATCCCGTCGGATCGACCCGCGACAACTCGGGAATGTAGCTCGCCAGGGCGCCCACGTTCACGTCGGCATGCTCGGTGAGTATCCCGTCCAAGTACCGCTGTACCAGTGCTGCCACGCCCAGATGGTAGCGCCCGACGGGCGGCGCCGGCCCGGCACTATCGTGTCGCATTTCCGCTAGTGTCCTCAGCCGGCGCGTGCCATGGTTAGAACGTGCACGACGACTTCGACCGCTGCTACCGTGCCGTGCAGTCCAGCGACGCACGCTTCGACGGCTGGTTCTACACCGCCGTGCTGACTACCCGGATCTACTGCCGGCCCAGTTGCCCGGTGCGACCGCCCCTCGCGCGGAACGTCCGGTTCTACCCCACCGCCGCCGCCGCTCAGCGGGCCGGCTTCCGGGCCTGCAAACGTTGCCGACCGGACGCCGCACCGGGATCGCCGGAATGGAATATCCGCGGAGACGTCGTCGGCCGAGCGATGCGCTTGATCGCAGACGGTACGGTCGATCGCGAGGGGGTGACCGGCCTGGCCGGCCACCTCGGCTACTCCGCCCGTCAGTTGCAGCGCCTGCTACAGGACGAGGTCGGCGCCGGCCCGCTGGCGCTGGCCCGCGCCCAGCGGGCGCAGACAGCCAGGGTCTTGATCGAGACCACAGATCTGCCGTTGGGCGACATCGCGTTCGCGGCCGGGTTCGCCAGCATCCGGCAGTTCAACGACACCATCCGTGCCGTGTGCGCCACCACCCCGACAGCGTTGCGGCACCAAGCGGCGACCCGGTCGAAGACCCAGTCCGACCAGCCCGCCCCCGGCCCAGGAGGTCTCTCACTACGCCTGCCGGTACGCACCCCGTTCGCGTTCGAGGGGGTCTTCGGACATCTGGCGGCGTGCGCGGTTCCCGGCTGCGAGGAGGTGCGCGACGGCGCGTACCGACGCACCCTGCGCCTGCCGCACGGCAACGGCATCGTCAGCTTGACGCCGGCCCCCGATCACGTCCGATGCGGACTGGTGCTCGACGATTTCCGGGACCTGACCGCCGCGATCACCCGCTGTCGGCGACTGCTGGACCTCGACGCCGATCCGGAAGCCGTCGTCGAAGTCCTCACGGCCGACCCAGAATTGGCGCCAGTCGTGGCCAAGGCTCCGGGGCAGCGCATTCCGCGCACCGTCGACGAAGCCGAACTCGCGGTACGGGTGGTGTTGAGTCAACAGGTGTCGATCAAAGCGGCCCGCACCCACGCGCACCGACTGCTGCTTGCGCACGGCGAGCAGATCGGCGATCCGGACGGCGGGTTGACCCACGTTTTCCCGTCGGTGGAGCGTCTCGCCCACATCGATCCCGAGCGGCTTGCCCTTCCCCAAGCACGCCGGCGAACGTTACTCACCCTGGTGGCAGGCCTGGCCGACGGCACCATCGGCCTGGGGGCAGGCTGCGATTGGGACCAGGCCCGGCATCAACTCATGGAGCTGCCCGGGATCGGGGCCTGGACCGCGGAGGTCATCGCCATGCGCGGCTTGGGCGACCCTGATGCGTTCCCGGTAACCGACCTGGGGGTGCAGGTGGCCGCCCGCCGGCTGGGCTTACCTGACAACGCGCGGACGCTGAGTCAGCGTGCCGCCCGCTGGCGGCCGTGGCGGGCCTACGCCACCCAGCATTTGTGGACCGCGCTCGATCACGCCGTGAACGACTGGCCCTCGACTTCCAAGGAGATCGCATGACCTGCTATCGCACCATCGACAGCCCGATCGGACCGCTCACCTTGGCCGGCGAGGACGGCAAACTCAGCCATCTGCTGATGCTCGATCACTCCCACGCCCCCTCCCAAACCGGCTGGCGGCGCGACGACACCGCGTTTCCCGACGTCGTCGAGCAACTCGCGGCCTATTTCACCGGGGACCTCACCGAATTCGACCTGAGTTATCAGATGACCGGCACCGACTTTCAGCGTCGCGTGTGGACCGCCTTGCTGACGATCCCCTACGGCCAGACCCGCTCGTACGGGCAACTGGCCAGCCAGATCGGGGCACCGAAAGCATCTCGCGCCGTCGGGCTGGCCAACGGTCGCAACCCGATCTCGATCATCGTCCCGTGCCACCGTGTGATCGGCGGCAACGGCAGCCTGACCGGTTACGGCGGCGGCATCGACCGCAAGCGGGCACTGCTCGATCTGGAGCGACAGCGCAGCCACGCCACGCTGTTCGATTGAAGGTCGAGTACGGTCAGCCCTCGGTCGGAGCAATGACGAACTCGACGCCATTGGCATCTCGACACGAAACCGCGCCGGGCCAAATCGCTAGCGGCAGCCCGGATTAACCCAATAGGTCGACCGGGTCGGGCATGGGGTACCCGGTTTGGTCGGTGAATGCCGCCAGGAAGTTGGACAAACCCGTGAGCGCTTCGTCCAGCGACGGGTGCGGCGAGTCAAGGTAGCCGGCGAGGTATCCCTCGTTGATGATTCCAGCCAACGACGGCTGGTCCTCGAGGGAGTAGAACGTGTAGGTGTCCGGGTCGAACAAGCTGTTGACGGCATTGGTGATCCCCTGTTGCACACCGTTGCCCAGCGCGGTGAGGAAGTCACCGAAATCGATGTTGGTCGGGAAGAATCCGGCTGCAGCCGGCACATCAACGTCCCCAGGCGGCCAGCCGTAGTCGAGGTTGCCGTAGCCCAGGTTCACCAGGATCCGGGTGACGGGCTCCAGAAGCTCGTAGAGCGGTTGCCCGAAAATAGGGACCAGCTGTAGCGGTGCCAACAGCGGCAGGATCTCCGAAGGGAGCATGTGGAAGGTGGTCAGCGAGTCCGGGTCCGAGGTCGGCAGCTCGATGGCGTTCGCGAGCTGCTCGGGCGTCGCACTCAGATACACCGAATGTCCGTAGATGAAGCCCAGTGCGGAGTTGAGGTCCGCCAGCGGGTTGAAGTACGTCGGCTTGAAGGCGACCGGATCGTATTCGTAGCTGTAGACGTCGGTGTGATACAGGTCGGTGGGGACGTCGCTGGCGCCCGTCGGACCGATCAGCACAAACCGCACGAGATCGTTGGACACGTCATTCTCTTGAAGCCAATCCATCAATCTGACGGACATCCCAGCGCTCTGCGAGTAACCGAACACGACGATTGGGTTGTCGGCGGCGACGTCGCCGGTGTTGAGCCGCTCAGCGATCGCGTTCTCGAGAGTCTGCAGGCCAACAGCACTCGAGGTGGCACTGACGTTCTCCGGCGTCCACAGGGAAACCAGGTCACCGGTGAAGCCATGCGGCTTCAGGAACAAATCATCGACGGCGTCAAGGTAGGTCTGAGGCGGGTCCGGGATACCAGTACCACCCATGATCAACGCGACCCCGTCGCCGAGCGACGTACCGTTGCCCGTGAGTGAGACCGCCGCCGCCTGGGCACCGGCCACCGGCGACGTCATCGGTGCCCCAGCGAGGACGCTGGCAGCAGCGAGGCTGGCGACAACCGGAAGGCAATGGTAGGTACGCACCCGATATCCTCCTGTTAAATTCCTTAACTGAGGCTTAACGATATAGTCCCGGGGCGAATCGGGCAACAGCAACCGGCCTCGGGAATGCTCGGCGGTGCTCCGGCCCCCAAAACGTCGCGACTAATCCGGTTGCACCAGACGTACCATCCTCATGGGCAAATTGCCGTGGGCGGACACGTGAAAATGCCTGTGGCCCCCGATTTCTCGGGGGCCACAGGGCTTTATGTTGTGTTCGGCGGTGTCCTACTTTTCCACCCGTGTGGGCAGTATCATCGGCGCTGACAGGCTTAGCTTCCGGGTTCGGGATGGGACCGGGCGTTTCCCTGTCGCTATTTCCGCCGTAACTCTATTTTTTTGTTTGGTGCGGGTGGCCGGCCCACCGGGGTGGGTTGGCCTTGTGTTTCCCTGCCACCGGGTGTGTTTGGTGGCGGGGTGTGGTATGTGGTGTGGTTGCGGGCAACACAGTGTTGTGTGTGTGTTGGTAAGTTTTCGGCCGGTTAGTGCCA